>JAGXFG010000050.1 GCA_024637395.1 Burkholderiaceae bacterium | reverse complement strand
GGCGCCGCCTGACCCGTCGGTGTATGAGCGGCTGTACCTCAACTAGACCAACAACAAACGATTCCTGGCCCAGACCACGAAATGGCTACTGTCTCTCCGGCGCGCTTTGTTTCCTACGGTTTCGCCCGTGCCAACCAACTGCTGGTGAGCGCGGAGTCGGTTGACGCGCTCGAGGTCTGGATCAGTCCCAAGACCCCGTCACAGGCCCTGGCGGAACTCTCGCGCACGGTGCCGCGCCGACTGGTTACCAGGATGAAGCCGGAGGCCGAGGTGGTCGAGGCGATTTCACGTGCCTACGCCCAGCATGAGGGTTCGGCGGCTTCGGTGGTCGACGAGGTGGCCGGCGACGTCGACCTGACGCGCCTGCTGCAGGATCTGCCCAAGATCGAGGACCTGCTCGAGACCGAGGACGATGCCCCGATCATCAGGATGATCAACGCGCTGCTCACCCAGGCCAGTCGTGACGGCGCCTCGGACATCCATATCGAGCCCTACGAGTCCCATTCGCTGGTGCGCTTTCGTGTCGACGGCACGCTGCGTGACGTCGTTCGACCGCGCTGCGAACTGCACGCCGCGCTGGTCTCGCGGATCAAGATCATGGCCAGCCTCGACATCGCCGAGAAACGCCTGCCGCAGGACGGCCGGATCACGCTGCGCATCGGCGGCAAGCAACTCGACGTGCGGGTCTCGACCCTGCCGACCGGGCACGGCGAGCGCGCGGTCTTGCGCCTGCTCGACAAGGAAGCCGGCAGGCTCGATCTCACCAACCTGGGAATGAGCACGGACACCCTGCGCCGGTTCGACAAGATGGTTCATCAGCCCCATGGGATCGTGCTGGTCACCGGTCCGACGGGCTCGGGCAAGACCACCACCCTCTATGCCGCGCTGGGACGGATCGATACCGCGAGCACCAACGTCCTGACGGTCGAAGATCCGATCGAGTACGACATCGAGGGCGTCGGGCAGACGCAGGTCAACGCGCGCATCGACATGAGTTTTGCGCGGGCGCTGCGCTCGATCCTGCGCCAGGATCCGGACGTGGTGATGATCGGCGAAATCCGCGACCTGGAGACCGCGCAGATCGCGGTGCAGGCATCGCTCACCGGCCACCTGGTGCTTGCAACCCTGCACACCAACGATTCGGTGGCGGCGATCACACGTTTGATCGACATGGGCGTCGAGCCATTCCTGCTGGCGTCGTCGCTCGTAGGAGTGGCCGGGCAACGGCTGGTGCGCAAGCTGTGTTCGCAGTGCCGCGAGCCCGACCCCATAGGCGGTGGCTGGCGGGCTCCGGGGTGCGTGGCCTGCGGCCGTACCGGCTTTCAGGGCCGTACCGGGATCTACGAGTTGCTCGCCGTCGATGACGCGATCCGTGCCCAGATTCACCAGGGCGCATCGGAGGCCGAAATCCGTGTCGGCGCACTGGCGCGCGGGCTGATTCCGATGCGCGACGATGGCCAGCGCTGGGTTACGGCCGGCGTGACCTCCGCCGACGAGGTAATCCGGGTCACGCGGGACTGAGACGGCGATGCCGGCATACAAGTTCGAAGCCGCCAACGAGAAGGGGAACATCGAGCACGGCGTGCTCGACGCCGACTCGCCGCGGGCGGCACGCAACCTGTTGCGCCAGCGCTCGCTGGTGCCGATCGAGGTGTCCCCGGTGCACGAGGGCGGGCGGCAGGTCGCTGGCCTGCGCACCCGATTGCGCCGCAGCGAGCTGACGATGGTGACGCGCCAGCTGGCCAGCCTGCTGGCAGCGCGAGTGCCGCTCGAGCGCGCCCTGGGCGCGGTCATCGAGCAGGGCGAGCGCGCGGCCGTGCGCGACCGCTTTGCGGCGGTGCGCGCCGACGTGGTCGGCGGCCAGACGTTTGCCCAGGCGCTGGCCAGGCATCCGGATGACTTCCCCGAGGTATATCGGGCGCTGGTCGGAGCCGGCGAACAGTCGGGCGATCTCGGGCTGGTGATGGGCCGGCTGGCCGACTATATCGAGAGCCGCACCGCGCTGACCCAAAAACTGATTCTCGCCTTCACCTATCCGATGATCGTTACGGTGGTGGCGTTGCTGGTGGTGATCGCGATGCTCACCTACGTCGTGCCGCAGGTGGTGGGGGTATTCGAACAGACGCGCCAGAACCTGCCGCCACTGACCGTGGGAATGATCGCGATCTCGGATTTCGTGCGCGTCTACGGGATCTGGCTGTTGGGAGCAATCATCATCGCCATTATCGGGTTCAGGGTGGCGCTGCGCGCGCCGACCGCGCGCCTGGCGTGGCACCGGCGTCTGCTCGAAATGCCGCTGTTCGGCCGGATGATTCGCGGCATGAACACGGCCCGATTCGCCTCGACGCTCGCGATCCTCGCCAGTGCCGGCGTGCCGCTGATCAGGTCCATCGAGGCCGGTTCGAGGACGCTGACCAACGAGTCGCTGCGCGCGGCGGCGCTCGACGCGCTCGAACGCGTTCGCGAGGGCGCACCGCTTTCGCGGGCGCTGGCGGCGCAGAAGCAGTTTCCGCCGATGATGATCCAGATGATCGCCAGCGGTGAGGCTACCGGCGAGGTCGGCGCAATGCTCGAACGGGTTTCCGCCACGCTCTCGGCCGAGACTGAACGCCGGGCCCTGACACTCACCAGCTTGCTCGAGCCGATGCTGATCCTGGCCATGGGCGGGATCGTGCTGCTGATCGTCCTGGCGGTGCTGATGCCGATCATCGAAATCAATCAGCTGGTGCGCTGAGCGAGTGGGCAATACCGCGGAACCGGCCGGGGCGGCCGGAAGCATCGACGGCTACCCGCTCCTGACCCGCGCCGCGATGCTGGCGGTCGCCACCGTGGGTGCGACCATCTTTGCGATCTCGCCGCTGTTGCCCGACATCGCGGACTCATTCGCCATTGCGCCCGGCCATGCCGGACTGCTGCTTACCGTCTACAGCATCGTGCTGGCGCTGGCCGCGCCGATCGTCGGCCTCACCGCCAAGCAGTTGCCGCGCTCCCGGCTGATCATCGCGGGATTGGTGGTGTTCGCGCTCGCCTGGCTGGGTGCTGGCCAGGCCCGGAGCTTCGAGGTCCTGCTGGCATTGGGCGCACTGGCGGGGGCGGCAACCGGAACCGTGTTGCCGGCGGCCTACGCTCTGGCCGGAGATCTCTCGAGCTACGAGCAGCGCGGGCGCGCGGTTGGCCGGATCGTCAGTGGCTGGTCGATCGCGATCCTGTTGGTGGTGCCGACGATGGCGTTCGCGGCCCAGGCCATCGACTGGCGGGGCGCATTCATCGGCCTGGCGATCGCCGCGCTGGGCTGCGCGGTGGCGATCGCGGTCGCGCCGAAACCGCCACCTGTGCCGGCGCTCGGGCCGCTGGTGGTAGCGGCGCTGGTCGCCGATCTGCGGGCTGTGCTCTCCGACCGGGGGGCACAACTCGTGCTGGCCGTGAACCTCATCGACATGGGCGCCTTCTACGGGGTGTACACCTTTCTGGGCAGCGAATTGCGGCAAGTCAACGGCTGGGATTCGGGCGTGACCGGGCTCGTGATCGCGGTCTACGGGCTGGGGCTCTACATCGTGACCCGCAACGCGCACTGGATCGATCGGGTCGGCAAGGAACGCAGCGGGGTGATCGCCCTGGGCGGGCTGGGCGCCTTGCTGGTGATGCTGACGCTGGTGGTGGGATTCCCCGTGCTGGCGCTGATCGGACTGCTCTGCTGGGGCCTGTTGCAGGGCACGTTCTTCACCGCCATCACGGCTCTGGCGACCGAGCAGGTCGTGCGTTTGCGCGGCGTCATGACGGCGATGCTGAGTTGCTCGACCTACGTCGGGGTAACGCTGTTCACGCCCTGCACGGCGTGGCTCTACGATCGCTTCGGCTATTACGCCGTGGGCATCGCCTGTGGGCTGGCCAGTATCGCCGGGGCGGCATTGCTCACCCGAGTTGGTGCCGGCGCTCGCCCCGCCTAGCGCCCCGGCGCTCGCGGCGGCAGCGGCCGGGAAATCTGCCGGGCCGCCCGGTCACACCGGCGGCCGGCCGGCGTAGCCGGTAAGTTCCAGGTAGCCGCGGCCGACCGTGCGGCCATTTTCCACGACCGTTACCGCGCCCTCCCAGTAGATCGTGCCGCTGCTCGCGCTGGCGTCGAGTTCCTGATCGTCGAAGAGCGGCAGCAGTTCGAAAGTCCGCCCGGCACTGCGCACCCGCATCGCGACCGGGTAGGTTGCCCCGCTGCGCGGTGAGCGCCAGCGGCGCAATGGTTCGAACACCGGCGCGGGCGCTGGCGAGGGGAGTGGCTCGGCGCCGCTCGCCGGCGGGAACCGCGGCCGGGACGAAGACGGTGACGGCTCCGCGCCGGAGTGCAGTTCCGCGGCACTGATCCAGCGCGCGTGTGACCACACGGTCGAGTCGTCGGCGCGGCGGATGCGAAACGCCATCAGTGCCGTGCCGTCGTCGAAGTTCAGCCCCATCCAGTCCCATCCGGTCGCGTCTGCCGCCAGCAGTTCGCTCGACCACTCGTGATCGAGCCAGGCGGCCCCGCTCACTGCGCGTTCCGGCCCCAGCGTCCTGCGGGCAGAGCGCGTCGCGCCCTTGTCCTGGCCGGCGACGCGCACCGATCCGGTAACGGCGAGTTGCGGGCGGCTGTAGTAGTAACTCGCCTGTTCGGGGTTCGGTCCCTTGCGCGAATAGCCGTTCTCGCCCTGCGCCAGCGGTGGCCCCGGTGGGGCGAGTTGCAGCGCCAGGGTGAACTCGGGTGCCGCGATCAGCGCCCGGTAGCGATCGTCGGCATCGCGCCGCAGCGACCAGTCGCCGATGTGCACGTCGGTGTCGGCGCTGCTCGCCATCGCCAGCCCGAAGCCGGAGCGCGCGGCGCGCTGGGCATGGTGCAGGCGATCGTGCCCGGGAACCGCCAGCGCGGCGTGGGCGATCAGCAACTGGTGCGGAGCGAAGCGGCTCGGATTGGCATCGGCATGCCCGGTGCGTGCCCTGAAAAAGGTCAACTGGAAGCCGATCCATTCGCTGCGCTCGCGCAGCCAGCCAGTTATGTACCACCACTCGCTGCGAAAGGCCTCGTGGGCCCCGTGGTCGCGCGGAAACAGCAACGGAACCCCGGGGCGCACCGCAGGGTAGCGCGGCGCCGCCACCGCCTCGGGAAGCAGGGCCGCGGTGAGGGCTGCGCCGCCGGCATGCAGGCACTGGCGCCGCGAGGGATTCACCAGTCCTCCCTGACAGCCCGTACCGGTCCCTGACCGGTGGCCGAACGGGCGGCAAGGACGGCTGCCGCCACCCCGGTTGCGATCAGGGCTGCCGCGGTTGCCGCCAGCAGTTCGGTCGGCCAGGTGGTGTCCATCGTCCAGTGGAACGATTGCGGGTTGACCCGGTGGATCAGCACCAGGGAGATCGCGGCGCCCAGGACCGCGCCCCAGGCCACCCCGATGGTGACCATCGCAGCGGCCTCGGCCGCGAAGATCCTGCCCACCTGAGAGCGGGTGACTCCGAGGTGGCGCAGCATGCCGAACTCGCGGGCCCGCGCCAGAGCCTCCCCGGCGTAGGCGGCGGCGACGCCGAAGAGTCCGACCATGATCGCGACGGCGACCAGGAGGTAGCTGACCGCAAAGCTGCGATCGAAGATACCCAGCGAAATATTGCGGATCTCGCGCGCGCTGCGCCAGTCGAGCGCCTCGAAGACCGGGGAAATTCGCCGGATCGCGGCGATCGCGGCTTCCGCTGCGGTCCCGGGGGTGAGCCAGACCGCGACGTCGTTGCTGGTCGCGTCCCCGCTCAGGCGCCGGTAGTCTTCATGGGAGATCGTGATGGCACCGTGCTGGCGGGCATAGTCACGCCAGACGGCGGCGACGAAGAAGCGCTCCCCGGGTGCTCCGAGTGGCAACCGAACCTCGCGCCCGGGCGCGAAACCATACAGGTCGACCATGGCTTCGCTGACGTAGATCGGCACCGTCCCGGCGGGAGCGGGCAGCGTCGCGCCGGTCAGCGGCAGGGTCCGCTGCGGCGCGGTGGTGTCGAGGCTGCGGGCCAGCAATGTCACGGCTGGACGGGCCGGGTCGAGGGTGATCTGGAGGGCGCGCAGGAATTCGATCCGCGCCACGCCGCTGGCGCTCGCCAGCTGGGCGCGCAACTCAGGGGTGAGTCCGGCGTTGGCGGCACCCGAAGCGCTGCGGGTGTAGAGGTCGGCGGGCAGCACCGCGTCCAGCCAGCTGTCGACCGAACCACGAAAGCTGTGCACCATGATCGCCATCGAGCTGGCCAGCGCGAAGCTTGCGACCACCCCGGCCAGTGCCGCCGAGGCGCTGGCGGGGGTATGCCTGACCCGCTGCAGCGCGAGCCACAGGGTGGGCTGGCTCCAGGCCGCACGACCGGTGCCGGCGCCAGCGCGCACGACCGCGCGCACCAGCGGCCGGACGCAGGCTATACCGGCGATCAGCCAGCAACCGATCGCGACATAGGCGGCGATCGGCAGTCCGCCGATCGCGGGCAGGGCAAGCAAGGCCGCTCCAGCGAGGGCGAGCACCAGCGCCACCCGCAAGTCGGCCCCGCGCCCGAGGGTTTCCTCGCTGCTTCCCGCGCGCAGCGCGCGCGCCGGGGCCATCGCCGCGATGCGCAGGGCCGGCACCAACGAGCCGGCAACACCGACCGCGATACCCAGCACTGCGAACACTGCGACCGCGACCGGAGCCACGACCAGCGCCGGCTGGCTGCCGGCGAAGAAGCCGCCGCCCAGGTCACCGCCGACCGCTGCCAGCACCGCGGCAGCCAGGCCTCCTCCGCCCGCCACTCCCAGGGCCGAGCCGAGCATGCCCAGCACCACGCCCTGGCCCAGCACGGCGGCAAACAGCGTGCGCGTAGGGGTGCCCAGGACGCCCAGCAGCGCCAGTTCCTGTTGCTGTCTCACTACGCCCAGGCCGATGCTGGTATAGACGATGAATGCGCCGGTAAAGAGCGCCACCAGCGCGAGCACGTTGAGGTTGACGCGGTAAGCCTGGGAGAGGTTTGACATTCGCTGCTCGTCGGCCTCGGGGGCGCTCCAGACCAGCTGCGGATGGGCGGCGAGCAGATCGGTGCGCAGCCGCCCGACATCGGCGCCGGGGGCGAGGCGCAGATCGATCCGCGAGATCTGGCCCAGCCAGCCGAGCCGCCATTGCGCGGTGCCGATATCCATCACCGCGATCCGCTGTCCCGCAGTTGCGCCGGCGACCCGGCCAGCGACCCGCAGTTCGACCGGGGCGATGCCCGCGCGCGCATGGAGCGTGTCGCCGCTGCGCAGACCGAGCGCGGTGGCGGCCGCGGGCGAGAGGAAGACCGCATCATCGGCAAACAGTGCCGCCGCCCCGCCGGCAGCCGGGTCCGGAACCGGCACCAGCCCGGGAGTGACCGCCGCGGCGCGCAACGGGTCGATCGCCAGCACCCGGAGCGAGCGCGGCAGCGCCGCGCCGCTGGCGGTCACGCCGGCGGGGCGTTGCCCGGCCGGGACCTGGACCAGCGACAGGTCGGTCTCGATGACCGGGCTGGCCACCGCAACCCGCGGGTCGCGCGCCACCTGGGCGAAGATCTCCTCGTCGATGGTCCCGGCGCCGGCGCGCAATTGCGCCTGGGCCTCGCCGTTGACCATGGCCAGCGCCGAGCCGAATTCGGCCAGAGCCGAGCGGTTGACGAGATGGATCGCCAGCGCCAGCGCCACGCCGATCGCAATCGCCACAATTGAAACGAGCCCCGAGGCTGGCTGGGAGCGGACATGCCCGCCCCAGAACCAGGCGAGCAGCGTCGCGTGGGAGCGGAGCGTGCTCATGCCGGCACGATCGTGCCGGCGACGATTCGGTAGCGCGTGTCGGCGATGCCGGCGGCGTGCTCGGAATGGGTGGCCATCAGCAGGGCGGCGCCGGTCAGCCGCACCTGTTCGGCCATCAGCGCCAGTGCCCGGCCGGCGGTGGCGGGGTCGAGGTTCCCGGTCGGCTCGTCGGCCAGCACCAGGGCAGGGCGGTGCACCAGGGCGCGGGCCAGCGCGACCCGTTGCTGCTCGCCGCCGGAGAGCTCGCGCGGGAGGCTGGTGCCACGATCGCCGAGTCCGAGCCGGGCGAGCAGCGCGCTGCTGCGCTCGCGGGCCTCGTCGACCGGGCAGCCGTTGAGCAGCAGCGGCACTGCCACGTTCTGGACCAGGTCGAGATGGGGCAGGAGGTGAAAGGCCTGGAACACGAAGCCGAGCTTTTCACGGCGGAAGGCCGCGGCCGCGTCGGGGTCCGCCGCACCGATGGTGCAGCCCGCGGCCACGATGCTCCCCTGGTCGGGCGGCTCGAGCCCGGCGATCAGGTTGAGCAGCGTCGACTTGCCGGCCCCGGATTCGCCCAGCAGCGCGACGCGCTCGCCGGCCCTGATCGAGAGGTTCGCGTCGCGCAGGATCCAGCGTTCGCGATAGCGCTTGCTTACCGCCGTGAGTGACAGGACCAGCCCGGTCATCGGGCGAGGCGCTGGCGCGCGGCGTAGCTCAGGACATCGACCAGAGCGACGAGCAGGAGCATCGCAACGATCACGCTCGCCGCTTCCCGCATCTGGAACAGACTGAGGTGGAAGTAGAGCATCTGCCCCAGACCGCCGGCTCCGACCACGCCCAGCACGGCAGCGGCGCGGATGTTGTTTTCCCAGCGGTAGAGCGTGTACGAGAGCAGTTGCGGCAGCGCCTGCGGCAGCGTCGCGTAGAGCCACGCTGCCAGCGGGTGCGCACCGTTTTCCCGCAGCGCGCGCGCCGGCTCGGGCGGCAGGTTTTCGAAGGTGTCGGCGAACAACCGTCCCAGCACTCCGAGGGTGTGCGCCGCCAGCGCCAGCGTCCCGGTGAAGGGGCCAAGGCCTGCGGCAATCACCCACATCGCCGCCCAGACTAGTTCCGGGATCGAGCGCAAGCCGTTGAGCAGCAATCGCGTCGTGGTGCGCATCAGCGCCGCGCCGGCCGTGCGTGGGGCCCGCGATGCCGGCACCGCCAGCACCACCGCCAGCACCACCGCCAGCACTGTGCCCAGCGCCGACATGGCCAGGGTCTCGAGGGTCGCGCTACCGAGGCGGGCAAGGAACCGGGGGGCGGTCTCGGGCGGGAAGAAGCCGGCAATGAACTCGAGCATCAGCCGGCCGGCGTCCGGCGCGAGGAAGTCCCCCCAGCGCAACTCGAGCGTCCAGAAGCTCGCGAAGATGACTACGGCGATCCCGCCGATGACCAGCAGCCCGGGCAGCGCCGAGGGGCGCTGCAGCGCGGTCACCTCACCGTCCTGGTCGGGCGCGCCGGAACCAGCTGCGCGATCATCTGGGTTGCGGCTCATCGGCGATTGAGCAGCGCGCGCAGCACGCGGCTCGTTCCATCGGCAAGGGCCACCAGCACCATGAAGACCGCGAGCAGGGTCGCCACCTCGCCGCCGGCGAGCATCTTCATCGAGACGTCCATTTGCTGGCCCAGTCCGCCGGCGCCCACGAACCCCATGATCACCGAGGAACGCACTGCGCATTCCCAGCGGAACACCGTGTAGGAAACCAGTTCGGTGGCATTCTGCGGCAGGGTGCCATAGAGGAAGGCTCCCAGTCGCGATGATCCGTTGGCGAGCAAGGCGTTGGTTGGAGCAGGGTCACCGGACTCGAGGATTTCGGCGTAGACCTTGCCGAGCATCCCGCAGTAGGTCAGGGAGATCGCCAGCACCCCGGCGGTCGGACCAAGCCCGACGACGCGCACAAACAGCAACGCCCAGACCAGCTCGGGGACGCTGCGCAGGAAGACCAGCACGGCGCGCACCACCTGGCGGCCGATCGTGGGCGCCAGCTGCATCTCGCGCCCGAGCGCCGACTGCGACAAGCGGGCAGTGGCCAGCAGCGTGAGCGGCACGGCTCCGAGCCAGCCGAGGGTGAGGCCGGCGGTCGCGATGGCGATCGTCACCCACGCCGAATGAGCCACCAGGGTGAGGAATTCCGGGTCATGGGCCGGGGGCAGGAAACTGGCGAGAAATCTCCCGGCGGCGTCGAGCGAGTTCGGCTCCAGCAGCGACCATGGCCGGAAGTCGCTCGCGACCACCATCGGCCAGAGCAGCACCAGCGCCAGGAGCGTGAAGCCAACCCGTGATCGCCAGGCCGGGTCGCGCAGCGCCTGCGCACTGGCGGTTCGGGAAGCGCGGCGATAGCTCGGTTCCATTGGTTAGCTCGGGCGGGCCCGGTGCCGTTCTAGAAACAACGCGCGGCGATCGCTGGGCGACCTTCTCCTGGACCAGGAGAGGTGGCGTCAGGCACTGTCCCGGGGTCGTCGCGGTCGCGGTAGAGTCGTTCGATGTCGGCGGCGCTGATCTGTGCCGGTGGCCGATCGAATACTGCCGAGCCGTCGCGCAGCCCGATTATTCGCGGAAAATTTTCCAGCGCAAACTCGACGTGGTGGAGGCTGCAGATGAGCGTCGCGCCATTGGCGCGTGCGGCATCGATCAGCACGCGCAGCGCCTGGCGGCCGAGCGCCGGGTCGAGCGCCGAGAGCGGCTCGTCGATCAGCAGCAGCTGTGCCTCCGAGACCAGCGCCCGGGCGAGTCCGACCCGCTGGCGTTCGCCGCCCGAAAGCCGGTCGACATGTGACCAGAGCTTGTGCTCCAGCGAGAATGTGGCCAGTGCGTCGTGGGCGACGGCGGCCGCGGTGGGGCGAACCAGCGATCCGAGGGCCTTGCCCAGCGACCAGTGCGGCATCCGTCCGGCCAGCACGGCGTGGACCACGCGCTGGCGCGGCGGCAGCGGCGGAGCCTGGGGGGCAATGAACAGGCGCTGGCGCAGACGCCGCAATGCCGCACCCGAAAGCGACCACGGATCCTGAGCGTCGATCAATACCGAGCCCGGTTCCGGGCGCTGGGCGGCGCCGAGCACCGCCAGCAGCGTCGTCTTGCCGGCGCCGCTGGGCCCGATCAGCGCGACCTGCTCACCCGGCGCGACCGCGAGCGTGAGGTCACAGAGTGCGCAGCGGGCCGCACCATGGCGCACAAACGCGCGCTGGACCGAGATCGACAAGCCGCCGGACATTGGTTGCTACTTTAGCAAGCCCGCGCTGCGGGCCGCGGTTTCGATGACCGCGTAATTCTCGGGGCGAGTCGGCACGAAGCGGGTCGCCCGCTGCATGGCTAGAATTTCGCTGCCCTGCGGGGTGTCTGGCGAAAGCGCCAGGAAGGCGTCGCGCAATTTCTTGCGCACCACCGGGTCCAGATCCCGATGCACAGTCCAGTTGTAGTCGTGATAGGGCGGCGTCGTAAAGAATACGTGCACCCTCGAGGTGTCGATCCGGTGATCAGCGAGCAGTTTTTCCCACACCGAGATGTTGAGTGCGCCAGCGGCGACTTTGCCGCCGGCGACCGCCAGCGCGGTCGCGTCATGGGCGCCGGAAAACGACACTCGCAGATCCTGATCGGGGTCGATGCCGGCCTGGAGCAGGTAGGAGCGCGGCATCAGGTGGCCGGATGTCGACGATGGCGAGCCGAAACTCAGCGACTTCCCCTTCAGGTCCTCGAGGCGCTTGATCGACGGATCGGCGGTGACGAACACCGAGCGGAATTTCTCGTCCTCGACCCGCTGCACCAGCGGTATTACTGCATCGTTGGAGCGGTTCCGCGCCTGCACGAAGGTGAAGCCGCCAAACCAGGCCAATTCGACCTTGCGGTTGACCAGCGCTTCGACGGCCGCGGCGTAGTCGGTGACCGGGATGAATTCGACCCGCATGCCCACGGCCTTCTCGAGGTAGGTGCCGAGCGGCTTGAACTTGCGTTGCAGCTCGGTCGGCGACTCGTCAGGAATGGCGGTGACCCGGAGGACTGATTGGGCCGAGGCCTGCGGCGCCAGCGTCAACGCGGCGGCAAGCGTGAGCACGTGCAGCGCGGTTCCGACCAATCCGGCGAATGCTCTGACGTGGCAATTGATTCGGAAGCGCATCTGAAGACCCTCCTGGGGAAGTATGCCTGATAAGCTAATATGATAATTGGAGGTGATGGCGACCGCGTCGGCGACGAGGTCTTGATTGTGGTGAAGCGTGCGAGTGGGGGCCAACGATCACGATGCAGGAACTGGAATCTTCCTGGCCGGACGATCAGCGGCGCGAACTCGCTGCCGGACTGGCGCAAGCGGCGGCGCAAATCGCGCCGAAATTCTTCTACGATCGGCTCGGATCGGCGCTGTTCGCGGCGATCTGCCAACTCGAGGAGTATTACCCGACGCGCACCGAACGCGAGGTGCTGGCGGGATGCTGCGACGAACTGGCGAGTCTGGCCGGTGCCGGGCGCACGCTGATCGACCTGGGTGCCGGTGATTGCGTCAAGGCCGAACATCTCTTCGCCCGGTTACAGCCCCGGCGTTATGTGGCACTGGACATTTCGGCGGACTTTCTCGATGCCTCGCTGGCACGCCTCAGGCGCGAGCATCCAGCTCTCGTGATAAATGGTTACGGCTGCGATCTCACGACCGACTGGTCGCTGCCCGCCGAAGTGCCGCGCGACGCTCGCCTGTTCCTCTATCCCGGCTCGAGCATCGGGAACTTCGCCCCCGAGGATGCGCGCACCTTTCTTTCCCGCTTGCGCGCCAACGCCGACGCCGATGGACAATTGCTGATCGGGGTCGATCTGGTCAAGGATCCGGCGACGCTGGTGGCAGCCTATGACGACGCGCTGGGGGTGACCGCCGCTTTCAACCGCAATGTGCTGTTGCACGCCAATCGCCTGCTGGGCGCCGACTTCTCGCTCGGCGACTGGCGTCACCTCGCGCTGTTCGATCCTGTCCGGAGCCGCATCGAGATGCACCTTGAAGCGCTGCGCCAGGTCACTGTTGCCTGGCCGGGCGGGGCACGGCAGTTTCGCGCCGGCGAACGGATTCACACCGAGAACTCCTACAAGTACCGGGAGAAGGACTTCATCGAGTTGCTGAGGATTGCCGGCTGGAGCAATGTGCGTTGCTGGACCGACCCGCGGCGCTGGTTCGCGGTGATATTCGCGCAGGCCGCCTGAAGGCGGTCCATTACCAGGGGACGGAAGATGGTCAAGGCTCGCCGGCGGCGCTCGATGATCGTGACCACCCTGCGGTGGACGTTACTCCTGTTGGTGGGCGCGGCGCTGCTGGTGGTGGTGGCGCTGGTTGGCTACCGGGCGGTGACGCTGCCCGATCGTTCCGGCAGCGTCGAACTGGCCGGGCTGCGGGCGCCGGTGCAGGTGCTGCGCGATGCTCACGGGATCGTTCACATCCGCGCTGCCAACGAACTCGACGCCTTCTTCGCGCTGGGGCACGCTCATGCCACAGACCGCCTGTGGCAACTGGAGATGAACCGCCGGATCGTCGCTGGCCGTCTCGCCGAGGTGCTCGGGCCGGCGGCGCTCACTACCGACCGGGTGCTGCGCGTGCTCGGAGTGCGGCGCAACGCGGCTGAGATCTGGGCCGAACTCGATCAGTCGACCCGCGCAATACTCCAGGCATATGTCGATGGCATTAATGCCGGCATCGAAGAGGTCAGCGCGAAGCCCTGGAAGCTCTCGCCGGAATTCCTGATCCTGGGAGTCAAACCCGGCCAGTGGGAACCGGTGGACGCGATTGGCTGGGCCACGATGATGGCCTGGGACCTGTCGGCTAACCTCAACACCGAGTTGCTGCGTGCGGCCCTCTGGTCACGACTCGGGTCGGAGCGGCTGTCGTGGCTGCTTGACACCGATCCAGTGCTGGCGCTGCCCGAGCGCGACACGGTCTATGCCGATCCCACGAAAATGGCAGCGACCGCCGGGGATGCGCTGGGAGCGGTTGCGGCCCTCAGCGGAGAACTGCACGCCACGCTGCAGGCGGCGTTCCCGTCGGCCGGCAACGATGGCATCGGTTCCAACAACTGGGTGGTCGACGCGTCGCGCAGTCTCACCGGCGGAGCGCTGCTGGCCAACGACCCCCATCTGGCGCTCGGTGCTCCGGCGCTCTGGTACCTGGCCCAGCTTTCCGCGCCGGGACTCGAGGTGATCGGCGCGACCCTGCCGGGATTGCCCTACGTGGTGCTCGGGCGCACCGAGCGCACCGCCTGGGGGTTCACCAATACCAGCCCCGATAGTGAGGATCTCTACCTCGAGCGGGTCGATCCGGCTGACGCCGGCCGCTACCGCACCCCCGAGGGCTGGGCGCGCTTCGAGACCCGCAGCGAGACCATCGTGGTGCGCGGCCAGGGCGACGTGCAGCTGACGGTGCGCAGCACCCGCCACGGACCGGTGATCTCGGACGCGCTGCCCGTGGCGCAGCAGGCGCTCACGGCAGCCGGGCAGGACGCCGGCTATGTGCTGGCGCTGCGCTGGACGGCGCTGGAGCCCGGGGATCGCACGATCCGCGCCGGCATCGGAATGAACCGCGCGCGTGACTGGGCCGAGTTCGAGACCGCGTTGCACGACTTCCATGCGCCGGAACAGAACATCGTTTTCGCTGACCGTGACGGAACCGTCGCGCTGGTCGCGCCCGGGCGGGTGCCGGTGCGCAAGCCCGGCAACCTGCTCCACGGCCTGGCACCGGCCCCGGGCTGGGACGCGAACTATGACTGGGATGGCTACCTGGCGTGGGAGCAGTTGCCGCGCGTGGTGCAGCCAGCCAACGGCGCGATCGTCACCGCCAACCAGAAGATGGTCGGGGCCGACCCGCAGGCCTTCATCGGTGCCGAGTTTTCGCGGCCGGAGCGCTACGATCGCATCCAGAAACTGCTCGCCGAGAAGCCGCGCCACGACCTGGCGAGCTTCGCGGCGATCCAGGCTGACGTCGCCTCGGGCACGGTCGCCGAGATCTTGCCGCTGCTGCTCAAGACCGAGGGGCGCAGCGACCTCGGGCGCCGCGCGATGGCGCTGCTCCGGGCCTGGGAGTCGGAGGGCAAGCGAGGCGCCAACTGGATGGCTCCCGAGCGGCCGGAGCCCCTGATTGCGCTCGCCTGGATCGATCGGCTGCGCAAGGCGATGTTCGTCGACGAGGTGGGCGCGGACCTGTTCGCACAGCTCGACACGCAGCGTTCCCGCTACACCGCCCAGTCGCGCGCGCTGACTCGGCCTGAGGATGCGGTGTGGTGTGATGATGTGCGCACGCCGGCGGTCGAGACCGGCGCCGAGTTGGCCGCCACGACCCTTGAGTCGACGCTGGCCGAACTGGTCGGGCGTTATGGCGATGATCCCGCTGCGTGGCGCTGGGGCAAGGCGCACCGGGCGATTTCGGAGCATCGCCCCTTCGGCAAGCAGCCGCTGCTGGCGCGGATCTTCGACCTGACAGTGCCCACGGGCGGCGACGCGGCCAGCGTCAATGCCGGGCGCCACAACCCCTGGGACCAGGCTGCGCCGTTTGCCAACCACTGGGGACCGAGCCTGCGCGCACTCTACGATCTTGCCAATCCCGATCGTTCGCTATTCATGATTTCGAGCGGGCAGAGCGGCCACGTGTTGTCACCGCAATATGGCGATCTGGCCTTGCCGTGGTCGCGGGTCGAGTACTTACCGATGGTCAGCAGCCCCGCGGCCGTCGAGCTCTCAGCTGTCGAGCGCCTGGAACTGCTGCCGCGGCGCTAGCGATCGATCGCAGGGGGCCAGATCGTTGGCGCTGGCCCCCGCAAGTTGTCAGTCGACGCGAACTCGTGGCGCACCGGCACTCAGGGTACCGATGACCGCTGCGCGATCGAACCCGTCGCGCGCGAAGCAGGCGAGCACCTCGTCGACAGCTTCCGGCGCGCAGGCCACCAGCAGCCCGCCCGAAGTCTGCGGATCGGTAAGCAGCGCGCGCTCGGTATCCCCGATGGCGTTGCCAAGATCGACATCGGCCCCGTACCCGGCCCAGTTTCGCGATGAAGCACCGGTTATGAAGCCGCGCCCGGCCAGCTCGGCCACATTGTCGAGCAGCGGCAGGTCGGCCATGCGCAACGACGCGGTCAGCCGGGCGCCACGGCACAGCTCGAGGGTGTGGCCGAGAATTCCGAACCCGGTGATATCGGTCAGCGCGTGGACGCCGTCGAGTTCTGACAGCGCCGCACCGGAAACGTTGAGCCGGGTGGTGCTCGCAATGAGTGCCGCGTAACCCTCCGGGCCCAGCTCGTCCTGTTTGAGCGCCGCCGAAAGGACCCCGACCCCGAGCGGTTTGCCCAGCACCAGCTTGTCGCCGGGGCGAGCGCCCGAGTTCTTCTTGAGCTTGCTGGGGTGGACCAGGCCCAGCGCGACCAGGCCATAGATCGGTTCGACAGAATCGATGGTGTGTCCACCCGCGATCGGAATACCGGCTTCGGCGCAGATCGACTTGCCGCCCTCGATCACCTGGCGGATCGTTTCAAGCGGTAGCCGGTCGATCGGCATCGCCACGATTGCCAGCGCGAAAATCGGTTTGCCGCCCATCGCGTAGACGTCGGAGAGCGCATTGGCCGCGGCGATCCGCCCGAAGTCGTAGGGGTCGTCGACGATCGGCATGAAGAAATCGGTGGTCGCGATCAGGGCCTGCTCATCGTTGAGCTGATAGACCGCCGCGTCGTCGGCGGTCTCGATGCCGACGAGCAATTCGGGCGGGATCGGCAGGCCCTTGGTCTCGCGCAGGATCTCGGACAGCACGCCGGGGGCGATCTTGCAGCCGCAGCCGCCGCCGTGAGAGAACGAAGTCAGCCGGACTGCGCCGGCCAAGTCGCTGGTGATGGTCATTGTTGGTCTTGCTCCTTCGACATTGCGCGATGCACTAGCGTCAAATTATGCGCCAGCGCGCACACCGCATCCCGCTCGCGGGCAGGGTCAAAGAGCGCGCTGCGCCGCTCGCAACGCTGACGCAGCCCCGCGAGAAAGCCCGGCTCGGTCCGCGCCCGCGTGATAAGTTCCGCGAGCGCCGCGTCGTCGCCGACCGGGAACAAGCCGGGATAATCAGCGCCCAGAAGCCCGACCGAGCCGCCGATCCGCGATGCGATCACTGGCACCCCGCTCCTGATCGCTTCGATGATCACATTGGCGCCACCTTCGATCCTCGAGGGCAGCAGCAGGATTCGTCCGCGCCGGATCATCTGCCTGGTGGCAGCGTGCGGTAGCGCCCCGTGAAGTTCGATTCTCGAGTCACGGGCGGCGGCCGCCACGAAGTCTGCGCCGGTGGTGTCGGCGGTGCCTCCCGCCGGTCCGCCTGAGCGATCCCCGGTAGCGCCGATGTGGACCAGGCGCAGGGCCGGGTCATCGAGCCTGGCGAGGGCGCGCGCCGCGGTCAGCGGATCCTTTTCCGCACGCAGGTGGGCAACCAGCAGCAGGTCGAAGGTCCGCTGCCGTGGCTTGCCAGGCAGCAGGGCCGGGGCGGACTGGATGATGACCACTGTCTTGGCGCGCTGGCCCCTGGCCAGGGCGTCGAGACCTGCCGGCTGCAGCACCACCAGCCGATCGGCCAGTTCGAGCGAGCGCCGGGCGCTCGCTTCCTCACCGATATCGCGGTAGAGATCGGTGCCGGTGAGCACGACTCCCAGGCCGCCGCTGCCGCCGGCGGCATAACGGGCGATCGAATCCGCCGAGCGCCGCGCGTGCAGCGCGATCATTGCCGAGCAGGCCGATCCGTCCCAGACGCGGGCGACGCTGACGCGCGCCTGATGGCGCAGGAAGCCGGCCCACCTTCTGGCGGTCTGCCAGTTGCCGTTGTTCGCGTCGGCCAGGGCAGGGGAGATAATGGCAATTTGTGGCTTCACGGAGTCGTGACTTGCGCGCCGCTGGAGCGCTGGTAGATTCTGGGGAACATCACTATAGACCAGGGAGAGAGCAGTGCGCTCAGCTGGCCGTACCGAACTTGCCGCCGCACTTGCCGCGGTCCGGGTCCAGACCTTGCGTCTGGTCGAAACTCTCGCCGAGGCGCAGTGGCGCGTACCTTATCTGGCGAGCATCAATCCGCCGCTGTGGGAAATCGGCCACGTCGCCTGGTTCCAGGAACGTTGGTGCCTGCGCACCCGTGATGGTTCACTGGCCAGCGACTCGATGCTGCCCGGCAGCGACCGGTTCTACGATTCGAACGAGGTCGCCCACCAAACCCGCTGGGACCTCGACCTGCCGCGGCTCGCTGAGACCGAGGCCTATCTGCGCGAGGTGCTCGATGCCTGCCTGGAGGCGCTCGCCGCCGCCCCGGAGACGGACGCCGGACTGTATTTCTTCCGGCTCGCGCTGTTCCACGAAATGATGCACGTCGAGGCGCTCGCCTATACCTGGCAGACGCTGTCCTACCGCGCACCGCTGCACCCGGCGCCGATCGTTGACCCCGGCGGGCAGAGGCTCGAGCTGGCACTCACCGGCGGCACTGCAGAGTTTGGCGCCCGCCCGGGCGAGGGCTTCTGCTTCGACAACGAAAAATGGTCGCATACCGCCGCGGTGGCTGCGTACCGGATAGCGGCACGACCGGTCACCAATGCGCAGTTCCTGGCCTTCGTCGCTGACGGCGGCTATCGCGAGCCCCGTTGGTGGGGCGGCGAGGGCTATGCCGCGCTGCGGGCAGCGGGCCGGGAACTCCCGCGCTACTGGCGGATGGCGGGCGGCAAGGTTTACGCGCGCCGCTTCGAGCACTGGCTGCAACCGGATCCGGAAGCCTCGGTGGTGCACGTCGACGCGCACGAAGCCGAGGCCTGGTGCCGTTGGGCCGGGCGGCGCCTGCCTGACGAGCGGGAGTGGGAACTCGCGGCCCGGAGCCAGGCCAATTTCGAATGGGGCGACCTGGTCTGGGAATGGACCGCCAGTGCCTTCGAACCCTATCCCGGTTTCTCGCCCGACCCCTACGAGCAGTACTCGGCGCCGTGGTTCGGCAACCATCGGGTGGTCCGTGGCGGATCTTTCGCGACTCCCCGCGGGATGGTCGATTCCCGTTTCCGGAATTTCTACCTGCCTGAACGCGGGGATATCTTCGTCGGCTTTCGCAGCTGTGCCACCGACTGAGCAGTTCAGGACAAGGCTCAGGCCAGTTCGGCCATGCCCCCGATCACGCGGCTGAAGCCGCCGTCAACCATGGTGATTTCGCCGGTAACGCCGGCGGCGAGATCCGAGAGCAGGAAGGCGGCGACGTTGCCGACGTCCTCAATGGTGACATTGCGCCGCAGCGGCGCGTTGCGCTCGACGAACGAGAAGATCTTCCCGAAATCCTTGATGCCGGCGGCCGCCAGCGTACGGATCGGTCCGGCCGAGATGCCGTTGACCCGAATTCCCTGCGGTCCAAGATTGTCGGCGAGATAGCGCACCCCCGATTCGAGGCTGGCCTTGGCCAGGCCCATCACGTTGTAGTGGGGCAGCACCATGCCCGCGCCGAGGTAGCTCATCGTCAGCAGCGCCGCATGGCGTCCCTCCATCATTGGCAGGGCTGCCTTGGTGAGAGCGATAAAACTGTAGGATGAAATATCGTGGGCGGCGCGAAATGCTTCGCGATCGAGTCCTTCGAGAAAATCTCCGCCCAGGGCCTCGCGCGGTGCATAGGCGATGGCATGAACCAGTCCGTCGAGACCATCCCAGGAATTGGCCAGTGCACCGAAGAGTCCGGTGATCTGCTCGTCATGCGTGACGTCGCACGGAAATACCAGTGTCGAGCCGAGTCCGGCAGCCATTTCGGCGACCCGCTCGCGAAAACGGTCCGACTGATAGGTAAACGCCAGCTCGGCACCCTGTTGACGGCAGGCCTTGGCGACCCCGTATGCGATCGAGCGATTGGAGAGCAATCCGGTAATCAGGATGCGCTTGCCGTCGAGAAATCCCATCCGGTAGTCTCCGCTTGATTGGTAGGCACCCGCGATTCTCGCACGGGCAAGGCGCTGCGAATGATTGCACCGAGGACTTGGCGGGGGTAAGTGTCGCGCGCGACACGAACCGCTGCCATTGCGCGGGAACCTTTTTTCAGGTTGGCGGACTGCGCCGCCCGGCCCCTGCCGTCGGATGGTGCGAAACCGGCCTGACCTTGGCCGCGAACTCCCTGCCGTCAGCAGTAGTCAGTTTGCCCGCTGGCTTGGTCTTGGCCGGTGACTGGTCGGAAACCATGGTCTTGGCACGCGCCCCATTGCGTTTCTTGCCCGTAGAGCTGACCTTGCCATTGGTCGACGCAGAGGATGCGACTATCCGCCTGTTTCCTTTCTCGTCGGTGAGCATGGTCTGGGTTCCGCCGCGGCGCACCAGCAGCCGCATGCCGCTGCGGATCCCCTTGCGCAAGTCGTTGAGCGACGCGAGTGTCCTCTCGGAAATCCGGTAACGCCTGGCGATCGAGGACAGTGAATCACGCTTGCGCACCTTGTAATAGAGCGGTGCCTTGGACACCTGCTCGTAGACCCGGGGCGCCACGAAGTTCTCCACCGAAGACTCGTCCGCCACCGCCTTCTGGGGCGCCAGGATCCTGGTGCCGGGCAGGATGCGCTGGCTGGCGCCAAGGCTGTTGGCACGGCGCAGTTCCGGCTCCGAGACCCCGCCCCGCGAGGCCACCGAAGCCAGTGTCTCGTTGGCCGCCAGGGTGTGCGGCTGCCAGCTCGCGAAGATCCGGTTGCCGTCGCTGTGGCGCTCGATGGCCGCCAGGAAATCCTCGACCCGGTCGGCGGGCAACTTGATCTGGTTGTTCTTGCTGGCCGAAATCACCGGTCGGTTATGGGCCGGATTGAGGGCAACGAATTCGTCGACGGTCATGCCGGCGAACTTCGCGGCCAGTTTCAGATCGATTGGCCGGGTTTTTTGGATGACCGCGAAATAGGGCTGGTTGGGGAGGTCGGGAAGCGCCAGGCCAAGTTCTTCGGCGTTCTGGATCAGGTGCTTGAGGGCGATCAGTTTGGGAACATAGTGCCGCGTCTCGGTCGGCATCTTAAGGTCGAGGTAGGTCGCCGGCAGGCCCTTGGCCTGGTTCTTCCTGACCGCGCGTCCCACGGCACCTTCGCCCCAGTTGTATGACGCCAGCGCGAGGAACCAGTCGTTGTTGTGCATCTCGTAGATCTTCTGCAGATAATCGAGTGCGGCCTGGGTCGACTTGACCACGTCACGGCGGTTGTCGACCCACCAGTTCTGGCTCAGGTTGTAGGACTTGCCGGTTGAGGGAATGAATTGCCACAACCCGGCCGCCTTTGACGAGGACAGCGCCTTCGGGTTCATCGCGCTTTCGACGAAGGGGAGCAGGGCGATTTCAGTGGGCATGCCCCGCTTCTCGATCTCATCGACGATGTAGTACAGGTAGGGCTCACTGCGCGCCATCATGCGCTGGAGGTATTCGGGCTTGGAAAGGTAGAAGCTCTCCTTCTCAGCGACCAGCGGGGTGTCCAGTTCGGGCAGCGCGAAACCGGCCCTGATTCTCGTCCAGAGATTCTGCTCCGGGGCGGGTGGAGCGGGCGGCACCGGGTTGGCCTCTGCCGCCGCGGTTTGCGAAGCGAGCTTTGCCGGCAAGTTGCTCGCCAGTTGCGGGCCGGATTTCGGCGGTGCCGTGGGCGCGAAGGTCTGCGCGGGGAGCGGCGCGGGGGTCGGCGGGGCGATTGCAGGCACCGGGGCTGCTGGCGGTGTCGCGGCCAGCACGGTTGCCGGCGACAGCGTCGCCGCTGCCGGCTCAGTCCGGCCGGGCGCCTGAGCGGGCTGCTGGTTGGCTGCGGTTGCGCCGGCGCGCGCAATCGGCGCCGCGGTCGGGTTTGCAGTGGTGGTATTGGGGACGGTGGAGCAGCCGGTCAGGGCTGCAACCAGAAGGGTCGCGACAGCTATCCCGGAGTGGCACGGGCGCGTTGCTCGAAAACGCTGCAACGATGTCTCCCAAGACATTGATTCAGTTCATAAACTTGCCCGCATGCTACGGAATGATCCGTGCCCGGTCAAGGGTTGGCTAGCAAACCGCCGGTGACGCAGCGCAGTTTACTACGCAAACCCGTTCTTCCACGCGCGCAATTCTGTAAATATCTCGACCCTGCTGCCCGGCGCCTTGCCAAGCCGTGCCGCGACCGTGGTGCGAATACCATCCTGGTCGCAGCGCAGGAAAGGGTTGGTGGCGAGCTCAATCGCAATGCTGGACGGGACCGTCGCGACGCCGGCGGCGCGCATCCGCAAGGCCTCGTCGTAGCGCCGTGCCAGTTCTGCCGAGCCCGATTCGGCCGCCAGCGCGAAACGCAGGTTCGCCACCGTGTATTCGTGGGCGCAGTAGACCAGCGTCTCATCGGGCAGCGCGGCCAGGCGGTCAAGCGAGGCCAGCATTTGCGCCGGGGTGCCTTCGAAGATGCGGCCGCAGCCGCCGGCAAAGAGCGTGTCGCCACAAAACAGCACCGGGCGAGCGTCGCTGCCGTGGCTGGCGGCGAAGTAGGCGATGTGGCCGCTGGTGTGTCCCGGGACCGCGATGACCTCGAAGGTGGTGCCCAGGCCCGCCGGGCTGATGGTTGCGCCAGCCGCTAGCGGGGCTGTGTCGCCGGCGATGGCTTCGTCGGCCGGGCCAAACACCTGGCACTGCCAGTGTCCCGCAAGTTCCTCGACCCCACCGACATGGTCGCCGTGATGGTGCGTGAGTAGAATCGCCCCAAGGGTGCAATTGCGCGCTGCCAGGGCGGCCTGCACCGGGGCGGCCTCGCCGGGGTCGACCACCGTCGCCGAACGCCCGTCTGCTGCGGAGATGAGCCAGAAGTAATTGTCGCGCAGCGCCGGAATCGCTTCGATCTGAGGGTGGGGGGGCGGACAATGGAGCCAGGGATATTGATCGGGCATGATAGGCAATGAGTCCAGTTGAACCGGAAACTGATGGCGCAGCGGCCTGCGGCGCGGCGGGCGACCCCATTATAGGGGGGCACCAGTGGCGGGCGTGGTCGCAGACGCCAGCCGGGCGCTATCTGCTGGGATGGGAACAAGAGCAGTGTGACGCTGCGGTGGCCGATGTCTTCGGTTATGTCGCCCTGCAATGCAGTCTGCCCGAACTCGATGCGCTCGCCGCCAACCGCATGCCGACCCGGGTCGTCGCGGCGCTCGGCGCCGACGTTGCCTGCGAACAGGCCGAGCGCAGCCTGGTGCGGGTGGCAAGTTTCGAGGATCTCCCGTTTGACGGCCAGTCACTTGATCTGGTCGTCCTGTGCCATGTGCTGGAGTGCGCCCCTGATCCGCACCAGATTCTGCGCGAAGTTGATCGCGTGCTGCGTCCGGAAGGCCGGCTGATGGTCATCGGCTTCAACCCGGTCAGTTTCTGGGGCGCGCGCCATCTGGCGGCGCGCACACTGTCCCGGCCGTGCCCTCCCTGCACTGGCCCGTTCCTCGCCGTGCAGCGCCTGCGCGACTGGCTCAAGCTGCTGGGCTATGGCATCGAGCGCGGGCGCTACGGGTGCTACCGGCCGCCATGCCGCACCCAACGCTGGCTCGATCGCTGGGCATTTATGGAACACGCTGGCGATCGCTGGTGGCCGATTCTCGGCTCGGTTTACACGATTTCAGCCGTCAAGCGGGTCCGCGGCATGCGGTTGATCGGACCGGCCTGGAAAAAGCCGGTCGCCGCCAAGGGGGTGGTCCCGGCGCCATCGCGGTTCACCCGTCTCCCGGTGCCAGTTCGGGCTTCTGACCCGGCTCCGGTCGCCAGCGCCGGCACTTCACCTGCCGGTGTCTGCGAGGAAGATCAGCGGTAGATGTGGTCGCGCGTCAGCGGCAGCGGATTGACGATACTGTCGCCTTCGATGCGCGGGCGCACCGCCAGCAACTGATAGACGTTGATCCAGCTTTGCGCGAAGGCGTGGGCACATCCGGCAAGGTAAATCCGCCAGATCCGGGCGCGCCGTTCACCGACCATCGCGGTGATCTCGCCGAACTGTTGTTCGAAGGCCTGCGACCACAGTTCCAGGGTCCGGGCGTAATGGCGGCGCAGCGATTCGGCGTCGACCAGTTCCAGTCCTGCCGCCGACATTTCCCTGATGGCGAGCGCCACGTGGGGTAGTTCGCCGTCGGGAAAGACGTAGCGGTCGATGAACTCGCCAACTCCAAGGCCAACACTGGCGCTATCCGGATCCTGGGAGGTGATGCCGTGGTTCAATGCCACTCCGCCGGGCTTGAGCAAACGGTGGATGATCTGAAAGTAACCGCCCAGCTTGCGCAGCCCGACGTGCTCGAACATGCCGACCGAGGAAATGCGGTCGTACACCGCCTCTCCGGGGATGTCACGGTAGTCCTGCAGCCGAATCTCGACCTGGTCGGCAAGGCCTGCCTCGGCGACTCGTTTGGTGGCCAGTTCGTGCTGGTTTTCCGAGAGCGTGATGCCGGTGACCCGCACCCCGTGGTGCTGTGCGGCGTGCATGGCCAGTGCCCCCCAGCCGCAGCCGATGTCGAGCAGCGTCTGCCCGGGCTCGAGTGCCAACTTGCGGCAGATGAGTTCCAGTTTCTCGGTTTGCGCGGTGGCGAGATCCTCCTCGCCGGAGCGGAAGTAGGCGCACGAGTAGACCATGGCCGGATCGAGCCACAGGGCGTAAAACTCGTTGGAGGCGTCGTAGTGGTAGCTGATCGCACGGCGGTCAGAGGTTCGACTGTGCCGGGCGAACCAACTGCCCAGCCGCGCCGAGCGTCCCGGAATGACGGTCTCGCCAGCGAGCGCCTGGGCAATGCGGATGACCTCCTGGATCGGGCCACGGACGTCGAGTCGTCCCTCGACATACGCCTCGCCGAGAGTGGCGATCGACGCGTGCAGCAGGTCGCGGGCCGCCGCCGGCTCACGCAGCGCAATCGAGACCACTGGCTGGTCGCCGAAAGAGACGAGGGTGCCGTCCCAGAGAGCAACCTCCAGCGGCAATTGGTGGCGCGCGCCCAGTCTTTTCAGATAGCGGGTGATTCTGCTTTCAAACATTTCGGGAAATCCTCCTCAGCGGCGAGGGTAGAATCCCGTGGCACCGGTCGAGCCGCAAGCCTTGCTGGCGGGATCGACTGTCGATTCTCGTGCCGCGGGCCCGTAGCCGGCGATCGCGAACAGCCTTAATGGAAGTTTAAAAACCGCGTCGATGGCCAATACGGTCGAAATCTACACCGATGGTGCGTGCAAGGGAAACCCCGGCCCGGGCGGGTGGGGTGCGCTGTTGCGTTCCGGCATCCATGAGAAGGAACTTTTCGGTGGCGCACCCGATACCACCAACAACCGCATGGAATTGACTGCGGTCATTCGCGCACTCCAGGCGCTCAAGCGGCGCAGCCGGGCACGGATCCACACCGATTCGCAGTATGTGCAAAAGGGCGTCACCGAGTGGCTGGCCGGCTGGAAGGCGCGCGGCTGGCGCACTGCCAGTCGCCAACCGGTGCGCAACCTCGATCTCTGGCAGGAACTGGAACCGTTGCTCGCCCAGCACGATCTCAGCTGGCACTGGGTTCGTGGCCATTCCGGACACCCGGAGAACGAGCGCGCCGACCAGTTGGCCAATCTCGGCGTCGAGTCAATCGCCCCCGGAGCGGGCGGCGCCGCCCGCTAGGAAGCGGCGCAGCCGCCCGGCGCCATCCTCCAGTTGTTCTACCGGGCGCGCGAAGCACCAGCGCAGGAATCCCTCGCCTTCGGGCCCGAAGGCGCTGCCCGGCGCCAGGCCGAGTCCGGCTTCGGCAACCAGGCGCTTGGCCAGCCCGAGACTGTCGCGCTCGCCGGCGAGCCGGAAGAAGAGGTACATGGCCCCCGGGGGAGGACCGACTTCCACTCCCTCGATGGCACTGAGGGCGCTCACCAGCGCATCGCGGCGCTGCGCCAACTGGGCCACGAAAGCGCGCACCGACTCTTCGCCGTCGCGCATCCCGACCAGCGCCGCCTGCTGGATGAAGCCGGGAGCGCACGAGGTGTTGTATTCGATCAGTTTGCCCAGGTCGGGCACGGTGGCGGCTGGCGCGACCAGCCATCCCAGTCGCCAGCCGGTCATCTGCCAGGCCTTCGAGAAGGTGTTGGCGACCATCAGCAGGTCTTGCGGGTCGGCGATGTCGAGCAGCGAAGGCGCCTGCGTGCTGCCGTCGAAAACCAGCCGCTCGTAGGCTTCGTCGGAGATCACCCAGATCCCGCGGCCGCGGCAATGCTCGAGCAGTGCCTTCTGGTCGTCGCGGTTCATGACCCAGCCGGTAGGGTTATTCGGTGAGTTGACGATCACCGCCCTGGTGCCAGGGGTGAGGGCGTCGAGCAGCCGTTGCAGGTCGAGTTTCCAGAGTCCCGAAGCGGGGTCGAACTCGAGCGCCACACGCTCGACTTCGGCGCCCAGAATGCGCGGAATTTCGGTGACGTTGGGCCAGAGCGGAACCACCGCGACCACCCGATCGCCGGGCCCGAACAGGGCCTGCGCCGCGATCATCAGTGCGTTGACTCCCGAACTGGTGATCGCGAGCCGGGAAACATCGACGGGCGGATGGCGCATCGCCAGATATCCGGCCAGGGCCTCGCGCAGCGGCAATATGCCGAGGTTGTGATGGTAGAAAGTGTCGCCCGCGCCCAGCGCTGCCACTGCCGCCGCGCGGATGAAGTCGGGGGTGACCGCATCGGGCTCGCCGAACCAGAACGGCAGCACCCCTTCTCGCCCGATCGCCGCGTTGGCGACTTCGCGGATTCTTGATGCGCCGAGGGTGCGGATCGATTCTCTAAGCGTCGGGGTAATGCGCGGGCTGTTCATCGTGAGCGTGGTGTCGCGTGGTTGGAGAGCGGAATGTTAGCCGTTTGCCGCCCGGGCAACCACACGCGGTTCGCTATGCTAGATTGCAGCACCGCAATTCGAATCGCGAGGGACAGCAATGAGCACGGTGCGCCAGGTGGTGCTCGATACCGAGACAACCGGACTGTATGCCAACGACGGTCACCGGATCGTCGAAATCGGCTGCGTCGAGATCGTCAACCGGCGGCTGTCGGGACGAACGCTGCACCAGTACCTGAATCCCGAGCGCGATGTCGAGGCTCGAGCCCAGGAGATCCATGGGCTGAGCCGCGAACGGCTCGAGAGCGAGCCGCGCTTTGCCGATGTCGCCGAGCGCATCCTCGATTTCGTCGCTGGCGCCGAGGTGCTGATTCACAACGCGCCGTTCGATCTCGGCTTTCTCGACGCCGAACTCGAACGCATCGGCAAGCCGGCATTCGTCGGGTCGTGCGAGGGGGTCCTCGACACGCTCGCACTGGCACGCTCGCTGCACCCCGGCAAGCGCAATTCGCTCGATGCCCTGTGCGACCGCTACGGCGTTTCCAACGCCCGGCGGACGCTGCATGGCGCCTTGCTGGACGCGGAGTTGCTGGCCGACGTGTTCCTCGCCATGACCCGTGGGCAGGAGAGCCTCGAGATGCTTGCCGCCGAGGACGGAGGTGAATCAGCCGCCCGCAAGCCGGGCGACGAATGGCCGCCGCGCCTGCGCCGGATCTCGGCCAATGCCGAGGAATGCGCGGCGCACGAGCAATTGCTGGCAGGCATCGAAGCCGAGCGGCGGGCGCCGGCGGTCTGGCAGGAGCCTGACGCGGTCGAGTAAAGAGCGCGGGTAACGGCTAAAATAATCAATTACCCATCGGATAAGAAATGAAGGAATCTCGCCATCAGCACGCCCGCGGCGAACGCAAGCCGCACCTCTCTCCAGATGCTGAGCGGATGGTGGCGGCGGCACTCGGCCTGGCCAATTCGGGCAGCAGGGTCGAGGACAGTTATTGGGAACAGAGCCTCGCCGCTCGCGTCGAACGTCTGCTCGATGGCGGCCATCCGCGCTCGATCTACGATGCGCTCGAGCGCCTGACCAAGACCGACTCGGAGGCCTACGGCGCGCTCGTCGAAGTGGTCGAGGAGGCAGCCGAATCGATGGTGCTGGAGGTCGACGGTCGCGCCTGGCAGGTGTTGCTGGTGACTGTGCCGGTGGTCGCGTGGACCCGCTTCCGGATTCCCACCGGGCCGATCCCGGCCGCTGATGCCCGCGCCATAGCGGCCCATCTGCAGGCCCAGATCATGGTCGACGGTGCCCGCTTGGCGATGGTGCCGGCGCTCTACAGCATCGATCAGTTCCCGCGCGATTTTTGCGAGTTGCGCAAGCTGTGCCGGCGCCTGGGCAATGCGGCGATCGTCGGTGCCCCGGTGCGCAGCGACTCGAAATCCTTTCCGGAAACGGCCGACATGCTCGCTGACGCCCGTTTCCTGATCGGGGCGGTGGCGGTGCCGGTAGGAGCCCCGGTGTTTCGCTGGCAGGACCTCGACGCGAAGAACTACGCCAGCCGGGTCCAGAGTCTCGAGCAGTGGATTGCGCAGGGGCGGCCCAATCTCGAACCGCTGCTCCAGGGTTGCGGTTTCGAGTGCCTGCTGCCGGATGCCTACCACATCAACATGCGCGAATCAGACCGCAGGGTGCGGCCATTCGCGATTCGGGCCGCGGTTCATTTCCTGATTCATGCTCTCAATATCGAGCCCAGTGAAATCCGGGCGACCGTGGCCGCGTTCGGCGAAGAGCGGGTCGACGAGTACCGGATCGGACTGTCGGTCGATGACGAGGAAGAAGTGGTCCAGGGGATGGTCTGGCCGCTGCTCGGCGCCGAAGGCGAGAGCGACGACTCGCCGCCGATCGAGAAAATTCGCGAAACACTGCGTGAAGCCGGCGTTACCGATGTCCGACTCTGGCCGGAGATGACCGAACCCGACTATTGTGAAGATTGCGGTGCGCCGCTCTTTCCCAACGGCAAGGGCGAAGTGGTCCATGCCGAGATGCCGGCCGACATCGAGCCGGAGTCAGCCCACTTTCACTGACGGTGGTTGACCGTCAGCTTGCACCGCTGGCTCAGGCGGTGCGCAGTCGGGCCGGGGAGAGCATGTCGGCGGTCAGTCCGAATTCCGCTACCGAACCCGGCAACGGGACCCCGCGGGCAAGCGCCGCGCAGGCCGCCCCGGCGGCTGGCGAGGTCTGGACTCCATAGCCCCCCTGTCCGGCGAGCCAGAAGAAGCCGGGGGCATCGGGATCGAATCCGCCAGCCAGGTCGCCATCGGGAACGAAGGAGCGCAATCCGGCCCAGGTCTTGGTCGGGCGCCTGATCTTCATCGTGGTGAGCGCTTCGATCCGCTGGATGCCGAGTGCGATGTCGAATTCCTCGGGTTGAACGTCTTGGGGTTCGACCGGGTCGGCATTGGCTGGACTGGCCAGTATCAGCCCGGCATCCGGCTTGAAGTAGCAGCTGTGGTCGGTCGCGATAGTCAGCGGCCAGCTGCCGACTTCAATGCCCGGCGGCGGGGCGAACAGGAATGCCGAGCGGCGCATCGGCTGTAAACCGAGCGGACGCAGCCCGGCCAGTGCCCCGATCTGGTCGCACCAGGCACCCGCGGCGTTGATCACCACCGGGGCGCGGTAGGTGCGCGTCGCGGCGCCGCTGCCGGTGCGCACCAGCCATTGGCCGGAGTCGCGCTCGAGCGCGGTGACCTCGGCGTCGCAGACCAACTGGCCACCGGCTTGGCGCGCGCCGCGCAGGAAACCCTGGTGCAGGCCGTGAACGTCGATGTCACCGCCGTCAGGCTGGGTCACCGAGCCCAGGACGCATTCGGGGCGCAGCACTGGCACCAGCGCACAGGTGGCAGCGCGATCGAGCCGGGGGGCCGCCGGGAAGACCGAGCGCACCGTCGCCTCGGCTTCGTCGAGTTGGGCTTCCTGGCCGATCCCGGCGAGCATCAGCCCGACCCGCGGTCCGATGACCGGGTGTTCAGTGAATCCGGCCGGCGGGGCCGCGAAGAAGGCCCGGCTGGCCATCGTCAGCCGCCGGATCTGGGGCGTGCCGTAGCTGGTCAGGTAGAAGGCCGCCGAGCGCCCGGTGGTGTGATAGCCGGGGTGCGACTCGCGCTCGAGCATCACCGTGCGCCCGTGGGGCACCAGCCAGTAGGCAATCGAAGCACCGGCGATGCCGGCGCCAATGACTATGAAATCAGCTGGAATTAGCTCCGGTGCCGCCATGTCCTAGTGCGTCACTCTGGTGCCGCCGCGGCCGCTGACCAGCCGCACCCGATCGCCGGGCCGGAAGTGTTCGTCGGCCTCCTGGGTGATGGCGCGCAGCTGGCCGTTTTCTAGCCGGACGGTGATCTCGAGGCCGCGCACCTGGTTGTTCTGCCGTTCGACGGACTGGCCGACGAGACCCCCGGCCACGGCACCAAGCACGGTGCCGACCGCCGATCCGCGACCGCCGCCGACGGTGCTGCCAGCCACGCCACCGACGATTGCGCCGGCAGTGGTACCGACCCCGGTTTCACCGCGATCGATGAGCACTTCGCGAACGCTTTCGACGACCGCCATCCGGACTATCTGCTCGCTGCCGGTCTGGCGCGCCCGATAGACGCCGCTGGTGGCCGCCGGCCCGGCACAGCCGGCCGCCAATGCGCCGATGAGCGTGATGGTTGCCACTGCGCTAATTGCTGAATGCTTCATGCTGAATCTCCGTTGATATTGCTGCTGCGGCAATTCTCTCATGAGCCGGGGATGACGTCCGGCACCGGCTTAGGGCCAATTTCCGCAGCTCGGCGCCGGGCCCGGCGGCAGCCATGACCGCTGCCAAAGCGGCTCAACCCGCCGCGATGGCCAAAATCTGATATAAAGGACGATTCGCTGAATTAACCGGAGTTCGCATTGAAAGCCACGCCTAAACCCAGTTCGGAGATGAGTGCAACCCATCAGAAATCGGTGGTCAGCAAGCGGCAGGCGGAACGGATGCGCAAGGGCAGAGTCGAGTCCTCGCCCGAGGATTATCGCAATATTGCCCCCTCGGAGCACGCCAAACGGCTCCACGAGGCCCGCGCTGAACTGGAAGATCGTCGGATGATGCGCGAACTGGGCCTCGCTGACTGAACCCTGCCAGGGCTGACGGTTTCAGGATCAGCGCCGCAGGAAGCGATACTTTTCGCGTTGTAGTTGCGCCAGCGCAGGATTGATCGGGCGCGCCGCCGGTAGTTGGGCTCATCTCTTGAGCCCCGATTGTGACATCTTGTCCACTCACCTGGAGAACGATGACATGATCAGAAACGCCGCCACCCCCAAGACCGCCGCAGGGCTCAATTCACCGTCGCTTCGGGTCCCCTTGCGCCAATATGCCGACGCCAGATGGACAACGCAGCGACCGATCAGGCGCGGCATTTCGCCGGACCTGGCAGTGGGAATTGCCGTTGCCCTGGCCTGCCCGATAGCGGTTGCGATCGCCTTTATGGGCTGAAAACACTGTCCCGGCAGCTGTGTTTCGCTATACTGGCCTCCGCTTTGTTCACAATTTCTTGGAGAAATGGATGAAACGCTTGTTAGCAAAAGTCGCGATCGCGGCGCTCGGTGTATTGACGTTGTCAGCCGCTCAGGCGCAACAGCAGTTCATAAATGTCCTCACGGGCGGCACCAGCGGAGTCTATTTCCCGCTCGGCACGGCCTTGGCGACGATCTACAACAAGAACATTCCCAACGCCAAGGCGACCGTCCAGTCGACCAAGGCCTCGGTCGAGAACGTCAACCTGCTCGAGGCCGCTCGCGGCGAGATCGCCTTTGCGCTGGCCGACACCGTGAGCGGCGCCTACACCGGCAATTCCGACCTCGGATTCGACAAGCCGCGCGCGAAATTGCGCGGGATTGCCGCCATCTATTCCAACTACATCCAGATCGTTGCCAGTGCCGAGTCGGGCATCAAGACCCTGGCTGACCTCAAGGGCAAGCGGGTCTCGGTCGGTGCGCCCAAGTCGGGAACCGAAGTCAACGCCCGGGCAATCTTCAAGGCTGCCGGTCTGAGCTACAGCGATTTGAGCAAGGTCGAGTACCTGCCGTTTGGGGAATCGGTCGAGCTGATCAAGAATCGTCAGCTTGATGCCACGCTGCAGTCAGCCGGCCTCGGGGTCGCCTCGATCCGCGACCTCGCCACTTCGGTGAAGATCGTGGTGGTTTCGATCCCTCACGATATCGTTGCCAAGGTTGGTGACGCCGCCTACCAGCCCGGGATCATCCCGGCCAACACCTACGACGGGCAGACCACCGACGTGACGACGGCGAGCATCCCCAACTATCTGGCCACGCACGCCGGGGTGTCGAACGAGCTGGCCTACCAGATGACCAAGCAACTGTTCACCAACCTGGACTCGATGGTCGCGGCGCACAAGGCGGCGGCGGCGATCAACATCAAGAACGCCCCGACGATGTCGATTCCGCTGCATCCGGGCGCGGAGAAGTATTACCGGGAAGTGGGCGCAATCAAGTAATCGGCGCTCATAATCTGACCCGGCCGGTACCGAGCGTTGTTCGGTGCCGCCCGGGTTTTTTACGCATTTGAAGGGTAGATCATGCCGGCAACCGCAGCGCCCGACGAGTTTGATTCACCCCTGGGATCGAGTCGCTTCATTCTCGGGGCCGCCATCGCGTTCTCGACCTTCCAGATCATCACGGCGGCGTTCAGCCCACTGTCGAGCAGCATCGTGCGCGCGGTGCACGTCGGTTTCCTGTTGCTGCTGATCTTCTGCTCGACCCGCAGCACCAGCACCCCGCTGCGGGTTGGCTCGTGGGCGCTGGGAATTCTCGGCTTCGTGCTGGCCTTCTATCACTGGATCTTCGAGGGCGACCTGATCGAGCGCGCGGGTACTCCGACCACCATCGACATGATCGTCGGCGTGATCACGATCGTGCTGGTTTTTGAAGGCGCGCGGCGCGTGATGGGAGTCGCGCTGCCGTTCATCTGTGCGCTTTTTGTCTCCTACGCCTTGTTCGGCAACCATCTTCCGGGTGAATTTGCCCACCGCGGTTTTGCGTTCTCGCAAGTGGTCGATCAACTTGCTTTCGGCACCGAAGGCATCTACGGCATTCCGACCTACGTCTCCTCGAGCTACATCTTCCTGTTCATCCTGTTCGGCAGCTTTCTTGAACAGGCCGGGATGATCAGGCTGTTCACCGATTTCGCGATGGGTACCGTCGGGCACACCCGCGGCGGACCGGCCAAGGTGTCGGTGATTTCGTCCGGGCTGATGGGCACCATCAACGGTTCCGGGGTGGCCAACGTGGTCACCACCGGGCAGTTCACGATTCCGCTGATGAAGCGCTTCGGCTATCGGGCCGAGTTCGCCGGTGGCGTCGAGGCAACTTCGAGCATGGGCGGGCAGATCATGCCGCCGGTGATGGGCGCGGTCGCGTTCATCATGGCCGAGACCATCGACGTGCCCTACGTCGAGATCGTCAAGGCGGCGCTGATTCCGGCCATCCTGTATTTCGTTACGGTGTTCTGGATGGTCCATCTGGAGGCCGGCCGGCGCGGCCTGACCGGTCTCCCGAAAGAGGATTGCCCGAACCCCTGGACGGCGGTGCGTGATCGTTGGTACCTGATCCTGCCGCTGGCGGCGCTCGTCTATCTGCTGTTCTCGGGTTATACGCCGCTCTTTTCGGGCATGGTCGGGCTGGCGTTGACATGCTTGCTGATCCTCGGGGTCGCGATTACCGGGACGAGCAGCCCGGTCGCCCTGCGGGTGGCATTCTGGGTGGTGCTGGCGCTGCTCAGTTCGACCTTCTTCAAGTATGGCGTCGGGATATTCTTCGTGCTGGCCTTCGTGCTGGTGGTTGCGGCTCTGCTGCTTGGCGGGCGCCGTCCGACGCTCGCGTTGATGGTCACGGCGCTGCAGGACGGCGCACGCCACGCGCTGCCGGTCGGCATCGCCTGTGCGCTGGTCGGGGTCATCATCGGGGTGGTGACGCTCACCGGGATCGCGACCCTGTTCGCCGGCTACGTGATCGCGCTCGGGCAGCAGAGTCTGTTTCTGAGCCTGCTGCTCACCATGCTCGTCTGTCTGATTCTGGGCATGGGAATTCCCACGATTCCGAACTACATCATCACCAGTTCGCTGGCCGCGCCCGCGCTGCTGGCGCTGGGCGTGCCGCTGATCGTTTCGCACATGTTCGTGTTCTATTTCGGGATCATGGCCGACCTGACTCCGCCGGTGGCGCTCGCCGCTTTCGCGGCTTCCCCCATTGCGAAGGTGAGCGGATTGCGGATTGGCGTGCAGGCGATGCGCCTGGCCATTGCCGGTTTTGTGATTCCCTTCATGGCGGTCTATGCGCCCGCGCTGATGCTCCAGGGCGACGGCGGCGCGATGGACGTCGTCTACATCGTGATGAAGGCGATGATCGCGATCGGACTGTGGGGGGCGGCGAGCATCGGCCACTTCCAGCAGCGGCTCGCATGGTGGGAGAGGTTGCTCGCAATGGGTGCCGCATTCTCGCTGGTCGCCGCGCTGCCGGCCACCGACGAGATCGGCTTGGCCCTGACCGCCTTGTTCGTCGTGCAGCACTGGTGGCGCCATCGGGTGCCGGCGGGCGCGGCGCAGGGATGATTGCGGCGTGTTTGCTGGCGGGGACGGTGGTTCTCGCCAGGATCCCGGGGGAGGACTTCACGCTGCGCTGGCTGCATTCGGTCGAACACGTCGCCTGGGAAGAGGACTACGAAGTTCATCCCGATCACCTTGAACTCGTTGGCAGCCGGGTGCGCGGCTCGGGAGCGGGGATGGAGCCGGAGGACGGCGGGTACTGGCGCGATGGCGCCTGGCAAAGCGATCGGCACCAGCGCTTCGAAGAGCTCGCGCTGACCCGCTCTCCCTACGCCCAGGACTACGATTGGTGCCGGAACGGCACCTGCCGGGCGCTCGAGCACTGGCTCGGCGCCGCAAGCGAGGTGCAGTTCATCCGCGTCAAGCCCTGCTGAGCCTGGTTTCCACGAGACGGGCGAAGAAGGCTACGCCCAGCGGCAGAATTGTGTCGTTGAAGTCAAAGCGCGGATTGTGGAGTTCGAAGTTCCCGGTCTCGCGCATGCCGCCGAGATTGATGAAACATCCCGGCCGGCGCTCGAGCATCAGCGAAAAGTCTTCCGAGCCCATGTTCAGCGGCGGATTGCGCTCGACCATGTCTTCACCGACCACTTCGTTGCAGATCCGGGCGGCGAAGTCGGCCTGTTCCGCGTCATTCACGGTCGGAGGGAAGAGCACGCGGAAGTCGAGCTCCACCTGGGCACCGAAGGTGGCCGCCACTCCGCTGACAATCCGCTTCATCGAGGCTTCGGCGAGCGCCATCATCTCCTTGGAGAAGGTGCGCACGGTGCCCGCCAGCAGGGCAGTTTGGGGAATCACGTTGTAGGCCTCGCCGCTGGCGATCTTGGTCACCGAGACGACCACGCTTTCAACCGGTGGGGTGTTGCGGGAAACGATCGTCTGGAGCGCGATCGCGATGTGCGACGCCACCATCACCGGGTCGACGCCGGACTCCGGGCGCGCCCCGTGGGAGCCCTTGCCGGTAATGCGGATGTCGAAAAAGGCGCCGCCGGCCATCATCGGGCCGGCGCGCACCGCGAACTTGCCGAGCCCGAGGGTGGGCATGTTGTGCATGCCAAAGATGGCGTCGCAGGGGAACCGCTCGAACAGCCCATCGGCGAGCATCGCGCCGGCCCCGCCGCGGCCTTCCTCGGCCGGCTGGAAGATGAAATGGACCGTGCCGTCGAAGTTGCCGGTCTTGGCCAGGTGACGCGCTGCGCCGAGCAACATGGTGGTATGGCCGTCGTGGCCGCAGGCGTGCATCCTGCCGGCGCTCTGCGAACGATGGTCGAACTCGTTTTCCTCGGCCATCGGCAGCGCGTCCATATCGGCGCGCAGCCCCACGCTGCCCTTGCCTGATCCGACCCGCAGCGTCGCCACGATCCCGGTCTTGCCGATGCCGCGATTGATCTCGATACCTTCGCACTGACCGAGCCGCTCGGCGACCAGATCGGCGGTACGTGACTCCTCGAAGCCGAGTTCCGGGTGGGCGTGGAAATCACGCCGCCATTGGGTCAGTTCGTCGTGCATTCCCAGGATTGACTGCGGTACGTTCATCTGGCTCTGGCTCCGGTTGGTTGCTGGTTCATTCAGGTGTTGCCGGCACCACCACGCGGATCGCGCGCGGCAGCACCCGGAAAGTTACGGGAGTATGCCCGATGAGTTCGCCGTCGGCCTCGACGGCCAGCGCCGTTGGCGCATCGACTCTGATCGTGGCGCAGGGGCTGGCTTCAACCTTGGGATGTCCGGGCAGCGTGCCGTCGAACAGGCACTTGAGGCTGGCGAGCACCTCGAGGCGCGACATCGCGTGCACCAGCACTGAAGCGAAGCGGCCGTCATCAGGGACCGCGTCGGGGGCGATCAGCATGCCTCCGCCACAGTTTCGCCCGAGCGCAGCGAACTGGACCAGGATGCTGGCCTCACGGGCCGCGCCATCATCCTGCGAGACCCGCACCGCCACCGGGCGATACGACCAGAGCGCCCCGAGCAGGCCCAGCACATAGGCCAGTTGACCAAAGCCGCGCGCCATCTTGCGCTCGACCACCGCGGCGTCGAAACCCACCCCGGCTACGTTGATGAACCAGCGTCGGCTGCCATCGCCGAATTCGGCCACGCCGGCGTCGTGCAGGGCGCTGGTTTCACTGGCGGCAAGAGCCACGGCCGCCGGCCAGTTGCCTGGCACGCGGTGGCTGCGCGCCCAGTCGTTGCCGGTCCCGACCGGCAGCGTTGCCAGCAGGATCTCGGCCGGCGGGACCTTGTCCTGCGCCAGGATGGCATTGACCGCCTCGTTGAGGCTGCCATCCCCCCCAGCTATGAGCAGGCGTCGGCAGCCGGCCGCCACGGCGGCGCTGACCAGCTCGATGGCATGGCCATGGAAGCGGCTGATGGCCACACTGTGGCGCATGCCATGCAGCTCGAGCAGACGCACTATTTCAGGCTGGCGGCGCAACGCCTGCCCCCGGCCCGACACCGGGTTCAGGACCACCAGCCACTCATCAGGTTGCATGCGGCTCCCGGACTTGAAGGAAGTGGGTGGCGGAGCGCGGAGCAGAAATGCGCGACAATGCCATTTTCGACAGCGCTGATCTGCGCCCGTTCAAACCAGGCGCCCCAACGACCATGACCGACAGTCCCGGAAACCGCCCCCCATCTGGCCCGCCCTCAGGCCTGGTGTGGCGCATGCCTGATGGCACGCCGGTGGCCTGCCACGAGAAGATCAAGGTGCTCAACGAAAACTTCGTCGAGCTGCGGCAGATGCTCCAGGACGCGCTGGAAGACGCAGTGCTGTTGGGCTGCAGCGAGGCGCAGGTGCGGGCGGTGTTCGCCGAGATGATCGAACGGCTCGAAAACCCGTATCGGGAAGCGGAATAAAAAACGGGCGGACCGACCTCCGGTTCCGCCCGCACTGTTCCCCTGCTGATTTGCCCCAAAGGGACAGTTCACTTGCCCTTCTTTTCCTTCTTGGCCTGCTTTTTTTCCTTGGCAGTCTTCAGCGGCTGCTTCTTCTGGTCCTTCTTGGTGTCCTGGGACTTGGCCATCGCGCGATCCTCCGGTTTCGCTGGCGGTTGAGGTTTTCGCCAGCCTGCGCATCTTGCCGTCGAGAGCCTGCACAAGTCAACAGGATCAGCGGCGCGGCGCTGCAAGAGGGGGTAGCTGGATTCTGTGCGAGTCCTGGCAGATGCCCTTACCAACATGGGGCCAGCTTGCGCCCTCAGGGGGCGTTGTCCATAATCTGCGCATCGAGACACGATCGTCGCCGCCGTCAAAGGGGCGTCAAAATAATATGACCGAAGGGGACAAGGTCCTGGAGACAAAGGACCTGTGCATGGATTTCAAGGGCTTTGCCGCGGTCAGCAATGTTGACCTGGCGGTGAAGCGCGGGGATATTCACGCGCTGATCGGCCCCAACGGCGCCGGCAAGACGACCTTCTTCAATCTGCTCACCAAGTTCCTGATCCCGACCCGCGGGCATATCTTCTTCAAGGGCCACGACATCACCTTCGAGAAGTCGGCGCAGATCGCGCGGCGCGGGATCATCCGCTCGTTCCAGATTTCGGCGACCTTTCCCCACCTGACGGTGTTGGAGAATGTTCGGATCGGGCTGCAGCGCAAGCTTGGCACCTCGTATCACTTCTGGAAGTCGGAACGCTCACTGGAGCAGTTGTCGCCGCGGGCGATGGAGTTGCTCGAAACCGTGGGGCTGACCGAGTTTGCCGATGTCGTGACCATCGAGCTGTCGTATGGGCGCAAGCGCGCCCTGGAAATCGCCACCACGCTGGCGATGGATCCGGAACTGATGCTGCTCGATGAGCCCACCCAGGGCATGGGTCATGAGGATGTCGAACGCGTCACCCAGTTGATCAAGCGCGTGGCCCTCAACCGCACGGTGTTGATGGTTGAACACAATATGGACGTGGTGGCGCAGATTGCCGATACGATTACGGTGCTGGCGCGCGGCGAGGTAATCGCCGAAGGTCCGTACGAGCAGGTTTCGAAGAATCCGCAAGTGCTCGAGGCCTATATGGGCAGCAGCGAAACCGAGCTGCAGGGCGCTCATGGCTGATAACGAATTCCTGCGGATCTCGGACCTGCACTCCTTCTACGGCGAGTCGCATATCCTGCACGGTGTCGACCTGACCGTGCGCAGCGGCGAGGTCGTAACCCTGCTGGGCCGCAACGGCGCCGGGCGCACCACGACGCTGAAATCGATCATGGGTCTGGTGGGCCGCCGCACCGGTTCGATCATGATCAACGGCGTCGAGACGGTCGGCTTGCCGCCGCACAAGATCGCGCGCCTGGGCATCGGTTACTGCCCGGAAGAACGCGGCATCTTTGCCAGCCTCAATTGCGAGGAAAACCTGCTGTTGCCGCCGGCAGTGGCCAGCGGCGGCATGTCGCTCGAGGAAATCTACGAGCTGTTCCCGAACCTGGAGGAGCGCCGCCTGAGTCCGGGCACGCGCCTGTCCGGTGGTGAACAGCAGATGCTCTCGGTAGCGCGTATCCTGCGCACCGGCGCCACGTTGCTGTTGCTCGACGAAATTTCCGAAGGACTGGCGCCGGTGATCGTGCAGGCGCTGGCAAACGCCATTCGTACCTTGCGCCAGAAAGGTTTGACCATTGTTATGGTCGAGCAGAATTTCCGCTTTGCCGCACCCTTGGCCGATCGGTTCTACGTGATGGAGCACGGTCGCATCGCGGAGGCTTTCACCGCTTCCGAACTCAAAGCCAAAATGGGTATGCTGCACGAGTATCTTGGAGTTTGAACACGATTGGCCCTAAGACCGTTTTTACTCATAACCAAGGAGACGAGATGAAACAGAAAGTCCTGACAACCATGGTGGCCGCCGCTCTGGCGCTGGGCGCCGGCGCAGCCCAGGCCCAGCTTTCGGACGGAATCATCAAGATTGGTGTCCTGACCGATATGTCGAGCCTTTACACCGACCTCGCCGGCAAGGGTTCCGTGCTGGCGGCCAAGATGGCGATCGATGATTTTGGCGCTGCCAAGAAAGGACTCAAGGTCGAAATCATTTCGGCCGATCATCAGAACAAGCCGGACGTCGGCTCGACGATCGCCCGGACCTGGTACGACACCGACAAAGTCGATGTGATCGTCGATAGTCCCAACTCGGGCGTGGCGTTGGCCGTGAACCAAATCACGCGCGACAAGGGCAAGGTATTCCTGATCTCCGGTGCGGCCAGTTCGGACCTGACCGGCAAGTCCTGTTCCCCCAACACCGTTCACTGGACCTACGACACCTGGATGCTGGCCAACGGCACCGGCAAGGCGATCGTCAAGACCGGCGGCGACACCTGGTTCTTCCTGACCGCGGACTATGCGTTCGGGCAGGCGCTCGAACGTGACACCGCGGCAGTGGTGGTCAAGAACGGCGGCAAGGTCTTGGGCGAAGTTCGCCACCCGCTCAACACCCAGGACTTCTCGTCCTTCCTGCTCCAGGCCCAGGCCTCCAAGGCCAAGATCATCGGGCTGGCCAACGCCGGTGGTGACACCACCAACGCGATCAAGCAGGCGGCTGAGTTCGGCATCGTCAAGGCCGGACAGAACCTCGCCGGCATGCTGGTGTTCCTGACCGACATCCACGGCCTGGGACTGCAGACCGCGCAGGGCCTGATCTTCACGACATCCTTCTACTGGGATACCAACGACCAGACGCGCGCCTTCGCGAAGCGTTTCTCGGGGGCCAACGACGGCAAGTTCCCGACCATGGTGCAGGCGGGCGTGTACTCGTCGGTGTTGCATTACCTCAAAGCCGTGGAAGCGCTCAAGAGCGATGACGGCACCAAGGTGGTCGCGAAGATGAAAGAGATGCCGACCGACGACCAGTTGTTCGGCAAGGGCACGATTCGCGCCGACGGCCGCAAGATTCATCCGGTCTATCTGGTCGAGGTCAAGAAGCCGTCCGAGTCCAAAGGCCCGTACGACTACTACAAGGTTCGTGCGACCATCCCGGCCAACGAGGCTTTCCGGCCCCTGGCCGATGGCAACTGTCCGCTGGTGAAGTGATCCTGCCGGGCGCCTCGCAACAGCGCGGGGCGCCCGTCTCGCAAGCATAGTCATGGACATCTTCGGAATTCCCAGCCAGGCGCTGTTCGGCCAACTGCTGATCGGGTTGATCAACGGCTCGTTCTATGCGTTGCTGTCGCTCGGTCTGGCAGTCATTTTTGGCTTGTTGAACATCATCAACTTCACGCACGGCGCGCTCTACATGATGGGTGCGTTCTGCGCGTATTTCCTGCTTAACCTGCTCGGTGTCGGTTACTGGTGGTCGCTCGCGATCGCACCGCTCGCGGTCGGCGCCCTGGGCATGGTTCTCGAGCGCACGATGTTGAAGCGGCTCTACCAACTCGATCATCTCTACGGACTACTGCTGACCTTCGGTCTGGCCCTGATCATCCAGGGCATCTTCCGCAACGAGTTTGGTTCCTCGGGACTGCCTTATCGGATGCCGGCACAGTTGAGCGGCGGCACCAATCTGGGCTTCATGTTTCTGCCCAACTATCGCGCCTGGGTGATCCTGGCGTCGGCGATCGTTTGCCTGGCCACCTGGTACGTGATCGAGCGGACCAAGCTCGGCGCCTATCTGCGCGCCGCTACCGAAAACCCCCAGTTGGTCCAGGCCTTCGGCATCAATGTGCCGCGCATGGTCACCTTGACCTACGGCTTTGGAGTGGCCCTGGCGGCGTTCGCGGGGGTCATGGCCGCGCCGATCTATCAGGTGAATCCGATGATGGGGGCTGATCTCATCATCGTGGTATTTGCGGTGGTGGTAATCGGCGGCATGGGTTCGATCATGGGAGCTATCGTGACCGGCTTCGGGCTGGGGGTGGCCGAAGGGCTGACCAAGGTCTTCTACCCGGAGGCCTCGAACATAGTGATCTTCGTCATCATGGTGATCGTGCTGCTGATCAAGCCGGCCGGACTTTTCGGGACCCAGAAATGATGGAAAGCACCGCTGTGGGCAAGGCGGCTGCGCCCGCGTCGAAGATGGGCGACGAGTTGCGCATGCAGCGCATCGTGTTCCTGGCGATGGCTGCGTTCCTGTTGATCGCACCGTCATTCATCTACCCGATCTTCATGATGAAGGTCATGTTGTTCGCGTTGTTCGCGTGCGCCTTCAACCTGCTGCTCGGTTTCGGCGGCCTGCTGTCGTTCGGCCACGCGATGTTCCTGGGCAGTGCCGGGTATGCGGCGGCTCATGCCGCCAAGGTCTGGGGTGTGACCCCGGAGCTGGCGATTCTGTTTGGCACCGCGGTCGCCGTGGTGCTGGGCCTGGCGGTTGGCTTGCTGGCCATTCGCCGCCAGGGCATCTACTTGACGATGATCACCCTGGCGTTGGCCCAGATGGTGTATTTCTTCGCCCTGCAGGCGCCGTTCACCGGTGGTGAAGACGGCATCCAGGGCGTGCCGCGCGGCAAGCTCTTCGGCATGATCGACCTGTCGGATCCGCTGGCGATGTATGGCGTCGTGCTGGTGGTCTTTCTTGGCGGCTTTCTGCTGATCTACCGCGTCGTGCACTCACCATTCGGCCAGGTGCTCAAGGCGATTCGCGAGAATGAAAGTCGCGCGATCTCCCTGGGCTACGATGCCGATCGCTACAAGCTGATGGCCTTCGTGCTCTCGGCCGGGATTGCCGGGATGGCGGGCGCGACCAAGTCGATCGTCTTCCAGCTGGCGTCGCTCACCGACGTGCACTGGACGATGTCGGGCGAAGTGGTGCTGATGACGTTGCTGGGCGGACTGGGGACCTTGTTCGGGCCGGTAGTGGGTGCCGCGATCATCGTCACCATGGAGAACTACCTGGCGCAACTCGGCTCCTGGGTGACGGTGGCGCAGGGCGTGGTCTTCGTCATCTGCGTCTTGGCCTTCCGGCGCGGCATCGTCGGCGAGATCGCCAACCTGATCAAGAAGCCGCTCTAGCGCCGATCCGCTGGCGGGCGCGTGCGTCCGGCAACGCTCGAACCCTCAGTCGACGATCGTCTGCGACTGCTCGCGCAGGTACAGCGGCAGGTACCAGAACGACCCGATCGACTTGCCGGTGGTGCCGCTGGCCTTCCAGCCACCGAATGGCTGATAGCCGGGCCAGGCGCCGGTGGTCGCTCCCTGGGGACGATTGACGTAAGTCACCCCGACCGCGATTCCTGCCAGGAAGTCCGGAATTTCGTCCGGCGCCCCGTAGAAACCGGCGGTGAGGCCGTATTCGCTGGCATTGGCGCGGGCGATTCCTTCGGCGACCGAATCGATCTCGGCGACCAGCACCAGCGGGGCGAACAGTTCGTCCTGCCACAAGCGGTGATCGGCGGGTACCGTCGCCACTGTCGGCGCGACGAAATGGCCGCGCTCCAGCGCGCCCTCGGCGAGCCGTGAGCCACCGGTCAGGATCTCCCCGTGCGCGCGCAGTTGAACCACTGCTTCCAGATAGCGCACGACCGTCGCATCGCCGATCACCGGCCCCATCCAGTTGGCGCGCTCGGTCGGATCGCCGATCGCGATTGCGCTGGTCAGCGCCACCAGGCGGTCGCGCAATTCCCCGGCGACCTGGCGTTCGACATAGACGCGCGAGCACGCCGAGCACTTCTGGCCCTGCAGGCCGAACGCCGAGCGCATTATGCCAACGGCGGCGCGCTCCAGATCGGCATGACGGCTGACGATCACGGCGTTCTTGCCGCCCATTTCGGCAATGCACGGGCGCGGCCAGCGGCGGGCGGCAAAAGCGCGCACGATCCCCATTCCGACCTCGTAGGAGCCGGTGAAAGTCGCGCCGGCAATGTCCGGGTCGGCGATCAGCGCGTTCCCGACCTTGGCGCCGGCGCCGGTGACCATCGACAGCGCCCCGGCCGGTAGCCCGGCGTCACGGAAGGCCGCCATCAGCAGCGCTCCGCTCCAGGCCGCGACACTGGCCACCTTGAAGACAACTGTATTGCCGCAAACCAGCGCGGCCCCGATCGGTCCGCCGGCGAGCGCAAACGGGAAGTTGAACGGCGCTATTACCGCCCAGACCCCGTAGGGGCGGAGCTGGGTGCGGTTGCGGCTGACGAAATTCGCCAGCGGTTCGTTGGGCAGATCGCGCACAAAGCCGTCGTTTTCCTCCATCTGGTCGCAATACCAGCGCACCAGTTCGGCTGTTTCCTGCACCTCGCCCAGGGCTTCCATCCGGTTCTTGCCGATCTCCAGCGCGACTGCGGCCGAAATTTCGTAGACCCGTTGCTCGATCAGGTCGGCGGCGCGGCGCAGCAGCGCGATGCGCTCGGCCACCGGAGTCGCTGCCCAAGCCGGAAATGCGGCGCTGGCGGCTGACACCGCGGCGCGCACATCAGTGGCGTCGCCTTTGGGAAAGCGCGCGAGCAGCCATTCGCGATCGATCGGCGAGCGAACCTCGAACCAGTGCTCGGCGCGGCGATCGTGCCCGTCGATGACCATCGGGTAGTCGCGCCCGAATTGACCGCGGACCTTGATGAGCGCGGCGTCGAAACGCTCATGCAGCGCGCTCGGCGGGTCGAACATCGTGGAATAGGTCAGTCGGAAGTCCTGCGGAGTGGCCATGACGTCTCCAGTGCAAAAGGGCAACGTCCAACTGTAGCAGGATGGCGCGCCCCGTTGCGGGGCGACGCTGTCAAAGGACTGGTGGGCGATACTGGGATCGAACCAGTGACCCCTCCCGTGTGAGGGGAGTGCTCTACCGCTGAGCTAATCGCCCGCTTCCTGCGGATGGGCATTCTACCGCAGATTTTGTGGCCGTTTCGACCCCGGTGCACCTGGATTGCGGCGCGTCGCGGCGCGGAGTGGGACAATCGGCGCTGTCCGCTATCGGCTAGAATCCGCCGCTGCGGCGCCCCTGCAGATGCTCCCGCACAGTGCGAGGGTGCATCGTTGTGCCAGTCTTCCATCGCTTTTCGAGTCGCCCATGTCCGCAGCAGCGCAGTCAGTCCGAACCCGCTTCGCCCCGAGCCCGACCGGCTACCTCCATATCGGCGGGGCGCGCACGGCGCTTTTTGCCTGGGCATTCGCCCGGCACTATGGCGGCCAGTTCGTCCTGCGGGTCGAGGACACCGATCTGGCGCGTTCGACGCCGGAAGCAGTCCAGGCGATCCGCGACGGGATGGCGTGGCTGGGATTCAGCCACGATGAAGGACCGTTCTACCAGAGCGAGCGCATGGCGCGCTACCGCGAGGTGATCGAACGCATGCTCGCCGAGGGCAGCGCCTACCACTGCTACTGCACGCCGGCCGAGCTCGAGGCGATGCGCGAGGAGCAGCGCGCCCGGGGCGATAAACCGCGCTACGACGGGCGCTGGCGGCCGGAGAACAGTGCCGGGCGCGAGCCGCCCTCAGGGGTTGCGCCGGCGGTTCGTTTTCGCAATCCACTCGACGGGGTGGTTGCCTGGGACGATCTGGTCAAGGGCCCGATCCGGATCGCCAACACCGAGCTCGACGACCTCGTGATCGCGCGCTCAGATGGCACTCCGACCTACAACTTCTGCGTCGTGGTCGACGACCATGACATGCGCATCACCCACGTAATCCGGGGCGACGACCACGTCAACAACACGCCGCGCCAGATCAACATCCTGCGCGCGTTGGGGGCGCCATTGCCGGTGTACGGCCACGTGCCGATGATCCACGGCCCCGACGGACTCAAGCTTTCCAAGCGCCACGGCGCGGTCTCGGTACTCGACTACGAGCGCCAGGGCTTCCTCCCGGACGCGGTGGTCAACTACCTTGCCAGGCTGGGTTGGAGCCACGGCGACGACGAGCTGTTTTCGCGTGCCCAGCTGATCGAATGGTTCGACGGCAGCCATCTTTCGCAGGCCCCGTCGCAGCTCGATCCCGAGAAGTTCGGCTGGGTCAACCAGCACTACCTCAAGGCCACAGCGGATGGCGAACTGGCCCGGCTGCTGGCGCCGCGGCTGCAAGCGCGTGGGGTCGATCCCGGCGCCGCGGCGGTCGATCTCGCCGGGGTGTGTGCGCTGCTCAAGGAACGCTGCACCACGCTCGAGCAGATCGCCGACGAGGCGCTGATGTTCTACGCGCCGCCGGCCGAGCTGGATGGCGAACTGGCGGCATTGCTGACCCCGGCCGCGCGGGCTCTGCTCGCTGACTTTGCCGAGGTTTGCGCCACCACGCCCTGGAACCGCGATGCGATCGCGGCAGCGATCAAGTCGTTCGTCGCGCAGCATGGCCTGAAGATGCCCCAGCTCGGCGTCCCGCTGAGGGTGGCGGTGTTCGGGCGGCGCCAGACCCCCGGGCTCGACGCGGTGCTGGCAGTGCTGGCGCGCGACGAGACGATCCGGCGTCTGCGTTCGGCCTGATACCCGGGGCAGGGCGGGGCTCTGCCCGGCAGCACTGCCGCTATCATTGGGCATTGGCCGGGCGTGCCGACGCCGCGGCGACAACCTGGTTAGGAGGAAGAAAGCATGACGCATGAATACGTGACGGTTCAGGGTGGCGCACGGCTGGCGTACCGTTTCGACGGACCGGCCGATGCACCGGTGGTGGTGCTCTCCAACAGCCTGATGTCGACGATGGCGATGTGGGAGCCGCAGTTGCCGGCGCTGACCCGGCACTTCCGCGTGTTGCGCCACGATACCCGCGGCCACGGCGCCAGCGATACCACTCCCGGCCCCTACACGATCGGCTTCCTGGCCGACGACGTGATCGCGATGCTTGATGCGCTCGGGCTCGGGCAGGTTCACTTTGTCGGCCTGTCGATGGGCGGGATGATCGGCCAGCAGCTCGGCGCCGCCTACGGCGACCGCCTGCTCTCGCTCGCGCTGTGCGACACCACCAGCGAGATGCCGGACTCGTCGGTGTGGAAGCAGCGCCTCGAGACCGCGCGCCGCGACGGGGTCGCGTCACTCGCCGAGGGTACGATCCAGCGCTGGTTCACGCCCGGTTTCATTGCGCGCGAACCCGCAACGGTCAAACGCATTCGCGCCGGGATCGAGGCGACCGGGGTGGAGGGGTATATCGCCTGCTCCTGCGCGGTGCGCGACGTCGCCCAGACCGCGACCCTGCACCTCATCACGACGCCGACGCTGATCATCGCCGGGGAGTTCGATCCCGCCTGCACCGTGGCGCAGGCCGAGGTGATCCACCGCGAGATCGCGGGCTCGCGGCTGGAGGTGATCCGCGACGCGGCCCACCTCTCGAACCTCGAGCAGCCCGAGCGCTTCAACCAGTTGCTGACCGATTTCCTGCTCGCGCCCAAGCGCTGATCGCGGGCTGGCCGGGTTTCGCTAAACTGCAGTTTTGACCGGACAGATCCAATGGCAGGCAGCAGCATAGGACAGTTATTTCGGGTGACGACTTTTGGCGAGTCGCACGGCCCGGCGATCGGCTGCGTGGTCGATGGCTGCCCGCCAGGCATGGCGCTCACCGTCGACGACATCCAGCCCGATCTCGATCGCCGCCGCCCGGGGACCTCGCGCCATGTCACCCAGCGGCGCGAACCGGACCGGGTCGAGATCCTGTCGGGGGTGTTCGACGGGGTGACCACCGGGACGCCGATCGCGCTGGTGATCCGCAACGAGGATGCCCGCAGTTCCGACTACGGCGACATCGCGCGGGTGTTTCGCCCGGGGCACGCCGACTACACCTATTGGCACAAGTACGGCTTGCGCGATCATCGTGGCGGCGGGCGCTCGTCGGCGCGCGTCACCGCCCCGGCGGTGGCCGCCGGGGCCATCGCCCGCAAGTGGCTGGCCAAGGAATATGGCACCCGGATTCGCGCCTGGGTAGCCCAGATCGGCACGATCGCGATCCCCTTTGTCGACTGGGCCGAGGTCGGGCGCAATCCGTTCTTCGCGCCCAACGCCGGGATCGTCGCCGAGCTCGAAGCGTACGTCGACCAGTTGCGGCGCGAAGGTGATTCCTGCGGCGCCAGGGTCAACGTGGTCGCCGACTCGGTACCGGTGGGCCTGGGTGCGCCGATCTACGACAAGCTCGACGCTGCCATCGCCCACGCCATGATGGGCATCAACGCGGTCAAGGGCGTCGAAATCGGCGCCGGTTTCGGCGCGGTGGTGCAACGCGGCAGCGAGCACGGTGACGAGCTGACGCCGGCGGGTTTCCTCAGCAATCACGCTGGCGGGACGCTGGGCGGAATCTCTTCCGGGCAGCCGCTGACGGTGTCGATTGCACTCAAGCCGACCTCGAGCATTCGCACGCCGCGGCGCTCGATCGACATCGCTGGCGAGCCGGTTACGGTGCAGACCCAGGGACGCCACGATCCTTGCGTCGGGATTCGCGCCGCCCCGATAGCGGAGGCAATGCTGGCGCTGGTGCTGATGGACCAGGCGCTGCTCCAGCGGGCGCAATGCGGGCAGGTGCATGGCCTGGTCGCGCCGATTCCCGGCCAGGCGCCGGGCGCGGCCTGAGCCGTACCGCGCGCGTTCAGGATTTCCCCGAAGTGCCCGGAACCTCCGGCGTCAAGGCGCTGTTCTTCAGCTATTTCGCCTTTGTCGGGATGACGTCGCCGTACCTGAGCCTTTATTTCGCCGACCGCGGCTTCACCGTCGCCGAAATTGGCGTGTTGATGACGGTCCCCCAGGTATTGCGCATCATCGGGCCGCCGTTCTGGGGCTGGCTCGCCGATCGCATGTCGCGGCGCGGCACCCTGCTGCGCGCGAGCGCCAGCGCGGTGCTGGCGCTGGCGATCTTGCTGCCGCTCGCCTCAAGTTCTGGTTACGCCGCGACGCTGGCGCTGGTCGCGGTGCTCTATTTCATGACCTCGGCGCAGGCCCCGCTCGCCGAGGCGATGGCCCTTGAATCCGCCGGTGGCGATTTCGGCCGCTACGGCAAGATGCGGCTGTGGGGGTCGGTTGGCTTCATCGTGGCGGTGAGCGCAATTGGCTGGGTGCTGGACCAGGCCGGGGTCGCCTCGCTGCCATGGTGGATGGCGGCGATGGCTCTCGGGCTGCTGGCAGCGAGCTGGCGGCTGGGGGCGGCGCCGTCAGGCCATGGCATCTCGGGCGGCGTCGGCACGATGCGCCTGCGTTTGCGCGAGAGGCGCATCCAGTGGTTCTTCCTGGCCAATTTCCTGATGATCGTCGCCCACATGGGGCTCTATGTCTTCTACTCGCTGTACCTGTCGGAGCTGGGGTACTCGAAGACCGCGATCGGACTGCTCTGGGCGCTGGCGGTGCTCGCCGAGATCGCGCTGTTTCGCCTGCAACGTCCGCTGTTCCAGCGTTTCGGCGCGGCGGTCCTGCTGCCGGCGAGCATCGCGGTGGCGGCGCTGCGCTTTGCGATGATCGGCCTTTCAGGGGGCTGGCTACCGCTGCTGATCTTCGCGCAGCTGTTGCACGGCGTCACCTTCGGCTTGCACCACAGCGCGGTGATGGCCCGGCTGCACGAGTGGTTCGAGCCCAGTCGCCAGGCTCGGGCCCAGGCGCTCTACGTGACGGTCGCGTACGGCTGCGGGGGCACGGTCGGCGGGCTGATGGTCAGTGCGCTCTGGATCGGTTTTTCCCCGGCGGCGGCCTTTCTGGGTTCCGCGTTCGCCGCGCTGCTGGGTTGCGCGGCGGCCCTGGCCAGTGCCCGGCGAGCAGTGCCGAACTAGGCTGCAGGCCGTTCCCAGCCCTATGGCATAATCGAAAACCGCGTCTGGCAGGGGCAGGGTGGGCAGGTCCCCAGGCCGGCCGCAAGCACCAGTTGCCCGCCAGGCCAATCCGATCACCAACCCCCCGGGATATCGATGTCGCCGCGCACTCTCTACGACAAGCTGTGGGATGAGCATCTGGTCCATCAGGACGACGATGGCACCGCCCTGATCTATATCGATCGTCACCTGGTCCATGAGGTGACCAGCCCGCAGGCATTCTCCGGCCTCAGGCTGGCGGGTCGCAAGCCCTGGCGCATTGCCGCCAATCTCGCGGTGGTCGATCACAACGTTCCGACCACGGGGCGTGAGCTCGGGATCGCGGATCCGATCGCCCGACTGCAAGTCGAGACGCTGCAGAGCAACGCGCGCGAATACGGCATGCCGTACTTCGACATCGACGATCCCCGCCAGGGCATCGTCCATGTGATCGGACCTGAGCAGGGCGCCACTTTGCCGGGGATGACGGTGGTGTGCGGGGATTCCCACACCAGCACCCACGGCGCTTTTGCCTGCCTGGCCTTCGGGATCGGCACCTCGGAGGTTGAGCACGTGCTCGCGGCACAGACCCTGATGGCGCGCAAGATGCGCAACATGCTGGTGTTGATCAATGGGCAGGCCGGGCCGGGTGTCACTGCCAAGGACCTGGTCCTGGCGGTGATCGGCAAGATCGGCACTGCCGGCGGCACCGGCCACGCGATCGAATTCGCCGGCACTGCGATCCAGGCGCTGTCGATGGAAGGGCGGATGACGGTGTGCAACATGGCGATCGAGGCTGGCGCCCGCACCGGGATGGTTGCGGTCGACGAGCAGACCATCGCCTATCTGAAGGGCCGGCCGATGGCTCCCGCCGGGGCCATGTGGGATGAGGCGGTTGCCCACTGGCGCACCTTGCGCAGCGACCCGGGCGCTCACTTCGATACCACCGTGACGCTTGACGCCGGCACCGTCGCGCCGCAGGTCACCTGGGGCACTTCGCCGGAAATGGTGGTGCCGGTCGACGGACGGGTGCCGGATCCTGATCGTGAGCGCGATCCGGTCAAGCGCGAAGGCATGGCCCGGGCACTCGAATACATGGGGCTCAAGCCCAACACCGCGATCGTCGATATCAAGGTCGACAAGGTCTTCATCGGTTCGTGCACCAACTCGCGCATCGAGGACCTGCGCCAGGCGGCGGCGGTGGTGCGCGGCCGGCGCAAGTCGGCGAGCGTGAAAGTGGCGATGGTGGTGCCGGGTTCCGGGCTGATCAAGAGACAGGCCCAGGCCGAGGGGCTCGACCGGATTTTCATCGACGCCGGCTTCGAGTGGCGCGAACCGGGCTGCTCGATGTGCCTGGCGATGAACGACGATCGCCTCGAGCCGGGCGAGCGCTGCGCCTCGACGTCGAACCGCAATTTCGAAGGCCGCCAGGGGTCACTCGGGCGGACGCACCTGGTCAGCCCGGCAATGGCCGCCGCGGCCGCGATCGCGGGGCACTTCGCGGATGTCCGCCGCCGCTGATCCTGGCCTGATCGTTCAACCACGGTTCTGACCGTCTACCCCTAAACGGAATCACATCGGATGGAAAAACTGGTAATCCATCGCGGCCTGGTGGCCGCGCTTGACCGGGCCAACGTCGATACCGACGCGATCATCCCCAAGCAGTTCCTGAAGTCGATCGAGCGCACCGGTTTCGGCCCCAACCTGTTTGACGCCTGGCGTTACCTCGATCGTGGCGAGCCGGGCCGGGACAACAGCGTCAGGCCGTTGAACCCGGAATTTGCGCTCAACCAGCCGCGTTTCCGGGGGGCGAGCGTCTTGCTGGCACGGGAGAATTTCGGCTGTGGGTCGTCGCGGGAGCACGCCCCCTGGGCCCTGCTCGACTACGGCTTCAAGGCGGTGATCGCCCCCTCGTTCGCGGATATCTTCTACAACAACTGCTTCAAGAACGGCTTGCTGCCGATCGTGTTGCCGGCGGCGGCGGTTGACCGGCTGTTTCACGATGTCGCCGCCTTCCCGGGCTTTGAGCTGATCGTCGATGTGCCGGCACAGAAGGTCGCGACGGTCGACGGGTCGGCCGAGTACGGCTTCGAGATCTCGGATTTTCGCAAGTATTGCCTGTTGAACGGCCTCGACGAGATCGGGCTGAGCCTGCGCCACGCCGACGAAATCCGTGCCTTTGAAGAGCGGCGCCTGGCACGCTTCCCGTGGCTTGCGGGTGGCAAGGTCGGGGGGGTGGTGGCATGAAGATTGCAGTCCTTGCGGGCGACGGCATCGGACCCGAAATTACCGCCCAGGCAGTGCGCGTACTGGAGGCGCTGGCCATTGACGGCCTGACGCTGGAAATGGAATACGGTCTGGTCGGAGGAGCTGGCTACGACGCAGCCGGAGACCCGCTGCCGCCGGCAACGCTCGCGCTGTGCGAGCGCGCCGACGCGATCCTCTTCGGTGCGGTTGGCGCGCCGCGCTACGACCGGCTCGAGCGGGCCCTGCGCCCGGAGCAGGGGTTGCTGCGCCTGCGCAAGCACTTCGATCTGTTCGCCAATCTGCGCCCGGCGCTGGTTTACCCCGAGCTGGCGCACGCCTCGACGCTGCGCCCCGAGGTCGTGGCGGGGCTCGATCTGCTGATCATTCGCGAACTCACCAGTGACATCTATTTCGGCAAGCCGCGCGGGGTCATCGTCAACGAGTCCGGCGAGCGCGAGGGCTACGACACGATGCGCTACACCGAGAGCGAGATCAGGCGGATCGCGGTGACGGCGTTCGAGACCGCGCGCAAGCGCTCCCGCCGCCTGTGCTCGGTCGACAAGGCCAATGTGCTCGAGACCACGCAGCTTTGGCGCGATGTGGTGACCGAGGTGCACGCCGACTATGCCGACGTGGAACTCTCACACATGTATGTCGACAACGCCGCCATGCAGCTGATCCGCAACCCCCGCCAATTCGACGTCATGGTCACGGGCAACATGTTCGGGGACATCCTCTCCGACGAGGCCTCGATGTTGACCGGGTCGATCGGGATGCTGCCTTCGGCGTCGCTGAATTCGCGCGGGTTCGGGCTCTATGAGCCGATTCACGGGTCGGCGCCGGATATTGCCGGCAAGGATCTCGCCAACCCGCTCGGGACGATCCTCTCGGCGGCGATGATGCTGCGCTACTCGCTGGGGCAGGAGAGCGCTGCGGCGCGGGTCGAAGCCGGCGTGCGTGCGGCACTGCGCGACGGCGCCCGCAGCGCGGATATTGCCCGCGAGGGCGAACCCACCCTGGGGACAGCGGCAATGGGAGATGCAGTGCTCGCCAGGCTGTGACAGGCGGGGGCGGGTCGGGAAGTTCAATTTCAGTAAAGGACGTCAGGAAATGGCAATGAAAGTGGGAATGGTCGGCTGGCGCGGGATGGTCGGCTCGGTGCTGATGCAGCGCATGCACGAGGAAGACGATTTCCGGCTGATCGAGCCGGTATTCTTCAGCACCTCCGACGTCGGCGGCGACGCGCCGCTGGGCGCGGACAAGCTCAAGGACGCGATGTCCATCGACGCGCTGCGGGCCATGGACGTGATCGTGACCTGCCAGGGCGGGGACTACACCGGCGCGGTATTCGGCAAGCTGCGCGAAGCTGGCTGGAAGGGCTACTGGATCGATGCCGCGTCGACCTTGCGGATGAAGGACCATTCGGTCATCATCCTCGACCCGCTCAACCGCAACGTCATCGACGCGGCGCTCGCGGCCGGCACGCGCGACTTCGTTGGCGGCAACTGCACGGTCAGCCTGATGATGATGGCGCTCAACGGGCTGTTCCGCGAAGGCCTGATCGAGTGGATCACGGCAATGACCTACCAGGCCGCTTCCGGGGCCGGGGCGCAGAACATGCGCGAACTGATCGCCCAGATGGGCGCGGCCCACGCCGCGGTGGCGCCATTGCTGGCCGACCCCAAGTCGGCGATCCTGGAGATTGACCGCAAGGTGGCGCAGACCCTGGTTTCCCCCGGTTTCCCGGTGGATAACTTCGGGGTGGCGCTCGCCGGCAGCCTTATCCCCTGGATCGACAAGGATCTCGGCAACGGCACCTCGCGCGAGGAATGGAAGGGCGACGCCGAGTGCAACAAGATCCTCGGCTTGCCGCAACAGGGCGAGGGCCACATTCCGGTCGAGAGCCTGTGTGTCCGGGTGGGCGCGATGCGCTGCCACAGCCAGGCGATGACCATCAAATTGCGCCGCGATGTGCCGCTCGCCGACATCGAGGCGATCGTCGATTCGGGCAACGAGTGGGTGCGGCGCATCCCGAACCGGCGCGAGGAGAGCATCCGAGAACTCAGCCCGGCGGCAGTGACCGGCAAGTTGACCGTGCCGGTGGGCCGCCTGCGCAAACTTTCGATGGGTCCCGAGTTCCTGAGCGCATTTACGGTCGGCGACCAGTTGCTCTGGGGCGCTGCCGAACCGCTGCGCCGGATGCTGCGAATCCTGCAAAATTAGGCCGTTCGTCGGGTTCGGGAGACATTCCGGAACCCTCGACTGCACTTTAGCTTGCGTGTGCAAGTGTCTGATGCTAGCCTCGATTCGTCGAGAAGTTCGTAAGGGGAATGCCGTGCCTACACGGAATATTGAACCTGTTTTGTCATGCTTCTCGGTTCGACCGAAAGCGCTTGCCGCAGCCGTTGCACTAGCCATTGCGACCGGTTTTTGTGCGCCGGCGTTTGGTGCCGGACTGGGACGACTGACGGTCCAATCGGGGCTCGGTCAACCATTGCGTGCCGAAGTCGAGATTGCTGCGCTGGGTGCCGATGAAGCCGCCACGATGACGGCACGAATCGCCTCGCCTGATGCGTTCCGGCAGGCAGGCTTGCAGTACAACCCGGCGGTTTCCGCCATGGCGGTGGCAATTGTCCGCCGGGCTGACGGTCGACCGGTGATCACGATCACCTCCCGCCGCCCGGTGAACGAAGCGTTCATGGATCTGCTGGTCGAACTGAACTGGGCCAGCGGCAGGCTGATGCGGGAATACACGTTCCTGCTCGACCCGCCTGAGATGCGGCTCACCGCCGCCCGGTCGGCGGAAGTGGCTGCCCGGCCGACGAGCGCCAGCGCTCCGGTGACTGCGGCCAGCATTGTGGCAGCGCCGGTGAAACCGTCGGCCCCGGCAACCGCTGCGGCCCCGGCCCCCGCCCCCGCCAAAGCGGCTGCGGTCGCTGCCGCACCAGCGGCCAAGACCGGAGCACGGTCCTCGAAACCGGTTCCGGCCGCAACGCCAGGTGGCGTGATGGTGAATCGGGGCGACACCCTGACCGAGATCGCCGCCGGCGTCAGGCCGCAGGCGGCAACCCTCGACCAGATGATCATCTCGCTGTACCGGGCGAATCCGGAGGTGTTCTTCGGCAGTCCGCATCAGATGTACTCGGGGCGCACGCTCAAGGTTCCGGATACCGCCGTCACACTGGCGATCGATCCAGCGGAGGCAAGCCGCGAACTGCGCGAGAGCGCCCGCGAATTCCAGGCTTATCGGATGCGGCTTGCCGAAGCGGCGCGCGAGATCCCGGCCACCAGTGCGGGACAGGCGGCGGTCGGGGCGATCGGCCCCAAGGCGCCCGAGCGCGCTCCCAGCGTACCGGGTGACCAGCTCAAACTCTCCAAGCAGGGCGTCTCCGGCACTGCTGCCGGCGGTGCTTCGGACGCCGGCGGCGGCAAGGGAGCCTCCGGGGGCGCGGCTGTCGGACAGGCCGCCGAAGCGCAGGTGGCCAGCGGCGCTGCACTGCGGGAAATGCAGTCGCGGATGACCGACCTCGAACGCAACGTTGCCGATCTGCAGAAACTGCTCGAACTCAAGAATCGCCAACTGGCCGATCTCGAACGCCAGTTGTCGGAGGCCCGGATGAGTTCCCGGCCGGTCGCGGGAGCTGTGACAGCAGCGCCCGAACCAGCCGGGGAAGCGGCATCGGCGCCGGCGGCAGTGGTTGAGGCTCCGGCCGCGCCGGCTGCCGTGACGAGCGCGGCTCCTGCCGAAAGCCCCGCTCCGGCGGCGGCGCCGGCAGCCGAGGCGCCCACCCCGTCGCCCACCCCGTCGCCCACCGAGGCGCCCACCCCGTCGCCCGCCATTCAGCCAGCTCCGGAAGCGGCCAAACCGCCGGTGCCGGCCCCGCAGGCGCCCAGTTTCTTCGATGAACTGATCGAGAACCCGTTGCTGCTGCCCGGACTGGGTGGACTGGCCCTGCTGGGTGGTTTCTACGCCTGGTACGTGCGCCGGCGGCGCAAGAGCGTCGAACGCTTCGAGGACAGCCTGGTCGCGACCGACGCCTTTACCGCGAATTCGCTGTTCGGGGCGACCGGTGGGCAGAAGGTTGACACGGGCGACAGCCTGTTCGGGACCAGCACTCGGAACAACGGGCTCGAAGTGCATTCCACCGAGGTCGATCCGATCGCCGAGGCCGAGGTCTACATCGCCTATGGGCGTGAAGCGCAGGCCGAAGAGATCCTGCGCGAGGCCCTTGTCCGCCAACCCGACCGCCAGGCGATTCGACTGAAACTGGGTGAAATACTGGCCGGGCGCAGCGACGTGGGTGGCTTGGGAGCGCTGGCCCAGGAGATGTTCACCATGACCGGTGGGCAGAACGAGGAATGGCCCAAGGTCGTGATGCTCGGGCTGGCGATCGATCCGGAGAACCCCTTGTATACCGGCGAGGAGCCGGTCAACGAGCCCGACACCGTAACTGGCGCTCCCGCCGGACTCGGCGCGGGGGAAGACGCGGCGCCGGCAGTGACCGAACCCTGGCTGGCAGTGACCGAACCCGGACCGGCAATGACCGAATCAGGGCCGGCCGTGACCGAACCCGAACCGGCAGTGGCCGGCAGCGGGCCGAACACAGCCGGAACGACCCTTACCGACCTCGATTTCCAGCTCGACACCGCAGCGGATTCGACGGTAGTGCGGGCCGAGAAGCAGCGTGCGGCCGATACCGCGCCGGCGCAGTCCCACGGGTCAAGCCTCGAGAAGTCGCTCGATGGGCGTATTGAACTGCCATCGCTCGATATCGGTGGGGACCAGTCTGCCGAGGTCGAAACCACTGGGTCCGGCCAATCCCGCCGGGCGCCAGACAAGAGGTCGGCCACTGCGAAGTCGGCGGCACGAGCCGAGCCGGACGCGATCGCCGATCTGCACGAGTACGACGTCGATATTCCCTCCTTCGATACGCTCAGCGGACCGCTGGAGCCCGAACCGGGGATGGTTGACCTGTCGTCGATCGGTCTCGACCTGAACCCTGACACGGTGACCCTGCCAGTCGATGGCGACGCGGAGCGCTGGCAGGAGATGGCGACCAAGCTCGATCTGGCCGGGGCCTATGAAGAGATCGGCGACAAGGAAGGAGCACGCGAGTTGCTGGAAGAAGTCATCGCCGGCGGGGATTCGTCCCAGCAGGAACAGGCACGCACGCTGCTGGCCAAGATTCGCTAGGTGCCGGCGGCCGCTGGCGGCGGCTCTTGCACCTTGGGTAAACCGCGGGAAAGCTTGGCTTTCCCGCATTTTTTTTGAGCATCGTGAAACGAATCGCCCTGATCCTTGGCTACGACGGTAGCCACTTCTCCGGCTGGCAGACGCAATCGGGCGGTGGCGCGATTCAGGACGCGCTGGAAGCGTCGCTGGCGGCGTTGGCCGGACACCCGCTGCGGGTGACCTGTGCCGGTCGGACCGACGCCGGGGTGCACGCCACCGCTCAGGTGGTCCATTTCGACACCGATACCGCACGGCCAGTGCATGCCTGGGTGCGCGGCACCAATGCCAGACTGCCGGCGGCGGTGGCGGTGCTTCATGCCCAGGAGGTCGATCCGGATTTCCACGCCCGCTTCAGCGCCCGGTCACGGCGCTACGTCTACCTGATCCACCGGGCTGCGGTGCGCCATCCGCTCTGGGTCGGACGGGCAGGCTGGGTATTTCGCGACCTCGACGTCGCGGCCATGCGGGCCGGCGCCAGGCGCCTGGTCGGCGAGCACGATTTTTCGGCGTTTCGCTCGTCGCAATGCCAGGCGAAGACGCCGGTGCGGCGCATCGAATCGCTCACCATCGACGAGTCGGGACCGCTGCTCGCGCTCTGCTTCGAGGGCAATGCTTTTCTGCACCACATGGTGCGCAACATCGTCGGCTCGCTGGTCTACGTCGGAACCGGACGGCACCCCGAGCACTGGATCGGCGCGGTGCTGGAGGGGCGCGATCGCAGCCTTGCGGCCCCGACCTTTTCAGCGGAGGGGTTGTACCTGCAGGCGGTGACGTACGATGAGCATTTCGGGCTGCCAACCCCGCCTCCGGGGATGCCATTGTGGCAGGGCGCGTCCCGGCTGGAGTAACAGATGCGAACGCGGATCAAGTTCTGCGGAATGGTGCGACCGGGTGACGTCGATACGGCGGCAGCGCTCGGGGTCGACGCCATCGGGCTGGTCTTTCACCCCGGGAGCTCGCGGTTCCTGGCGATCGACGAGGCGATTGCCCTGCGCCGGCGGGCACCGTCATGGGTGGCAGTGGTGGGCCTGTTCGTCGACCCTGAGGAGAGCGTGCTGGCGCAGACGATGACCCGGGTGGGTCTCGACGTGGTCCAGTTCCATGGGGACGAATCTCCGGCGCAGTGCGCCCGGGCGCTGGCGGCGGGAGTGCCATACTGGCGGGCGGTCAGGGTCCGCGGGCAGGATGATTTGCTAGAATCATTTGCCCGCTTTCCCGCCGCCGAGGCCTTCATTGCCGACTCGTTCAGTAGCGATTTCGGGGGTAGCGGCAAGCGTTTCGACTGGGCGGCGATCCCGCGGCAGAGGCCCACCCGGTTGATTCTCGCCGGCGGCCTGACAGTGGAAAATGTCGGGCGTTCAATTGAACAGGTTGCCCCTACCGGGGTCGACGTTTCGAGTGGCATCCAGGGTGCCGATCCGAGGGAAAAGGACAGCGAAAAGATGGCGCGATTCGTGCAGCAAGTCCTGCTGGCAGATGCCCGGCGTGAAATGCCAGGGGCGGTCACGGGCGAGGGGGAACGGTGAGCGGATACGACTTCCCCGATGGCAGCGGGCACTTCGGGCCCTATGGCGGGGTCTTTGTCGCCGAGACGCTGATGCATGCGTTGCGCGAACTGCGTGAAGCCTACGAGCGGTTTCGCGAAGACCCGGAGTTCATCGCCGAATTCGCCTACGAGATGGAGCACTTCGTGGGGCGGCCGAGCCCGATCTACCATGCGCGGCGCTGGTCCGAGCAGCTGGGCGGCGCGCAGATCTACTTCAAGCGCGAGGACCTCAACCACACCGGCGCGCACAAGATCAACAACACCGTTGGGCAGGCCCTGCTGGCGCGCCGTTTGGGCAAGCGCCGGGTCATCGCCGAGACTGGCGCGGGCCAGCACGGGGTCGCCACGGCCACCGTGGCAGCCCGCTACGGCATGGAGTGCGTGGTCTACATGGGCAGCGAGGATATCGCCCGGCAGGCCCAGAATGTCTATCGGATGAAGCTGCTGGGCGCCGAGGTGGTGCCGGTGCTCTCCGGGTCGCGAACCCTCAAGGACGCGCTCAACGAGGCCATGCGCGACTGGGTGACCAAGGTGGAGACGACGTTCTACATCATCGGCACCGTGGCCGGGCCACATCCGTACCCGATGATGGTGCGCGATTTCCAGTCGGTGATCGGCAAGGAATGCATCGTGCAGATGCCATTGATGGCCGGACGTCAGCCCGACGTGGTGGTGGCCTGCGTCGGCGGCGGCTCGAACGCGATGGGAATCTTCCACCCCTATATCGACGACCAGTCGGTCGCACTGGTCGGGGTCGAAGCGGGCGGCGAGGGGATCGCGACCGGAAGGCACGCGGCATCGCTCACCGCCGGGACTCCCGGGGTGCTCCATGGTAATCGCACCTATCTGCTCCAGGACGCGGACGGCCAGATCATCGAGACCCATTCGGTTTCCGCCGGCCTGGACTATCCGGGAGTCGGTCCGGAGCATGCCTGGCTCAAGGACAGCGGCCGGGCGAGCTACGAGACCATCGATGACGAGCAGGCGCTCGCAGCCTTCCATACCTGCTGCCGGATCGAGGGCATCATTCCGGCCCTCGAATCGAGCCATGCGCTGGCCTATGCCGCGCAACTGGCCCCCAAGCTGGCGCCGGATCGCGTGATCCTGGTAAACCTGTCGGGGCGCGGTGACAAGGACATGCACACGGTGGCGCAGCGCGCCGGACTGGAGTTCTGAATGCGAACACTGCGGCGGTTTTGGGGAGAGCGGCATTGAGTGCCCGGATGCGCGAGAGGTTCGAAAGCCTGCACGTGGCCGGGCGGGTGGCATTGATCCCGTTCGTTACCGCCGGCTATCCCGAGCGTGCGACCACGGTGCCGCTGATGCATGCGCTGGCAGCCAGCGGCGCCGACGTGATCGAGCTGGGGGTGCCATTTTCGGATCCGATGGCCGATGGGCCAGTGATCCAGCGCGCCAGCGAACATGCGCTGCGCGATGGCGTCGGCATGACCGACGTGCTTGATTTCGTGAGCGCCTTCCGCAGTACCGACAGCGCGACCCCGGTGGTGCTGATGGGCTATGCCAACCCGATCGAGCGCATGGGCAGCGCAGCCTTCCTGGCCGCCGCGGCCAAAGCCGGCGTCGATGGCGTACTGGTGGTCGATTATCCGCCCGAGGAGTCGGCTGACTTCGCCGCTGCGGCGCGCACCGCCGGGGTCGATCCGATCTACCTGTTGGCGCCGACCTCCGGAGAGGAGCGCATCGATGCGGTGGCCAAGCTCGCCAGCGGCTACGTCTATTACGTGTCGCTGCGCGGGGTGACCGGCGCCGGGAACCTCGATACTGCCGATGTCATCGCGCAGCTGGCGCGCATCAAGGCGAGGATCGCGCTGCCGGTGGGGGTAGGATTCGGTATTCGCGACGGCCCGACCGCGCGCGCACTGGGCGAGCATGCCGATGCGGTGGTGATCGGATCGCGGCTGATCGAATTGATCGACGATGGCGATCCCGGGCAGGCCATTGCACGGGCCGGCAGCTTCATCGCCGGGATCAGGCAGGCGCTCGACGAGAGCTGAGGACAAGGCATGAGCTGGCTCGAAAAACTGTTGCCCCCGCGGATCAAGCGTTCCAGTTCTGGTGGCAAGCGGGTGCCGGAAGGCGTCTGGGTCAAGTGCCGGGCCTGCGAGGCTGCGCTGTATTCGGCCGACCTGGTCGCCAACCTCAACGTCTGCCCGAAGTGCTCGCACCACATGCGCATCGACGCCCGGCTGCGGATCGATACGCTGCTCGACCAGGAGGGGCGCTACGAGATCGGCCAGGAGGTCCTGCCGCTCGACGTCCTGAAGTTTCGCGACAGCCGCAAGTATCCGGATCGGCTGCAAGAGGCAATCGAGCAGACGGGCGAGACCGATGCGCTGGTGGTGATGGGCGGGGCGATTCGTTCGCTGCCGGTGGTCGTGGCGGCCTTCGAATTCGATTTCATGGGCGGCTCGATGGGTTCGGTCGTCGGTGAGCGCTTCGCCCGCGGCGTGCAGGCGGCGATCGAGCAGCGGGTCGCGTTCATCTGCGTCGCGGCCTCGGGCGGCGCACGGATGCAGGAGGGAATGCTCTCGCTGCTGCAGATGGCCAAGACCACGGCGATGCTCAGGAAGCTCGCGGAGGCCCACTTGCCCTACATCTCGGTGCTGACCGATCCCACCATGGGCGGGGTATCGGCGAGTTTCGCCTTCATTGGCGATGTGGTGATCGCCGAGCCCAAGGCCCTGATCGGCTTCGCGGGCCCACGGGTGATCGAACAGACCGTGCGCGAGAAACTGCCCGAGGGGTTCCAGCGGGCCGAATTCCTGATCGAGAAGGGCGCCGTGGACATGATCGTCGACCGCCGCAATCTCCGCGATGAGATCGCCCAGTTGCTGGCCTTGCTGCACAAGCAGCCCATCGACACGCTGGCCTGATCAAGGCCCGGGCTTCCGAGCGCGTGGTCTCGAGCAGCACCAGTCAGGCTGGCACCGCGCCGCCGCTCGCCGCGCCACTGGGCCAATGGCTCGAGTACATCGAACGGCTGCACGCCCGGCCGATCGAGCTGGGCCTGGACCGGGTTGCCCTGGTCGCTCAACGGCTTGGCCTGCACTTGTCGTCTCCGGTGATCACGGTCGGCGGAACCAACGGCAAGGGTTCGACCTGCGCGCTGCTTGAAGCCATGCTCGCGGCGGCCGGGCACCGGGTCGCCACCTACACCTCGCCGCACCTGGTGCGCTTCAACGAGCGTGCGCGGCTGGGCGGCGCACCGGTGGCCGATGAACTGCTGGTGGCGCACCTGGAACAGGTCGAAACGGCCCGGGCCGAGGTCTCGCTGACCTATTTCGAATTCACCACTCTCGCGATCCTGGCGCTGTTCCAGCGCGCTGCTCCCGACGTCGTGATCCTGGAGGTCGGTTTGGGAGGAAGGCTCGACGCGGTCAACGTGATCGACGCCGAGTGCTCGATCGTGACCTGCATCGACATCGACCACCAGGTCTTTCTGGGTGATAACCGGGAATCGATCGGCTGGGAGAAGGCCCACATCTTCCGGCGCGGCCGGCCGGCCTTGTGCGGCGACGATCGGCCACCGGCGAGCCTGATCGCTTACGCTGGCGAGATCGGAGCGGAACTGCAGCTGATCGGTCGGGACTTTGGCTTCGAGGTCCACGGGCAGAGTTGGAACTGCTGGGGTCGGGGATGGCGCCACGAGGATCTGCCGCTGCCGGCCTTGCGCGGTTCCAACCAGATCGCCAACGCGACCGGGGCGATTGCCGCGCTCGAGGCGCTGCCAGTCGCCACGGGATTGGACGGCTCGGCTGGCCAGCCACGGTGCGACCGGTTGGCGATTCAGCGCGGGCTGGTGGCGGCGCGGCTGCCAGGGCGGTTCCAGGTGCTGGAGAGTGACCCGATGGTCGTGCTCGATGTCGCGCACAACCCGCACGCGAGCGCGCAACTGGCCCGCAATCTCGCCGAGCAGGGCTGCACCGGCGCCACGATGGCGGTCTTCGGGATCATGGCGGACAAGGACATCGCGGGGGTGCTGGAACCATTGCTGGGAACGATCAGCCACTGGTTCGTGGTCGAGTTGCCAGGCGAGCGCGCCGCTGCCGCCACGGGACTTGCGCAGGAAATCGTCGCGCAGACCGCTCGGGCGGGGATCGGCCCCGCGCTCAACGACGACCAGCCAGGCGCTGGTGTCCCGGCGGAGGTTTCGACTCATCCCAGCCCGCGCGCAGGCCTTGCTGCGGCGCGGCAAGTGGCTGGTCGCGATGATAGAATCGTGATCTTCGGTTCTTTCCTGACCGTGGCTGACATTCTCGCGGAGCGCGAGTTGTCCCCAGACGCGGATGCCAACTGATATGCCCAAACGCGCCCCAGATACACTGGCGTCCGACCCCGATCTAGAAGAGAAGAAACGCGCGCGCCGGCGTCTGCTGGGCGCCGTCGTGCTGGCTTTGCTGGCAGCGGTGGTGCTGCCGCTGTTCCTCGATTCCGAGCCCCGCAAGCCGGTTCAGGACGTGCAGGTCGAGATCCAGCCCCGGGAGCCGCGCGATCCAGCGCGGGCCGAGGCGCAATCCCCCCCGGAGAGCAGCGCAAATTCGAGCGCCGCCGCCGCGGTGGTAGCGGAAACACCACCCCCCAAACCTGAGGCCGCGCAGCCAGGGCCGGAGCCAGCCGAATCGGGTGCGCCGGAAATCGCCTCCAAGACCAAACCGGCCGCCGCGGTGACGCCGCCCCCGAGCGCGGCCAAGCCCAGGCAGGGCGCCGAGGCTGTGAAGGCCGCCGGCACCGCGCCCAAGCCGACGGCGGTCAAGACGGCTCCCAACGGTACTTCGCCGGAGCGCCCCTTCGCGGTCCAGATCGGCGCCTTTGCCAGCGAGAAGGGTGCCAAGGAACAGCTCGCGCGGGCCCGCAAGGCCGGATTGAAGGCCTATACCGAGCGGCTCCCGACCCCCAAGGGAGAGCGGATCAGGGTCCGGGTTGGTCCGTTCAAGACCCGGGAAGATGCCGAGAAGGCGCGGGTGCGTCTCAAGGCTGCCGGTATCGACTCGGCGATTATCGCCCCCTGACGCGATGGATTTCGGCTCCCTTACCGGCTGGGACTATCTGCTGGTGCTGATCGTCGGCATTTCGGTGCTCATCGGGCTGATTCGCGGCATGATCCGGACGGTGTTCGCGCTCGGTGCCTGGGTGATTGCGCTGATCGGCGCCCCGCAACTGGCGCCGCTGGCCATCCAATACACCGGTTTCCAGGATAAATCCTGGGTTATGGTGGTGCTGGTTTTCCTGGTGCTCTTTGTACTGGTGCGACTGCTCGGGGCGCTGCTCGCCAAGGCGGTCAACGGCATCGGGCTGGGCGGCGCCGATCGGCTCGCCGGCGGCATGTTGGGCGTACTCAGGGCGCTGGTGCTGGTGGCGCTGCTGGTGGCGGTGGCGCGGTTTGCCGGATTCGACAAGGACCAGTCGTGGCAGCAGGCGCGTTCGCGACCACTGCTCGACTGGATTGCAGAGGTAATTGATCCCTACCTGTCGGCCCGGCCCGAGCGCCAGATCAGGCTGACCGAGCCCCGCGAGCGGGCGCCGCAACGGCGGCCTGATGGATTCGAGGAGGTATAGGGTCGATGTGTGGAATCCTGGGAATAGTCGGCAAGGGGCCGATCAACCAACTGCTCTACGACGGTTTGCTGCTGTTGCAGCATCGCGGACAGGACGCCGCGGGCATCGCCACCTGTGCCGCCAGCACCTTCCACATGCAAAAGGGCAACGGCCTGGTCCGCGACGTCTTTCGTACCCGCAACATGCGTGCCCTGACCGGCAATTCGGGAATCGCACACGTCCGCTATCCGACCGCCGGTTCGGCGTCGAGTTCGGAAGAAGCGCAGCCGTTCTACGTCAATGCGCCGTTTGGCCTGACGCTCGCCCACAATGGCAACCTGACCAATTCGGCGCAGCTCAGCATCGAGATGTTCCGCCGTGATCGGCGGCACATCAACACCGCGTCCGACTCCGAAGTGCTGCTCAACGTGCTGGCCAACGCCCTGCAGGAGGCGACGGTGGGAGTGTCGCTCGATCCGGCGACGATCTTTCGCGCGGTCAGCGAGCTCCACGGCCGGGTGCGCGGTGCCTACGCTTGTGTCGCGGAGATCGCCGGCTACGGGGTCCTGGCGTTTCGCGACCCGTTTGGCATTCGCCCGCTGTGCCTGGGAGAGCGCGAGGCGCGGGGAGGAACCGAATACCTGGTGGCATCGGAGTCGGTGGCACTCGAGGGGCTTGGTTTTCGCCTGGTTCGCGACGTCGCCCCCGGGGAAGCCATCTTCATCGACCTCGACGGCGGACTGCACGCCAGCCAGTGCGCGGCCAGTTCCTCACTGAACCCTTGTGCTTTCGAGTACGTCTATTTCGCGCGGCCGGATTCGATCCTTGACGGCGCGTCGGTCTACGCGACGCGGCTGCGGATGGGCGAATATCTCGCTGATCGGGTCTCGGACGGCCTGTCGCACGGGGCGATCGACGTGGTCATGCCCATTCCCGACACCTCCCGTCCGGCCGCGATGCAGCTCGCCAGCAAGCTCGGGCTCGACTATCGCGAGGGCTACCTGAAGAACCGCTATGTTGGGCGCACCTTCATCATGCCTGGGCAGCAGATTCGCCAACAATCCGTGCGCCAGAAGCTCAACGCGATGAGCGTGGAGTTTCGCGGCAAGAACGTGTTGCTGGTCGATGATTCGATCGTGCGCGGCACGACCTCCCAGGAAATCGTCCAGATGGCGCGTGATTCGGGCGCTAACCGGGTCTACTTTGCCTCGGCTGCGCCACCGGTGCGGTACCAGAATGTCTACGGGATCGACATGCCGACCCCGGGTGAGCTGATTGCCCATGGGCGCGACACCGAGGAGATTCGTCTCGCAATCGGGGCCGATGCGTTGATCTACCAGGACGTGGCCGGGATGCGCCGGGCGATCGAGGACATCAACCCGCAGCTCCAGAGCCTGGACTGCGCCTGTTTCGACGGCATCTACGTCACCGGCGACGTAACGCCGGAATATCTCGGCGGACTCGAGGCGTCGCGGCTGGCGGCTCCGCAGAACGTCGAAGAAGACTCGGGCGGCAATCAGATGAACCTCCACTATCAGTCCCGCGGCGACGAGTAGCCGGAAGAAATGGCGATGAGCGAAAAGCGCGATGACGGCGGCAGCACTGACCCGGCGCCGGGTTTTGACACCCTGGCGGTGCGCAGCGGGGTCGAGCGCACCCACTATCTCGAGCACAGCGATCCGATCTTCCTGACTTCCAGCTTCGTGTTCGACAATGCGGCCCAGGCAGCGGCGCGCTTTGCCGGTGATGAACCAGGATTCGTCTATTCGCGGGCCGGCAATCCGACCGTTACGGCATTCCAGAACCGCCTGGCGATGCTCGAGGGCGCCGAAGCCTGCGTTGCGACCGCCTCCGGGATGTCAGCGATCATGGCGACCGTGATGAGCCTCACGGCCAGCGGTAGCCGCGTGGTCGCGGCCCGGGAACTGTTCGGTGCGACGCTGCAGATGTTCAAGATCCTCGAACGCTTCGGGGTATCGGTCGACTACGTGAAGGTGACCGAACCGCAGCAGTGGCGGGCCGCACTGCGCCCCGAAACCAGGCTCTTCTACCTCGAGTCGCCGTCGAACCCGCTCACCGAGATCGCCGATCTGGGCGCGATCAGCGGCATTGCTCGCGCGGCGGGGTTGCCGCTGGTCGTCGACAATTGCCTGTGTTCGCCGGCGCTGCAGCGCCCGCTGGCTCTGGGTGCCGACATCGTGGTGCACTCGGCCACCAAGTATCTCGACGGCCAGGGCAGGGTGCTGGGCGGGGCGGTGCTGGGCAGCAGGGCATTCATCGAGGAGACGCTGGTGCCGTTCGTGCGCACCACCGGCCCGACTCTGTCGGCGTTCAACGCCTGGGTGCTGCTCAAGGGGATGGAGACGCTGGGCCTGCGCATGGAGCGCCAGTGCGCCAATGCGCTGGAACTCGCGCGCTGGCTGGAGGCTCATCCGGCAGTCGAGCGGGTGCTTTATCCGGGGCTGACTTCGCATCCCCAGCACCGCCTGGCGATGTCCCAACAAAGCGCCGGCGGCGCCGTCATCGCTTTCGAGGTGCGCGGCGCGGACGACGAGACGCGGCGGCGCCGGGCGTGGCAGGTCATCGACAATTGCCGGCTGCTATCGATAACCGCCAATCTGGGTGATGTCAAAACCACCATCACCCATCCGGCGAGCACCACCCACTCGCGAGCTGGTTCCGAGGCGCGCCTGGCGGCTGGCATCGGCGAAGGGTTGCTGCGAATCGCGGTCGGGGTCGAGAACGTCACCGACCTCAGCGCCGACCTCGCGCGAGGACTGGCAGCGGGCTGACGGCCGCTCGCGCTGGCGCTGCCTGCGGGCGCGGCGCCGGTCAGCGAAAATCGCGGCTGCCGGTAGCCAGCCGGCCCAGCAGCGCCGAATGGTCGACCACGCGCCGCGCGATCAGGTGCATCACCGCTCCGCTCTCGGAGTCGCGCTGCCAGATGCCGTAGACGCTCATCAGGCTGGCGCCCAGCACCGCAGCGCGGAAGCGTTCGAACACCGCCGGCCAGATGATCACGTTGACCGTGCCGGTTTCGTCCTCGATGGTGACGAAGATCGTGCCGCTGGCGGTCTGGGGCCGCTGGCGGTGGGTGACCAGCCCGCTGGCGCGGGCGATCTGGCCGGAACGCCAGTCGCGCAGGCTGCTGGCCTGGCAAATGCGCAGGCGCTTGAGCAGCGGGCGCAACAGCGCCACTGGATGGCGGCCCATCGGGATACCCAATGACTGGTAGTCGGCGATGATGCCCTCGCCCTCGGACGGTTCCGCGAGCACCGCCGGCGATTCGTCGAAGCGCGCGTTGGCCAGCAACTCGGGCAGCGGCCGGATCGCCGCCACTTCCCAGTTGGCCTGGACGCGGTGCCCGGCGAGCGCCGCGAGCGCGTCGGAGCGCGCCAGCGCCTGCAGGTCGGACTGCCCCAGGGAGCAGGCGCGGGCCAGGTCCTCGACGCTGTCGAAGGGAAAGTCGAGCAGCGGTTCGCCCGGCACCGGTGCGGCTATGCCACGCTCGCGCCGGCGGCTGTCGCGGACCGCCAGCAGCCGCCGGGCGCCGCTCTCGGAGAGTCCGTGAATCCGATTCAGGCCCAGGCGCACCGCCGGTTGCGGGCGATGGTCGACGCTCGCGCGCAGGCACGGCGCCGAGACCGTGGTCTCCTCCAGCGTGCTCTCCCATTGGCTCACCAGTGCATCGACCCCGCGCACCTCGACCCCGTGCGCACGCGCATCGCGCACCAGTTGCGCCGGGGCGTAGAAGCCCATCGGCTGGCTGTCGAGCAGCGCGGCCAGGAATGCGGCGGGCTCGTGGCATTTGATCCAGCACGAGACGTAGACCAGCAATGCGAAGCTCGCCGCGTGACTTTCCGGAAAGCCGTATTCGCCAAAGCCCTCGATCTGCCGGAAGATCGCCTCGGCGAACTCCAGGTCATAGCCGCGCGCCAGCATCCCGTTGACCACGCGGTCGCGAAAGACGTGCAAGCCGCCCTTGCGCCGCCACGCCGCCATGCCCCGGCGCAGCTGGTCGGCCTCACCGGGAGTGAAACCGGCCGCGAGGATTGCGATCTGCATCACCTGTTCCTGGAAAATCGGAATCCCCAGGGTGCGCGCCAACGCCGGCCGGATTTCCTCGCGCGGGTAGGCTACCGGCTCGAGTCCCTGGCGCCGGCGCAGGTAGGGGTGGACCATCCCGCCCTGGATCGGCCCAGGCCGAACGATCGCGACCTCGATCACCAGGTCGTAGAAGCAGCGCGGCTGCAGGCGCGGCAGCATGCTCATCTGGGCGCGCGATTCGATCTGGAAAGCCCCGACGGTATCGGCGCGGCAGATCATCTCGTAGGTTTCCGGGTCCTCGGCCGGGATGTCCTGGATGCGAAAGGCCGGTTCGCCGGCAACGGCGCCGCGACGTTGTCCGATGCGCTCGAGCGCGCGCCGGATGGCCGAGAGCATCCCCAGCGCCAGCACGTCGACCTTGAGGATGCCCAGCGCGTCGAGATCGTCCTTGTCCCACTCGATCACGCTGCGCCCGGCCATGGCGGCGTTCTCGATCGGCACCAGCCGGCTGAGGCTCTCGCGAGCGAGCACGAAACCTCCCGGGTGCTGCGAGAGGTGGCGCGGGAAACCGCGCAACTGGGCGGTAAGTTCGAGCCACAGCGCCACGACCGGCGACTCAGGGTCGAAGCCGGCTTCGCGCAGCCGCTCCTCTTCAAGCCCGTCTGCCCACCACTGATGGGCGCGCGATAGTGCGTCGATGCGCTGCGCGTCGATCCCCAGCGCCTTGCCGACGTCGCGCAGCGCCGAGCGAGCGCGGTAGGAGATCACCGTCGCGGTGAGCGCCGCCCGATGACGACCGTACTTGCGATAGAGGTAGGCGATCACCTCATCGCGGCGCTGGTGCTCGAAATCGACGTCGATGTCCGGCGGTTCGTCGCGCTCGCGGCTGATGAAGCGCTCGAACAGGATGTTCATCCGCGCCGGATCGACCTCGGTGATCCCGAGGCAGTAGCAGACTGCCGAATTGGCGGCCGAGCCGCGTCCCTGGCACAGGATGCCCTGGCCGCGAGCAAAGGCGACGATGTCGGCAACGGTCAGGAAATAGGGCTCGTAGCCCAGCTCGGCGATCAGCGCCAGCTCGTGCCCGATCTGCGCCGTGACTGCGTCCGGAGTGCCGCCGGGGTAGCGCAGCGCGGCCCCTTCGAGCGTGAGCTGGCGCAGCCAGTCGCCCGGAGTGCGGCCCTCGGGGACGATTTCGCGGGGATACTCGTAGCGCAGTTCGGCGAGCGAAAAACTGCAGCGCCCGGCGATCGCAACACTCTCGGCGAGCAGTTCCGGCGGGTAGATCCGCGCCAGCCGCAGGCGGCTGCGCAGGTGCTGCTCGGCGTTGGGCGCCACCGCCCGGCCCAGCTCACGCAGTGGCCGGTTCAGGCGGATCGCACTCAGCGTGTCCTGCAGCCGCTTGCGCGAGCGCACGTGAAAAAGCACGTCACCGGCTGCCACCAGCGGCAGCGAACTGGTCCGCCCGAGGCTGCGCAAAGCGTCGAGCAGCGCCGCATCGTGGCCGCGGGTGAGCAACTCAGCTCCCAGCCAGCAGCTGCCGGGGAAGCGCTCGCCCAGGAACCGCGCCTGTTCGCACAAGGCGGCGAACTCTCCTGGTAGGGCGCCGGCGAGCGCGGGCGCTGGCACCAGCAGGGCGAGGCAGTCGGCGACGCCGGCTTCCAGGTCGCTGCGCCACAGCTGGTAAGAGCCCTTGGCGGCGCGCCTGCGGGCGGTGGTGATCAGTTCCGCCAGATTGCCGTAGCCGTTGCGGTTGGACGCCAGCAATATGAGGCGCGATGCCGACGCGAGCGAGTCCGCCGGGCTACCATCCGCGCGCGGGCGCTGCGGCCACGCGTCGCACAGCGCGAAGCTCGCCCCGATCAGCAGCGGCAGCCGGGTGGTGCGCGCCTGCAGGTGGGCGCGAACCACGCCGGCGAGCGAGCATTCGTCGGTGATGGCGAGCGCCGAGTAGCCGAGCTCGAGGGCGCGCTCGACCAGTTCCTCGGGGTGCGACGCGCCGCGCAGGAACGAGAAATTGGTGGTGCAGTGGAGTTCGGCGTAGTCGGGGATCATGACTGTATGAATATACAGTCTTTTGCTTTGGTGCCGGCAGTTCCAATTGTCGCTGGCCGGCAATTGCCCGATACTGACACTCCCCGGGGTGTGCCGTGCGCGACGGTAAGCGCCGGGCACTGGAACCGCGGGCCTGATCCCGGGGCAGAGGAGAGCGAAATGACCATCGAGTTGAAGTACCTGGCCTGGGTATGCGTGTTGACCGCCCTGATCTGGGTGCCCTACATCGTCAATTCGGTGGCGGTCCGCGGACTGAACGACGCGCTCGGCTACATGCCGCACCTCAAGCCCCTCGCTCCCTGGGCGACGAGGATGCGTGCCGCCCACTACAATGCGGTCGAGAACCTGGTGGTGTTCGCGACTCTGGTCCTGGTCGCCCACCTGGCTGGGGCCAGCGGTGAGGTGACGGCCTTTGCTGCGATGGCCTATTTCTGGGCCAGGGTGGTGCACCTGATCGGCTATACCTTCGCCTTTCCATGGGTGCGGACGATTTCCTTCCTGGCTGGTTTCCTCGCTCAGATGGCCATCGCCGGACAAATCCTGCTGAGCGCGACCACCCGCTGAGCTACTGAACAATAATGGAGCAATCCTGACTTCCCAGGCCATCGCCCGGCGCTCTCGCCAGGCAGTCATCGCCGGATTCGTACTGGTAATCGTCTGGGGCGCCAACTTCAGCGTCCAGAAGTTCGTCTTCGGCCATACCGGCCCCGGCGCGTTCCTGTTCGTGCGCTACCTGATAATGCCGCTGTGCGCCGCCGCGCTGCTCACCTATCGCCACGGCCTCGCCTGGCCCCGGGTTTCGCGCGCCGATGCCTGGCGGCTGGTCGTGATCGGCCTGTCAGGGCATCTGCTCCACGTCGGTCTGGTCACCTATGGGATCTTTCTCTCGACCGCTTTTTCCAGTTCGGTGATCCTGGCCTGCGGCCCGGTCTTCACCCTGCTGATCCTGCGCGCGATGCGCGTCGAGACCCTGCGCCGCATGCAGGTGATCGGGGTGGCGATTGCACTGGTCGGCGTGTTGCTGTTCCTGTCGGACAAGATGTTCGGCGGGCGCTGGCGCGCCTCGGGCGGTGACCTGGTGCTGCTGCTTGCCGCGTCATGCTTCTCCTACTATACGGTGGCCGCCAAGCCGCTGATCGATCGGCTGGGCAGCGTCACCGTGATGACCTACGCGACCATGATCGGAGCTGTCCCGCTGGTGGCGATCAACCTGCAGGCCGGGATCGCGATCGACTGGGCAGCGCTGCCGGCCACGGTCTGGCTGGGAGTGCTCTGGGCAGTGATCATCTCGGCATTCGGCGGCTGGCTTACCTGGGCGTGGATCAACGGCGTGCGCGGCGTGGCGCGGACCGCGCCGCTGATCTACCTGATGCCGCCCGTGGCCGGATTCGTCTCCTGGGCCATCGGCGGCGAAATCTTTACCGCGGTGAAACTGCTTGGCGCCGCGATCACACTGGCCGGAGTCGCGGTCGCCCAGTTCGCCGGATCTCCGGCGCCCGTTTATCCGGCTCCGCTGGACTGAACCGGCGCGGCGCCGGCGCGAGCGGCGGACGCAACAAAAATGGCTCCGTCTGGCTGTAGAATGGACCAAGTGATGGGTGTCAAACCGTCCGAGTCAGATATACGGTCCAGAACAAATCAAGCGAGAACTTTCCACAGGGAGAATCTGATGACCAGTTTGAAACGAACCATTGGCCGTGCCGCCATGGCAACCGCCATTGCCGGAGCGACGTTAGGGGCGGCGCCCGCGCACGCGGTGACCGAAATCCAGTGGTGGCATTCGATGGGTGGTGCGCTGGGTGAGTGGGTCAACGACCTCGCTGCCGATTTCAACAAGCAGCAGAGCGCCTACAAGGTCACACCGGTCTACAAGGGCAGCTATGACGTGTCGATGACCGCCGGCATCGCGGCCTTCCGCGCCGGCAACGCGCCCGACATCCTCCAGGTGTTCGAAGTCGGCACCGCGACCATGATGGCCAGCAAGGGTGCGATCGTGCCGGTTGCCGAGGTTATGAAGAAAGCGAACGTGACCTTCGATCCCAAGGCCTACGTCGACGCCGTCGCCGGTTACTACACGGCGCCCAGCGGCGCAATGCTGAGCTTCCCGTTCAACAGTTCGACGCCCGTCTTCTACTACAACAAGGACGCCTTCAGGGCTGCCGGAATGGATCCGGAGAAGCCGCCCAAGACCTGGCCCGAGGCCGTGCTGGCCGCCGCCAAGCTCAAGGCGAGCGGGCACCAGTGCCCGATGACCTCGAGCTGGATGGGCTGGACGCAATTCGAGAACTTCGCCGCCTGGCACAACATCGAGTTCGCCACCAAGGGCAACGGCATGACCGGCCTTGATGCGCGCATGAAGATCAATGGCCCGCTGTTCGTGCGTCACATGACGAACCTGGCGAACATGTCCAACCAGGGGCTGTTCGTCTACAAGGGTCGCGGCTACAAGGCCGATGCAACGTTCGTGTCGGGTGAATGCGCGAT
>JAGXFG010000049.1 GCA_024637395.1 Burkholderiaceae bacterium | reverse complement strand
GCCTCTGGCTCGACCAGGAGCATTCGGGCCTGTCGCTCAAAGAGATCGAGCTGGCCGTCCTGGGAGCGAAGGCGTACGGGCTCGACCACTTCGTCCGCCTGCCGGCGACCGACTACGCCTCGATCATCGACGAGCGCCACTTCCAGCGCCTGCGTCGCTGCCTCGACGAAGCGGCCGCCGACGGTGCGGAGGTTATCCGGCTGGGCCCCGAAATGCCCCCCGAGAGCAGGCGTCTGGCGCCCCACCTCCTGCTGGGGAGCACCGGACTGAGCAAGGGATTGCAGCAGGAGATCTTCGGGCCGATCCTGCCGGTGATCGGCTATCGCGATCTCGACGGCGCTATCGCCTTCGTCAATGCCCGGCCGCGGCCGCTTGCGCTCTACGTGTTCGACCGCGACGCCGGACGGGTCGAGCGCTGGCTGCACGAGACCGTGGCTGGCGGGGTCACCGTCAACGACACCATCATGCACGTCGCCCAGCACAACCTGCCTTTCGGTGGAGTTGGCCCCAGCGGCATGGGCCGTTATCACGGTCGCAATGGTTTCGACACGTTTTCGCACCAGAAGGCGGTGTTCCGGCAATCGCGCCTGGCTGGGGTGGCACTGTTCAACCCGCCCTACGGCCGGAGCCTGAGCATGCTGCTGAAACTGTTGCTGCGCGGTTGATCCACCCCGACTTGGGTGGCCGGCCGGCGATGATTTGATAGGCAGCATCAGAGGCGAATCCCCAGCCACTTTCGCTGCGCCGAAGGGGTGCTTCGCCAATGGCGAATTGTCGCGCCGGCGCCCGGCTGCTACCGTGCAGGGCTGACAACTCTTGGGGAAGCGACGATGGCCATCGATCTGGAGTACTTGCGCCAATGGGTCAACCGCAGCGAACGGTTGACAGAAGTCGTCGCTGCGATGCCGGTCACTGCCATGGCCGCCACGCTCGACCGCGATGACGCCCCGGCAGAGCAGGGGGCAGCGCTGCCGCCCCTGTGGCACTGGATGCTGTTCAATCCGGCCGCTCGCCAGAGCGTGCTGGGCCCGGACGGGCATCCGGCACGCGGCGAGTTCCTGCCGCCGGTGGAACTGCCGCGCCGGATGTGGGCCGGAGGACGGCTGGGTTTCGTGCGGCCGCTGCGGGTCGGCGAGACCGCCACCAAGACCTCGCGCATCGCCGCGATCAACGCCAAGAGCGGGCGCAGCGGTGACCTGGTGTTCGTGACGGTCCAGCATGAGATCGCGGTTGGCAACGAAGTGGCGATCACCGAAGAGCACGACATCGTCTATCGCGAGGCTGCCAAGCCGGGCGCGGTTGCGCCACCGCCGGTGGCTGCGCCCACCGCCGCGGCGTTCGAGCGGACCATCGTCCCGGATCCGGTGCTGCTGTTTCGCTACTCGGCGCTGACCTTCAATGGCCACCGCATCCACTACGATCGCAGCTACGTTACCGAGGTGGAAGGCTATCCCGGACTGATCGTCCACGGTCCGCTGATCGCAACCCTGCTGCTCGACCTTCTGCGCCGCAATCTTCCCGCGGCCAAGGTGCGCAGTTTCAGTTTCCGCGCGGTCCGCCCACTCTTTGACATCGCGCCGTTTGCGGTCTGCGGCCGCACCGAGGCCGATGGCAGCGTCGCACTGTGGGCGCGTGACGATAGTGGTGCGCTGACCATGGAAGGCAGCGCGCAAATCGATTGACCCCCGACACCAACCAGAAGCCAAAGCGATGAAGAATTTTTACGATGACCTCCACCCCGAGATCCGCGACGCGGTGCGCGCACTGTGCGCCGAGTTTCCGGACGAATACCACCGCCGCATCGACGAGCAGCGGGCCTATCCCGAGGAATTCGTCGCCGCGCTGACCAAGGCCGGCTGGATGGCCGCGCTGATCCCGCAGGAGTACGGCGGCTCGGGGCTGGGCCTGGTCGAGGCCTCGATCATCATGGAGGAGATCAACCGCAGCGGCGGCAACTCCGGCGCCTGCCACGGCCAGATGTACAACATGGGTACGCTGCTGCGCCACGGCTCGCCGGAACAGAAGCAGCGTTATCTGCCGGCGATCGCCGCCGGGGAACTGCGGCTGCAGTCGATGGGCGTGACCGAGCCGAGCACCGGCACTGACACCACCAAGATCAAGACCACCGCGGTGCGCAAGGGCGACCGCTATGTGATCAACGGCCAGAAGGTGTGGATCTCGCGCATCCAGCATTCCGACCTGATGATCCTGCTGGCACGCACCACGCCGCTGGCCGAGGTCCCGCGCAAGTCCGAAGGGATGTCGATCTTCCTCGTCGACCTGCGCGAGGCGACCGGCAACGGCATGGAAGTGCGGCCGATCGCCAACATGGTCAACCACGAGACCAACGAACTGTTTTTCGAAAACCTCGAGATCCCGGTCGAGAACCTGATCGGGAACGAGGGGCGCGGGTTCAAGTACATCCTCGACGGATTGAACGCCGAACGGGCGCTGATCGCCGCCGAGTGTATCGGTGACGGTTACTGGTTCATCGAGCGGGCCACGCGCTATGCCAACGAGCGCCGGGTGTTCGATCGCCCGATCGGGCAGAACCAGGGGGTGCAGTTCCCGATCGCCCAGAGCCACATCGAGGTCGAGGCAGCCAACCTGATGCGCTATCGCGCCTGCGAACTGTTCGACGCCGGCAAGCCCTGCGGCGCCGAGGCCAACATGGCCAAGTACCTGGCAGCAAAGGCATCGTGGGAAGCGGGCGAGGCCTGCCTGCAGACCCACGGCGGCTTCGGCTTCGCCTGCGAATACGACATCGAGCGCAAGTTCCGCGAGACCCGTCTCTACCAGGTGGCGCCGATTTCGACCAACCTGATCCTGTCGTTCGTGGCCGAGCACGTGCTCGGTCTGCCGCGTTCCTTCTGAGGGCGTGATGGCTGCTGCACAGACTTCGCCTCTGCCGCTCGCCGGGATCACCGTGCTCACGCTCGAGCATGCGATCGCGGCGCCGTTTTGCACCCGGCAACTCGCCGATCTGGGAGCGCGGGTGATCAAGGTCGAGCGCCCCGGCGTCGGTGATTTCGCGCGTGGCTATGACGAGCGCGCCCGCGGGATGGCGTCGCACTTCGTCTGGACCAACCGCTCCAAGGAAAGCCTGACGCTCGATCTCAAACATCCGCAAGCGGTGGCGATACTGCGGCGGATGCTGGCCGACGTCGACGTGCTGGTGCAGAACCTGGCGCCTGGCGCAGCGGCCCGGCTCGGGCTCTCGTTCGAGGCGCTGCACGATGATTTTCCGCGCCTGATCGTGTGCGATATCTCGGGCTACGGCTCCGATGGGCCGTACCGCGACAAGAAGGCCTACGACCTGCTGATCCAGAGCGAGGCCGGGTTCCTGTCGGTTACCGGGACGCCCGAAACACCGGCCAAGGCTGGTTGCTCGATTGCCGACATCGCGGCCGGGATGTACGGCTACAGCAATATCCTCGCCGCGCTGCTGGCCCGTGCCACCAGCGGGCAGGGCTGCCGGATCGACGTCTCGATGCTCGAGAGCACGGTGGAGTGGATGAGCTACCCGCTCTACTACGCCATGGATGGCGCCGAACCGCCGCCGCGCGCCGGTGCCGCCCACGCCACCATTTACCCCTATGGGTCGTTTGCTGCCGGCGACGGCCGCACCGTGATGCTCGGGCTGCAGAACGAGCGCGAGTGGCGGGCGTTTTGTGTGCGGGTGCTCGAACGCCCCGAGCTTGCCGACGACGAACGCTTTTCGTCGAACGGGCGCCGCCAGGCGGCCCGCGAGGAACTGCGGCAGCAGATCCAGGAGGTATTCGCGACGCTGACCTCCGAGCAGCTGCTGGCGCGGCTCGAACTGGCGCAGATCGCCAATGCCCGCCTCAATGACATGCACGACGTCTGGGCGCACCCGCAACTGGCGGCGCGCGGACGCTGGACCGAAGTGGCGGCGCCAGGAGGTGCGCTGCCCGCCCTGCAACCGCCAGGCTTTCCCGACGGATGGACCGCGCAGATGGGGGCGATCCCGGCGCTGGGCGAACACACCGACGCGCTGCTCGCGGAATTTGGCTGCGACAGCGACGAGATCGCGCAACTGCGCGCCCAGGGCGCGATTTAGGAGCAATGATGGATTCGACGCCAACCAATGATAATTCCCCGACCGCCGCTCTGACCGCGTTTGCCGCGGGCCTTCGCATTGACGCCATTCCGGAGCCGGTGCTGCGCCGCGCCGAGGACCTGTTTCTGGACTGGTTCGCATCGGCGCTGGCCGGCAAGGGGGCATTGTCGGTCGAGGCGATCGCGCGCTTTGCACAACGGATCGGACCGTCCGAAGGACTCGCCGAGGTGCTGATACACCGCCGCGGTACGAGTCCGTTTGCGGCGGCCTATGCCAATGCCGCAGCGTCGCATTTCGCCGAGCAGGACGATGTCCACAACGGCGCGGTGTTTCATCCGGCCACAGTGGTCTTCCCGGCCGCGCTGGCAGTGGCGCAGGAACTGGGCCGCAGCGGCGCCGAGTTCCTGGCAGCGTCAGTGGCGGGTTACGAGGTTGGCATTCGGGTCGGCGAATTTCTTGGGCGTTCGCACTACAAGGTCTTCCACACCACCGGCACCGCCGGGACCATCGCGGCCGCGGCGGCGGTGGGCAACCTGCTGCGGCTTACTCCCGAGCAGATGGGCCATGCCTTCGGCTCGGCCGGCACGCAGTCGGCGGGGTTGTGGGAGTTCCTGCGCGACGCGGCGCACTCCAAGCAACTCCACACGGCCCACGCGAGCAGCGCCGGCCTGGCCGCGGCATACCTGGCGGCTGAGGGGTTGACCGGCGCCCGGCGCATCTTCGACGGCGCGCAGGGGATGGCTGCCGGGATGTCGCAGGATGCCGATCCGGCGCGCCTCGCCGACCGCCTTGGCGAGCGCTGGGCTCTGCCCGAGACTTCGTTCAAGTACCACGCCTCGTGCCGCCATACCCATCCCGCGGCCGACGCGCTGGCGCGAGCGATCAGTGAAAATCACCTCGACGTCGCAGCGATCAAACGGGTCACGACTCTGGTCCATCAGGGCGCGATCGACGTCCTGGGTCCCGTGACCGACCCCCAGACCGTGCACCAGGCGAAATTTTCTATGGGCACGGTGCTGGCACTGATCGCGCTCGAGGGACGCGCCGGCTTGAACGAATTCGATGCGCGCTTCAACGACCCGGCGGTAGTGGCATTTCGGCAGCGGGTGGAAATGGTCCTCGACGAGGAGGTCGATCGCGCCTATCCGCAGCGCTGGATCGGCAAGGTCGAGGTCGAAACTACCGATGGCCGGGTGCTGGCGGCGCGCGTCGATGAGCCCAAGGGCGATCCCGGCAACACCCTGAGTCGCACCGAACTGGAAGCTAAGGCGCTCGCCTTGGCGGCCTATCGTGGCGGGGCCAGCGAGCTCGAGATGCGCTCGGTTATCCGGCGCGTCTGGAAGCTGGCCCATTCGCCCATGCCGACGCGCTGGTTGCCGGTCGGAACAGGGTCATGAGGTTGGCCCCGCGGTCATATCTGTTCGTGCCGGGCAATCGGCCGAAGCGCTTCGCCAAGGCGCTCGCCAGCGGTGCCGATGCGGTCATCGTCGACCTCGAGGACGCGGTCGCCCCGGGGGACAAGGGGCAGGCCCGTGACGCTCTCGCCAACTGGCTCTCGGCCGAACACCCGGTGGTGGTGCGGATCAACGCCGCCGGTACCAAATGGTTTGCCGACGATCTCGAACTCTGCGCGCATCCGGCAGTGGCGGCGGTGATGCTGCCCAAGGCCGAGCGGGTCGATGAACTGGCGGCTCTGGCGCGGGCTTGCGCACCCCAGGGGAGGCATGGCGCCGCGCGCAGCGAACCCGTGGTGCTGCTGCCGCTGATCGAGTCGGCGGTGGGATTCGCCAACGCGCTGGCGCTGGCTCAGGTGGCGCAGGTCGAACGGCTGGGGTTCGGAACCATCGACTTCCAGCTCGACCTGGGGATGGACGGCGGTGATGAAGAGTTGCTGTGGTTTCGATCCCAGCTGGTGCTGGCTTCACGGTTGGCGCAAAAGCTGGCACCAATCGATGGTGTGACGGCGGTGATCGACGACCCTGCGGTGCTTGCGCAGGATGTGGCGCGGGCGCGCCGGATTGGCTTGGGGGCCAAGCTGTGCATCCATCCGCGGCAGGTGCCGGTGGTCAACCGCTGCTTTGCGCCAAGTCCGGAACAACTCGTCTGGGCGCGGCGGACAGTGGCTGCTGCCGCCAGCAGCGATGGTGCCGCGGTAGCAGTCGACGGCGCGATGGTCGACCGGCCGGTGCTGTTGCGCGCCCAGTCGATTCTGCGCGAGGCCGAGGCTCGCGGCGTCGGACTTGAGGACGGGGGCCAGGCATGAGCGAGCATAAACCTGCCGCGCCAGCGCTCTCTGGCGCGACCCCCGAGGTTCCGCCCAAGGGCGGATCGGATCGCGCCCCACGGCAGCTGGCCGAATTCTGGAACCAGCGCTACGAGGCACCCGAATACGCCTACGGCACCGAGCCCAACGATTTCCTGGTGGCGCAGGCGGAGTCATTGCCGCCGGGATCGCGCATCCTCTGCCTGGCCGACGGCGAGGGCCGCAATAGCGTCTGGCTGGCCCGGCAAGGACACCAGGTGAGCGCGGTGGACATCGCCGAGCGGGGGCGCGACAAGGCTCTCAAGCTGGCGGGAGAGGCGGGCGTCGCCATCGACGCCCAGGTCGCCGACGTGACCCGGCTGGACCCTGGCAGCGCTTGCTGGGACGCGATCGTCTCGATTTTCCTGCACCTGCCTCCGGGGCCGAGACGGGCGCTCCATGCCCGGTGCGCGCAGGCGTTGCGCCCGGGCGGCGTCTTCATCTACGAGGCCTACGCGAGCGGCCAGCTCGGCCGCGGCACGGGCGGTCCCCGGGAAGCGGCGCTGCTGCCGGAACTCGAGGAACTGCTGGAAGACTGGCCAGGTTGCAGGATCGAGCATCGTTTCAACGGGGAACGGCTGATCCGCGAGGGCCAACTGCACCAGGGAGCAGGGGTAGTCAATCAGATCGTGGCGCGGCGCAATCCCTGAAGACGCAACACCCGGACGGCGCGCACGGCGCTCGTCCAGGCTGGCCTTGGCTACTCAGGTTCGCCGCTGCCGGCATCCTCGATCAGCAGGTTCACCAGGTCGCGGGCGAAGGGTGCGAGCGCATCGAGGTCGCGCACCACTACCTGCATCGCCCGCAGTGCCCAGTCATCGGTGAGCGGCACCGCGCAGATGGCCATGGTCTGGGCGTGACGCCGGGCCGCCGAGCCCGGCATGATGCCAACGCCGATCCCGGCCTCGATCATGCGGCAGGCGGCTTCGAAGTTGCCGACCTGGATGCGCGGTTTGAAGGGGCGCTGCAGGGTGGTGCAGATCTGGTTCAGGAAGGCGTGGATCGCGCTGCTTTCGTGCAACCCGACCTGATCGAACTCGAGCGTGTCGGCAAAGGCAACACCGCTTCGTCGGGCCAGGTCGTGGTCGCTCGCCACCGTTAGCACCAGCCGGTCGTGCCGATAGGCAATGGCGACCAGATTTTCGGTGCGCACCATGCCGGCCACGATCCCGACGTCGACCTGTCCTTCCGAGACTGCGCGCACGATGTCGTGGCTCAAGCGCTCGCGCAGGTCCACGCTGACATCGGGATGAGTCTGCAGGTAGCGGCGCAGCACCGGTGGCAGGAATTCGCCCAGCGCGGTGGTATTGGCGAAGACCCGCAAATGCCCCTTGATGCCGCGCGAGTATTCGCGCAGGTCGCTGCGCAGGTGTTCGAGCTGGGCGAGTACGAGACGCGCGTGGTGTACGAATGCCTGTCCTGGCGGAGTCAGCGTGACGCCCTGCGGTGTACGCAGGAATAGTCGCGTGGCCGCGCCGTCTTCCAGTTTCCTGACCCGGGCGCTGGCCGCGGGCAGCGACAGCCCCATGGCCTGCGCCCCGGCGGTCAGGCTGTCGTGTTCGGCCACGCTCACCATCAGGCGCAGGTCGGTGAGGTCGAAGTGCAGGCTCATGGGCCGCTATCTTAGCGGCAACCAATGGCGGCGCCCATGCCCCTCGGGCGCAGCGCGCATGCGGACCATGTGCCACGAAATGTTCGGGCGCCGCCGCGGCGTTAAGCACCCTCTAACAGTGGTCATCGAGAATGGCCTCGTGTTCAAACACGCAACCTCGGAAGGAACCGTTATGAAAGCACTTTCTATGACACCAACTCGCCTCGTTGTGGCGATGGCTGTCGCCGGCCTGTTGGGCGGCGCCGGTGCGACTTTCCTCGCAGGCTCCCACGCGCAAGCCGCGATCGGCATGGCCTCCCCGGTGGCAACGGCGGTTTCCGCCACCGCGGCCCCGGCGCCGGCGGGCTTCGTTGCCCCGGACTTCTCCCAGATCACCGCGCGCTACGGCGCCGCGGTGGTCAACATCAGCGTCAGCGGCATGCACCAGGTTTCGAATACCGACGGCGATGGGATGGGCGCTGATAGCGGCGGCATGCCGGGCATGGACCCCAGCGATCCGTTCTACGAATTCTTCCGCCGCTTCCACGGCCGCCAGGGTGGCCGCTCCGGCCCGAGCGAAATCCCGGTCCATGGACAGGGCTCAGGTTTCATCATCAGTTCCGATGGCCTGATCATGACCAACGCCCACGTGGTGCGCGACGCGAAGGATGTTACGGTCAAGCTCACCGACCGTCGCGAGTTCCAGGCCAAGGTGCTTGGTGCTGATCCCCGCACCGACGTTGCGGTACTCAAGATCGACGCCAGCAATCTTCCGGTGGTGCCGCTCGGCAGCGCCAGTGATCTCAAGGTCGGCGAATGGGTGCTCGCGATCGGCTCACCGTTCGGCTTCGAGAACAGCGTCTCGGCTGGCGTGGTCAGCGCCAAGGGCCGTGCGCTGCCGGACGAGAACTTCGTGCCGTTCATCCAGACCGACGTGGCGGTGAACCCCGGCAATTCGGGTGGGCCGCTGTTGAACTCTCGCGGTGAGGTGGTCGGCATCAATTCGCAGATCTACAGCCGCACCGGCGGCTACCAGGGACTGTCGTTTGCGATTCCGATCGATATCGCGGCCAAGATCAAGGACCAGATCGTCGCGACCGGCAAGGCTGAGCACGCCCGGCTGGGGGTGGCTATCCAGGAAGTCAACCAGACCCTGGCTGATTCGTTCAAGCTCGACAAGCCCGAAGGCGCGCTGATCGCCAGCGTCGATGCTGGCAGCCCCGCCGACAAGGCCGGGCTCAGGGCCGGTGACGTGATCCGCAAGGTCAACGGCAAACCGATCGTTGCCTCCAGCGACTTGCCCGCGATCATCGGGATGGCCGCGCCTGGCGACAAGGCCAGGATCGAACTGGTGCGCCAGGGAGCGCGCGAGGAGGTGACCGCAACGCTGGCCGATGCCAACCAGAAGACGGCCAAGGTGGCCCGTGCCGAAAGTGCGGCTGGCAAGGGCAAGCTCGGCCTGTCGTTGCGTGCCCTGCAGCCGAGCGAGCGCAGTGATGCTGGTCTGGAAAGCGGGATGCTGGTCGAGAACGCCAGTGGACCGGCGGCAGCGGCTGGCGTACAGGCCGGCGACGTGGTGGTCTCGGTCAACGGCATGCCGGTCAAGAGCATCGAGCAGGTCCAGGCGGTGCTGGCCAGGTCCGACAAATCGGTGGCGCTGCTGATTCAGCGCGACGGTCGCAAGATCTTCGTGCCCGTTCGGATCGGTTGAGCGGTCAAGGTAGTTGCGGTGGTGGCGCCCGGCGCGTTCGGGCGCCACCTCGGCTATCCTTGCGGGTGGGGTGTCCCGGTCGTCGGCGATCGAGAGGCACTTGCAGCGCCCGCGTTTCGCGACTCGGAGCAGGGCTGGGCAAATCAGATGGAAACACAAGCCATGCGTCTTTTGCTGGTTGAGGATGACACGATGATCGGCGAGGCGGTGCAGGATTTGCTGCGCGCCGAGAACTATGCCGTCGATTGGGTCAAGGACGGTGAATCCGCCGATACAGCCTTGCGCACCCATGGCTACGACCTGGTATTGCTCGATCTCGGGCTGCCGCGTCGTGACGGCCTCAACGTATTGCGCGCCCTGCGGGCGCGCCATGTCCCGGTGCCGGTGCTGATCGCCACCGCCCGCGATTCGGTGCCGCAGCGCGTCGAGGGGCTGGATGCCGGGGCCGATGACTACATCGTCAAGCCCTACGACCTCGATGAATTGCTGGCGCGGATCAGGGCACTGCTGCGGCGCGGCGCCGGCCGTGCCGAATCGCTCTACGAGCGCAAGTCGGTGCGGATCAATCCCGCGACCCGCGAGGCGAGCGTGGGCGACAATGCGGTCACCCTTTCGGCACGCGAATGGGCCGTGCTGGAGCCTCTGATTGCCCGACCCGGGACGGTGTTGTCCCGCGCGCAACTCGAGGAGAAGCTCTACGGCTGGGAGCACGAAATCAACAGCAATGCGGTCGAGGTCTTCATCCACGGCCTGCGCAAGAAGCTTGGCGATGATCTGATCCAGAACGTGCGCGGGGTCGGCTACCTCGTGCCCAAGGGATGAAGCTGCCACTGGTCGCGCCGCATTCACTGCGCCGGCGACTCCTCTGGTTCCTTCTGGCCGCGATTTCGCTCACCGCGGTGGCGCAGGCGCTGATCGTTTATGCCACCGCGCGGGCCGAGGCCGACGAAGTTTTCGACTATCACATGCAGCAGATGGCGATGTCGCTGCGCCCCGGACTGCGCGCGAACGGTGCCGAGAACTACCACGACGACGAGCAGTACGATTTCGTCGTCCAGGTCTGGACCGCCGATGGCCTGAGGGTGTTCCAGTCGACTCTGCGCGGGGAACTACCCCAGCGCGAGGCTCCCGGCTTCTCCAATATCAAGGCCCACGGCGCGATCTACCGGGTGTTCTCGATGCGTTCGGGCAATCAGGTCATCCAGGTTGCGCAGGATCTTGCCGCGCGCCACGGGATGGCCCGCACGCTGGCGCTGCGCACCGTGGGACCGATCGCGGTCATGGTGCCGCTCCTGATGTTACTGGTCTGGTGGGTGGTGACCGGCTCCCTGGCACCGGTGGCGCGGGTGCGCAGCCAGGTCGGCCAGCGCCAGGCCGACGACCTGACCGCGCTCAGCGAAGCCGGCCTGCCGGATGAGATCCGGCCGTTGGTGCATGAATTGAACCTGCTCTTTGGCAGGGTGGGACAGGCCTTTGATGCGCAGAAAAGTTTTGTCGCCGACGCTGCCCACGAATTGCGCTCGCCGCTGGCTGCCCTGCGCCTGCAGGTGCAGGGGTTGGGGCGCGCGGGCGACGAAGCGACCCGGGCGCTGGCGGTCAGGCGGTTGATCGCCGGAATCGATCGGGCGACCCGGCTGGTCGAGCAACTGCTGGTGTTGGCGCGCCAGCAGGCAAAGATTGCGGCCGGCGAGCGTCCGGGCCCGGTATCGCTGGCGCAGATCGTCCGCTCCGCGCTGGTTGACGCTGTCGAGTTGGCGCAGGTGCGCTCGATCGAATTGGGCCTGGGCACGTGCGAAGACAGCGAAATTGCGGGCCACGCGGACGCATTGCAGGTGCTGGTACGCAATCTGCTCGACAACGCTATCAAATACACTCCCTCGGGCGGCCGGGTCGAGATCGAGATCGGCCGGGAAGGTGGGCAACTGCTGCTCAGCGTGGCCGATAGCGGGCCTGGAATCCCGGAGGAGGATCGGCAGCGGGTGCTCGACCGCTTCTACCGGGTTCCGGGCACCGAGAGCACCGGCAGCGGCCTCGGGCTGGCAATCGTCAAGTCGATCGCCGAATTTCATGGCGCAACCCTGGCGCTCGCGCAATCGGCGGAACTCGGGGGGCTGCGCGCCGAAGTGCGGTTTCCGCTGGTCTAGGGGGCCGGTTCAAGGGGGAAGGACACCCGGCGGGAGGTTGCGCGCCGGTGTCAACTTCGTCACATTCTTGTCGCTCAGGGTCGGGTAGGATGGCGTTGCGCAAACCATGTGCAATGGTGCCATGGGCCAGCCTCTATCCTGATGAACGTAGCGACCAGAACCCAGACCAGTGAGGAATTCGTCGACCTTCGAGCCATGCTTGGCGCGCGGTTGCGGCGGGTCGTTGCTGATGCGCTGCTGTTGATCCCCGGTGATCTCGAGGCGGCCGGCGAGCGGTCCATCAATCCGCGCGACCGGCACGCGCTGTATTCGGCCGCGTCATTGCTGCGGATCGACGCCACCGAGCGCAGCGGCGGGGTTCCGGCTTCGTTCGATGAGCGGGTCCGGCGCTGCCTGGCACTGTCGGCGATCGCCAATCCTGACGAACGGGCACTGGCGCTGATCGACGAGGATGAACTCGACTCGCAGATCCTGGCGGTGGAACTGGCTGGCGCGGTCCGCGCTGCCTCCGGGGCGTCCTACGTCGACTACACCCAGCGGGTGCGAACGATCTGCCGGGACGGATGGTCCGACGACGATTTCAACCCACTGGGTGCGCGCACCCTGGCAGCTGCAGCAGTGGTGGCGTTTGGCGGCGCAGCCTCCGCGCCGGTGGCGAAGGGGGCATTGCGTTCACTGTTGCGGCAACACCTGGCCGGGCCACTGGCGGCGCTGATCACAGCCGCCAACGCCCGCATGATCGACCTCGGCATCCAACCCGCGCCGGACCCCGTCGCGGTAGTTATCGATCGCCGCAGCGACGAGCCAGGCGATGGCCAGGTTCCCGCTGAACGCAAGCGAGCGTCCGAGCCCAAGGCGCGATCCAGTGTCCCGAGGGCAACTGCACCAGCACCCCATGAGATCAAAGAGCGGCCCCTGGAAGGTGCGGCGGGCGCTGCCGCGAGCGGGGTCGTCGACCCGGGGGCGCAGGCCGGTGCCAGCGCGGCGAACGCCGCGACGCTCGGCACTTCGGCACTGAGCGAACCGCCGGCCGGCGAGTGGCGCAGCGTGCTGCCGATGTTGCGCCCGGTTGCCGAGATCGAACGTGACGCGGTCGAATTCGCCCGCTCGATCGACGAAACGCCCTACAGCCGGGGTGCCCGCAGCGGCTACTTCGGCCGGGTCAGATTTGGTTTGCGCACCGCGGGCGCGGCGCGCGGCCAGTTGGCCGTAGTCGACGTGGTGGCCGGGATGTTCGACTACGTTGTCGACGACAGTCGCATTTCGGACGCTGCCAGGCCACTGCTGTGGCGCCTGCAGCAGCCGGCGGTTGCCCTGGCGCTGATGGACGCCGGCTATCTGGGTGAGGAGCCGCGCTCGCTGCGCCGCCTGATCGAGAACATCGGTGCGATCGCGACCGTGTACGGGGAAGAATTGGTGGCCGGCGGGGAACTGGCCCGACGACTCGAAACCACGGTGCGGGCAGTCGAGGTAGTCACCAGCGCCTTGCAGACCCGTTCGGCGGTGATCTCCGGCCAGGTCGACAAGGAGTTTTCCAGAGCCGCCCGCAACATCGAACAGCTGATCGAGCGCGTGATGCGCGAGCGCAACGTGCTGGAGTCGGCTCCCGCCGGCAGAAACCGGCGCGACTACGGCCGGCGGCCCAGCCGGGAGCGTGAGCAGGAGGTGACCGGCCACGTCCAGGAGCTGCTCGAACAACGGCTTGCCGAGAGCGACGTTCCGGAGACGGCGCGTCAATTCCTGATGGACGTCTGGCTGCGGCACCTGCGAACAGCTGCCATGCGTGACGGCGAGCAGAGTACCGAGTTCCGACTGGCGCTGGGGGTTGTGGACGAACTGCTGTGGAGCCTTGGGAACCGGCCCCAGCGGGTCAGCAAGAGCGAACTGGCACGCAAGATCCCGTCGCTGGTGAGAATGCTCACCAGCGGGACCCGCGAGATTGGCGCGCGGGAAGAGGAGCACAAGGCGTTTTTCGACGAACTGTTCCTGATCCATTTGCGCAAGATGCATCCCCTGCCGGGCGTAAGCGGCGCCTCGCGGCTGCGCAACGCCTTTGGCGCCACCGTTACCGGCCTGCGGCCCGAGCATATTGCCGAGGCTCCGGTGAGCCCCGACGCGGCTCCGGCCACGGGCGCCGATCGGGGCAGGGCGCCCGAGGGCATGCCGGAGGCCGGGGAACGGGTCCGATTCGAGGAAGAGTCTGCGCCGGGAAGGGGCCGCGAGGCCGACGACAGCGAGAGCGCGCGGGCGGGCGGGGAGCTTGCCCAGGCCGCCTACGGGCGCAGGGCTACCGATGAGCCACCGGCTGGCGCGATGCTCTTTGACGTCCTGCCGCCGCTGCCGACCGCGCGGCAACGGGAGTTTGGGGAAGATGCGCGTCAGTGGGGTAGGCGCGAAGCCGGCAAGCAACAAGCCGATGATGACTGGGACGCGCTGGGTGATACCAAGCCGCGCCGGCCCTTTGAACGCCAGGAGCCGGAACAGCCCAGCTCCAGCGAGACAGGCGACGCCGCCGACAGCAACCAGCGTCTGCTCGATATTCTGAAATCGCTCGATCTGGACGATCTCCCGAGCGAGCCGCGCCATGTTGCTTTTGACCCACAACACGCATTTCGGCAGATCAACCGCGGGGCGTGGCTCGAATTCACCGACCCCGGGGTTGCTCCGGGCTACCTGAAGGTTGCCTGGGTCAACCGGCGGCGCACTGTGGCGCTGCTGGTGCGCCGCGCCGACCGGCGCGCCGTCTCGATCCGTTTTGCCGAATTGCAGAAGCGTTTCACCCAGGGGCGGGCTCACCTCATCGAAAGCGACTCGTAGCAGGAGTCCTTTTCGGGACCGGTCGCCGCGCGCGGGCCCGTAATGACAAGGCTTTTTTGCTATACTGCGCGGCTGAGATTCTGTAGGCGCGTAGCTCAGCTGGTTAGAGCACCACCTTGACATGGTGGGGGTCGTTGGTTCGAGTCCAATCGCGCCTACCAATGACAAGCCGGTGTTTGGGTTCCAAAACCCGATTGTGCAGAAGACGGCGCCGCTGGCGCTGTTTTCATTTGTGGGGTCCTGTTTGATGGTCACGATCACCCTTCCAGACGGTTCGCAGCGCAAGTTCGATGCGCCGGTGACGGTTGCCGAACTGGCGGCGGCGATTGGCGCCGGGCTGGCCAAGGCTGCGCTGGCCGGGCGTGTCGACGGGCTACTGGTCGACACCTCGCATCGGATCGACACCGATGCCACGGTGGCGATCGTCACCGAGCGCGATCCCGACGGGCTCGAGGTCATCCGTCACTCGAGCGCCCACCTGCTCGCGTATGCGGTCAAGGAACTGTTCCCCGAGGCGCAGGTCACGATCGGACCGGTGATCGAGAACGGCTTCTACTACGACTTTTCGTATCACCGTCCGTTCACCCCCGAGGACCTGGTGGCGATCGAGGCCAGGATGGTCGAAATCGCCAGGCGCGACGAGCCGGTTACCCGCGAACTCTGGGAACGCGACGATGCGGTGCGCTACTTCGAGTCGATCGGCGAGAAGTACAAGGCCGAACTGATCGCCGCGATCCCGGCCGACCAGCCGATCTCGCTCTATCGTGAGGGCAGCTTCGTCGACCTGTGCCGCGGACCGCACGTGCCCTCGACCGGCCGACTCAAGGTCTTCAAGCTGATGAAGCTGGCCGGCGCCTACTGGCGCGGCGATTCGAACAACGAAATGCTCCAGCGGGTCTACGGCACTGCCTGGACCCGCAAGGACGACCAGGACGCCTACCTCCACATGCTGGAGGAGGCCGAGCGGCGCGACCATCGCCGGCTCGGGCGCGAACTGGACCTGTTTCACCTCCAGGACAACGCCCCGGGGATGGTGTTCTGGCACCCGCGCGGCTGGGTGCTCTGGCAGCAGGTCGAGAACTACATGCGCCGGGTCTATCAGGACAACGGCTATCAGGAAATCCGCTGCCCGCAGATTCTTGATCGCACGCTGTGGGAGAAGTCAGGGCACTGGGAGAACTACAAGGAGCACATGTTCACCACCTCGTCGGAGAATCGCGACTACGCGGTCAAGCCGATGAACTGCCCGGGGCATGTCCAGGTCTACAACTCGGCGCTGCGCAGCTATCGCGACCTGCCGCTGCGCTATGGCGAGTTCGGGGCCTGCCACCGCAATGAACCATCCGGTGCGTTGCACGGGATCATGCGGATCCGCGCCTTTGTCCAGGATGACGGCCATATCTTCTGCACCGAAGACCAGATCCTCGAAGAATGCATCGCATACACCGCGCTGCTGCGCAAGGTCTACGCCGATTTCGGGTTCGATAACATCCTCTACAAGGTTGCCACCCGGCCCGACAAGCGCGTCGGCTCCGACGAACTCTGGACCAAGGCCGAAGACGCGCTGATGGAAAGCCTGCGTCGCTCGGACTGCGAATTCGCGGTTTCTCCGGGAGAAGGCGCGTTTTACGGGCCGAAGATCGAGTACACGCTCAAGGACGCGCTCGGGCGCCAGTGGCAGTGCGGCACTATCCAGGTCGACTTCACCATGCCGGAGCGCCTGGGTGCAGAGTATGTCGCCGAGGACAATACCCGCCGCCACCCGGTGATGCTGCATCGGGCAATCGTCGGCTCGATGGAGCGCTTCCTGGGGATTCTGATTGAAAACTTTGCCGGTGCGATGCCGATGTGGCTGGCCCCGGTGCAGGCCGTCGTGGTGACAATCAGCGAGGGACAGGACGAATACGCCAGTAAAGTTGCACAAACGCTGAAAAAACAAGGATTTAGGGTACAAGCCGATTTGCGCAACGAAAAAATCAACTATAAAATCAGGGAGCACAGTCTTCAGAAGATCCCCTATCTGCTCGTAGTGGGCGATAAGGAAGTTGAGGCTGGGTTAGTTGCCGTGCGAGCGCGGGGCGGTGCCAATCTCGGAACGATGTCGGTGGAGGCGTTCATTGAACGTCTGCGCGACGACGTGGACGAGCGGAGGCACAACCCGCTGGCCTAGGGCTGGCGCACGGCTGTTTTTATTTAACCGGGGGAGAACGCAGCATAGCTACCGACCGTTCGCATCGCATCAACGCGGAGATAACCGCGCCGACCGTCCGTCTGATGGGTATCGAGAATGAGCCCATCGGCATATTGAATATCCGCGAGGCGCTGCAACAGGCCGAGGATGCGGGCGTGGACTTGGTAGAGATCGCGCCGCAGGCTGATCCGCCAGTAGCCCGGATGATGGATTACGGCAAGTTCAAGTACCAGGAACAGAAGCGCGCGCACGAAGCCCGTCAGAAGCAGAAGATCATCCAGATCAAGGAAGTAAAATTCCGCCCTGGAACTGACGAAGGCGACTATCAGGTCAAGCTGCGCAACCTCAAGCGGTTTCTCGACGAGGGCGACAAGGCGAAGGTGACTTTGCGGTTCCGGGGGCGTGAAATGGCCCATCAGGAATTTGGCTATCGGTTGCTGGAACGGGTGCGGGACGATTTGCTGGAGTTGGCGGTAGTCGAGCAGATGCCCAAGATGGAAGGTCGCCAGATGGTCATGGTGCTTTCGCCCAAGAAGAAGTAGGGCGGGGGCAGTAACAGAATTGGAGCGGGTCCCTTACGCGGGATTCGCACAATCCGGGGATATACCCGGGGGTGCCAGGCCTTAACCAGGGCCGGGTACAACAAGAAGCCGAGCAGGTTCGAAAAGATCCGGGACGCGATTCCGGGCACCTGTCGAGGCATTAGAAAAGGGAAGGGTAGTCATGCCCAAGATGAAGACCAAACGGGGCGCTGCGAAGCGTTTCCGAGTGCGCGCTGGCGGTACGATCAAGCGCTCACAGGCGTTCAAGCGCCACATCCTTACCAAGAAAACCACCAAGAACAAGCGCCATCTGCGCGCCACGGTGAACGTCGATGCATCCGACGTGCGCTCGGTCAAGGCCATGATGCCTTACGCCTGAGGAGATTGAGATGCCGAGAGTAAAGCGTGGAGTTACGGCGCGCGCGCGCCACAAGAAAATCATCGCCCGGGCCAAGGGCTATCGCGGTCGTCGCAATAACGTCTTCCGCGTCGCCGTCCAAGCGGTCATGCGGGCCGGACAATATGCCTATCGCGACCGTCGCAACAAGAAACGGGTGTTCCGCTCGCTGTGGATCGCCCGGATCAATGCTGCTGCCCGTTCGCATGGCATTACCTACAGCTCGTTCATCAACGGGCTGGGTCGCGCCCAGATCGGGATCGACCGCAAGGTGCTCGCGGATCTGGCGGTAAACGACAAGCCGGCATTCGCGGCGATTGTCGCGCAGGTCAAAGCGGTCATCGGGGCGGCCTGACCAAGGCGTACCCCGGCCGGCCGAGGTGCGTCTGACGCGCTGATGGCGGGAAGCCGAAACGGGGCCTTAGCGGGCCCCGTTTCAATTTGAGGTGGCGCCACGGGAGATTCATGGACACTGTAGCGATTGACGCCCTGATCGGGCAGGCGCGGGAAACCGTCGCCGCGGCGGTGGATGCGGCAGCGCTGGCCAATGCCAAGGCCCGCTACCTTGGCCGTGACGGCGAGTTGACCCGCCGGATGAAGGCGCTCGGCAAGGCGGCCCCGGAGGAGCGTGCTGCCCAGGGCAAGCGGCTCAACGAGGTCAAGCAGGCGATCGAGTCACTGGTCGCGGAACGCGAGACCGAACTCGAGCTGGCACTGCTGGCCGCGCGGCTGGCGCAGGAGGCAATTGACGTCACCCTGCCGGGGCGTGGCAGCGGCCGCGGCGGCCTGCATCCGATCACGCTGACGATCGAACGGGTCGAGGCAATCTTTCGCTCGATCGGCTTCGATGTCGCTGACGGCCCCGAAATCGAAGAGGACTTCTTCAATTTCACGGCCCTGAACACGCCCGAGAATCACCCGGCGCGCTCGATGCACGACACCTTCTATGTCGAAGGCGGATTGCTGCTGCGCACCCACACCAGTCCGATGCAGATCCGCTACGCGCGCCTGCACCAGCCGCCAATCCGGGTGATCGCGCCGGGCAAGACCTACCGGGTCGATTCCGACGCCACCCACTCGCCGATGTTTCATCAGGTCGAGGGCTTGTGGGTCGACGAGAACGTCAGCCTGGCCGATCTCAAGAACGTCTATACCGATTTCGTCGCCCAGTTTTTCGAGCGCGACGACATCGAGGTGCGCTTCCGCCCCTCCTATTTCCCGTTCACCGAGCCTTCGGCGGAGATCGACATCCGCTTCCCCGACGGGCCGCTGGCCGGGCGCTGGCTCGAAGTATGCGGTTCGGGGCAGGTGCATCCGAACGTGATCCGCAACATCGGACTCGACCCGGAACGCTACGTGGGGTTCGCGTTCGGTTCGGGAATCGAGCGCCTGGCGATGTTGCGCTACGGCGTCGGCGACTTGCGCCAGTTCTACGAAAACGATCTGCGCTTCCTGCAGCAGTTCGCGCGTTGACCAGGAACATCCGATGAAGATTCCAGAGAGCTGGTTGCGCAGTTTCGTGGACCCCGAATGGAGCAGCCAGCAGTTGGCGAGCGAGCTGACGATGGCTGGTCTCGAGGTCGAAGAGAGCAGCGCGTTCGCGCCACCGTTCGAGCGCATCGTGGTTGCCGAAGTGCGCTCCGTAGTGCGCCATCCCAAGGCCGACAAGCTTTCGGTCTGCGAGGTTTTCGACGGCACCGAGTTGCGCCAGATAGTCTGCGGAGCGAGCAACGTCGTCGCCGGTTTGCGGGTGCCCTGCGCGCTGCCCGGAGCAGTGCTCCCCGGCGGCATGACCATTGCCGCGGCACAGTTGCGGGGCGTCGAGAGCAACGGCATGCTCTGTTCGGCTCGCGAACTGGGCATTTCCGAGGATCACTCCGGTTTGCTGGAACTCCCCGCTGACGCCCCGGTCGGCAGCGACATCCGCGAATACCTCGATCTTGACGACCAGATCCATCTGCTCAAGCTCACCCCCAATCTCGCCCACTGCCTGAGCGTGGTCGGCGTTGCCCGCGAGGTCGCGGCACTGAGCGGCGCTGCCCTCAAGTTGCCGCAGTTCAACCCGGCACCGGTGAGCCTCGACGAAATCCTGCCGGTGCGCATCGAGGCCGGTGATCTGTGCGGACGTTTTTCCGGGCGGGTAATCCGCGGGGTCAATGCCCGCGCCGCCACACCGGAGTGGATGAAGCAGCGGCTCGAGCATGCCGGGCAGCGCCCAATCTCCGCGCTGGTCGACATCTCGAACTACGTGATGCTCGAGCTCGGCCGGCCGACCCACGTCTTCGACCTGAGCAAGATCCGCGCCCCGCTGGTAGTGCGCTGGGCGCGGCCGGGCGAACGCCTGGAGTTGCTCAGCGGCCGCACCGTGACGCTCGACCCGGGAATCGGCGTGATCGCCGACGGCGAAGAAGTAGAGAGCATCGCCGGCATCATGGGCGGCGAGCGCACCGCGGTGACGCTCGACACCACCGATGTCTACCTCGAGGCGGCGTTCTGGTGGCCGGACGCGATCGCCGGGCGCACCCGGCAACTCAATTTCGTCACCGACGCCGCCCACCGTTTCGAGCGCGGGGTCGACCCCGCGACCACCGCTGCGCATCTGGAATACCTCTCAACGCTTGTGCTCGAGATCTGCGGCGGCAAGGCAGGCCCGGTGGACGACCAGATTGTCGCGCTGCCGGAGCGCCACCCGGTGAGGCTGCGCACCGCCCGGGCCAACAAGGTCATCGGCGCCGAACTGGACGATGCCGAGATTGCCGACATCTTCACCCGCCTGGGCCTGGACTTTGAGCACCAGCCGGGCAGCTTCGAAGTCACGCCACCGTCGTATCGCTTCGATCTGCTGATCGAGGAAGACCTCATCGAGGAGGTGGCGCGGATCTGGGGCTTCGAGCGTCTGCCCCAGCGCCCGCCGGTCGCGGCGCTGCCGATGCTGGCCTGTCCGGAGGGGCGCCGCAGCGCCTTTGCGATCAAGCGATTGCTGGTGGCGCGCGACTTCCAGGAAGTCATCAACTACAGCTTCGTCGACGCTCGTCTCGACGCGCTGCTCTCCCAGGCTGCGACAGTGCGCCTGCTCAATCCCATCGCGTCCAATCTCGACGTGATGCGCACCACGCTGCTCGGCGGACTGATCGATAACCTGCGCGCCAACCTCAACCGCAAGGCATCGCGGGTCCGGCTGTTCGAGGTGGGACGGGTCTTCCACAAGGATGACGACGTCGAGTCCGGCCCGCTGGCTGTTGCCGGAATCGCGCAGCCACGACACGTGGCTGCGATTGCCTACGGCGACGCCGCCGAGGAGCAGTGGGGTTTGCCGGGCCGCGGGGTCGACTTCTTCGATCTCAAGGGCGACCTGGTGACGCTCGCTCCCGAGGAGGAGTGGAGTTTTGCAGCCGGCGAGCATCCGGCCCTGCACCCCGGACGGGCGGCACGGGTCAAACTGCGCGGCAACGACATCGGCTGGATGGGTGAACTTCACCCCGCACTGCAGCAACAACTCGAGCTCCCCCGGGCGGCGCTGGTCTTCGAAATCGATCTCGAGCCCCTGCTGGCGGTGCAGATTCCACTGGCCACCGAGCTTTCGAAGTTTCCGCCGGTGATCCGCGATCTGGCGCTGGTGGTGGCCGAGAGCGTTCCGGCTGCCGACGTGATCGCAGCGGTTCGCGCGGCCGCCCAGGCCGAACCAGTGGCCAAGAGTGTGAAATACGTCAAGTTATTTGACGAATATCGCGGTAAGGGATTGGAAAATAAGGAAAAAAGCCTTGCTCTCAGAATTTGGATGCAAGATACTGACCGCACTTTGGATGACTCGCAGGTGACCCAGGCCATGCAGGCCATAGTTGCCAGACTGGCTGCCGTGATCGGTGCCAGGTTGCGATAAGGGCTCACCCCGCAGACATGAGATTAGCAACCGAAATGACGCAACGCGCACCAGAGTTTGAAGACCGGATCGAGCCGGCGAGGGTCGCGGGCGCGCCTGGCGAACGGGCGGAGAATGGAACTTCGTTCACGCTCACCAAAGCCGAGCTCGCCGAGTTGCTCTTTGAAACGGTCGGACTGAACAAGCGTGAAGCCAAGGACATGGTCGATACCTTCTTTGACGAGATTCGCGACGCGCTCGAGCGCGGCGAGAGCGTCAAGCTGTCCGGTTTCGGCAACTTCCAGTTGCGTGACAAGCCCCAACGTCCTGGGCGCAACCCCAAGACCGGCGAAGAAATCCCGATTTGCGCGCGGCGCGTCGTGACCTTCCATGCCAGTCAGAAACTGAAGTCGCAGATCGAGTCGTCCGGCAGCTGAGCCGCGGCCCGCCACTGCTACCAGGAACTGCGCCGATGTCGATCAAGAACGAGGCCCCGCTACCCCCGATCCCGGCGAAGCGCTACTTCACCATCGGCGAAGTGAGCGAGCTGTGTGCGGTAAAACCCCACGTGTTGCGCTACTGGGAGCAGGAATTTACCCAGCTGCGACCGATGAAGCGGCGCGGCAATCGTCGCTACTACCAGCACCACGAAGTACTGCTGGTGCGGCGCATCCGCGAACTGCTCTACGAGCACGGCTTCACGATCAGCGGGGCGCGCAATCGGCTCATCGAAGCTTCCCAGAATGGCCGCGGCAAGGCAGTTGAACCGCTGACGACCAGCGCCGACACGGCGGCCATGAACACCGACGTCGGCGACCTTGCCCAAGTCCGGGAGCAACTCCAGGAAGCGCTCAGTTTGCTGCGCGTTCAGTGAGTTTTACACTGCTATAATGCTCGGCTTCGGGGCGTAGCGCAGCCTGGTAGCGCACTTGCATGGGGTGCAAGGGGTCGAGTGTTCGAATCACTCCGTCCCGACCAATAAAATCAAAGGGTTAGCTCTCACAAGGGGCTAGCCCTTTGACCTTTTTGGGGCCAATGTTCGGAACTGTGTTCGGAAATCGCAGCGAGTGCCGCGTTCGTTGCCAAAGCGCCACGCCGCAGCTGGGGCCGTTCGCAATGAAAAGGCCGCCCGTAGGCGGCCTCCGGCCTTCACCGATCGATCGATCTACGCCGCTGGTGTTCGCGCGCAGTCTCGCTCCATGTGCCACGCCAGCCTATTGGCCGCGTGGTCGGCGAGCATTGATCCACTTCGCAAGAGCGCCATGCGCTGGCGATCGGAAAGGACAAACCGCGGTTCCTCGCAGCCGTCTTCGGCGCATTCAAACGCCAGCAGCTCGCCGAAGACACTGATGCTTTCCAGTGCATCCATCGCCAAGTACACAGCTTCGCCTAACTGTCCGTGGGCCGGCACGCACTGGTCCACGCGGCGGGACTCGAGCATTGACGGAACGGTAGGTTCGTACTCGGTGGCCATGGAGACACCTCGCCCTTCCGCGTCGACGGGCCACCCTCTTTCGTTCACGCTGACTGGCGCAGTGTCCTCATAGCTCTCGAACAGGACCGCCATCGCGGCCATCTGTCTTGGCGACATCGAGGCCCAGGGCGCGCCGTTGGTTGGTGACTTAGCGCTGTCAGGCGCCGGCGTGTGATCAGGTTGCTTGTCCATGAGTAGTGCTCCTTTGCGTTGGTGAGCGGAACCGACGGCGTTGGCGTGCCACAACTGAAGCAATGGCGGCCCTGACGGGCCCACCGCCGGCCCGCTCATTGCAGGGCACAGCGAGCACAAATGAAAAACCGCCTTCCGGCGGGTTTCCGCCTCAGTTCCGGGACGCCAATCCCGTGCGCTCGTTTCGGGCGCACGTACAGTGTAATGCCGCCACAGCGCCACGCGCAAGCCTGCGCTGATGGGTTGGGCCCATGGCTGCAAAGAAAACCCGCCACAAGGGCGGGTTGGTGGTGCGCCGTGTCACTCCGTCTACCCATCGGAGCATCGGGGGCGTACCTGACCAGGAGGTTGTCCTGGTCCCCGTGTTCGGTCACACAGGCGCTCAAGGCGAGAAAGGTGCCTTGAGCCGACTCGAGATCGCCAGCGAGGGCCGAACTTCCCCCGTAGCGATCCGCCGCCGAGTCCCTTACGTGGTTGCGTCCAGAATCGCCGCGAAACAGGCGAGCTGGCGTACAGCAATGTCTACGTCCTGCAGCGCGACGATGCGATGCATTCCAGACGTGCTGCCGGAGTAGGGATCAACCAGGATATCCAGGCCGCCCCACTGCCCAATGTAAACCTGTGAAAAGTCCCCCATGATCATCGCGCTACAGACGGCACCCGATGCGCCTTTGGTCAGGTTGCTGGGCACGTTCGTGCTCGCCGCGGAGCGGTACCCGTTGAGCGCTCCAAAACCGGCTTGGGCGTCCTGCCAGATGAATCCGGCGCCAGCGTCCCCGGGAACCTTCAGCGCGCCCTTCAGTGCCCGGCGCGCCTTCACACTGGTCAAATAGGCGACATTCGATTGATCGGCATGCCCAGTAACGAGAATCTCTTCGAGCTGGAGGATGTGATCCCAGGTAATTGGGCCTCCGGCGGCGCCGATGGCCACGGAGCCGATGCCGGTGGTGCCGAGGATGCCGAGGGGTTGATTGTTTGCGCCAGTGCCTTGAATCACCACGCGATCGATCTCGACCGCGATGGTCTCGGCGAAATCCTTGCGAATGAGAGATTCAATGTCCGGTGACGCTTGAAGCAACAGCCGCCGGGAGTAGTCGGTGAAGCCGCCGACGGTCTTCGGGCTAAGCGGAACCTGGCCGACCGCCATGGCGGATTCCGTTGGCGAGCCACTTTCAGCAAGCCAATAGACCGTACCCGTTCCCACTTTCCTGGGAATCGACACGTTGCCATGCAAGCCCGTCAGATTGCTGGCGCCCAGGGCCATTACCATCGAAGAGAGGCGCAGGACGTCAATAAAATTGGCAGCCAGGTGGTCGGTCCCAACGAGGTTGCCGCCGGCCGTAGGCGTTCCGACCATCATATCGCGATGTTGGAGCACCTCAGGCGGCACAAAGACGCCCTGCGGCTCGCGGCCAAGTTTCTTGGCGACAGCTCGACTCACCTCGAGCTCGAAGCCGGCCTCCCGGGTGGCGAACTGCCCGTCGAGCTGGGCCATAATTGCTTTGCGGAAACTGAACCGCTGGATTTCGCCGCGGGTCATCCCGATTTCAGGCGATTCCGACAGGCGCAGAGACCCACTGTCGCGCATGCGGGACAGTGCAAGGTTGCGGAAGTCGTCGAGGCTGGTGCCGTCCGCGACTGCTCGCTCGGCAAGGTCGCCCAGATTGTGCTGGCGCCCGATCGCGACGATCTCGCTGGCGCGCTCCCTTTCATCGGCCATGCTGCGCGTCGCGCTGCGGGCCTGGGAGCGGGTTCGTTGATCGGTGGTGTCGGTGGTGTCGGTGGTGTCGGTGTTTTTAAACATGATATTTCCTTCTGAGAATTCGTGAGATCTATAAAATCCAGCCGAGGCATCGGCTGGAACAGAGACGATCGAGCACTCGAACGGCTGCCATGCACAGCGGACCGTTCGATCGACCTGAGAGATAGTTTTTAGGACCAGATAACCGACCGAAAGGCTACGAAGCACTCCGCCCTTCACGTCTGCCAGAATTTCCTGCGCGAGTGCGCTGGCTCCGAAGCGAGCGACGCCCTTGAGCTTGCCGGCGTCCAGGCGCACCTTTTCTATCAGGCCGATATTGAGGGCCGAGCGGTCATGCATGATGATCAGCGGCAGGCCGCCGCGCGCGCGCGACAAATCGACATCCGCCGGAGTGTGCGAAAGCACTTCGATGTAGCCGCCACGGTCAACCGGTGCTTCGGAAGACAGCACGCAAGGAATCAGATCTCCATCCGCCTCGGCGGCGCGCAGTTCGATTTCGCGGCTGTAATATTTGGGCATGTTGGCGAACCTTTTTTCACGCCTGGTGCGCAAAAAAAGGCGCGCTCGGCCAGGCAACAAGGGGCAGCTCGAAGCTGTCTTTTTGTCTGACCAGGCGCGCGGCGAGCGCGTCTCCCACCTCGTGAACTTTCGATACAGCTCGCCGCAAGCGCGAAGCATTGAACGTGGTCGTGTACCGAGCGCACGGGCTCGACGTGTTGGAAGTGTGGCCGCAAGGCTGCGACATTCGTAGGGCAAAAAATGTCGCAGCCCCGCGACTCAATGCCGCGTCGGCGCAGCTCTACCACCTTCGCGCCGCCCGGCCGCCCGGCGCGTGGCTCGCGTCTCAACGCTGGGCTCGCCCAGCCTGGGCACCTGCACGAAGCGCAGGCCCTGAGCCTTTGCGATGCGCATCATATCCTGCTCCACCCCGTTGGCGGACTCGATCATGACTTGCAGCTGCACCTGGACCTCGGCCACCGTCTCGTTGGCGCCATGCGGATTCGCCAGACCGAGGGCGACCACGCAGCGGCGGAGGTTCTCGACCCGCAGTTGTAAAAACACGATCAGATCCGCGAACGACTGCGCCTCAAGGGTTATGAGCTGCGGGGCTGTGACTCGGACGCCAAATTTCTCGATATTCATTGTGTTGCTCCTAGGTGAGTTGGAAAGGGAAGGGCAGTTAGTTGCTCACCGTCAGCCAGGCTGCCCAAAGTTCACGTCCAGTAGCCCACCGGCGCGCACCTGCTGTGCGAATGCCGCCAGTGCGACGCGAATCTCGGCGTCGATACGCCGCTCGATGACCGCAGGGTCACTGATCGGCGCGAGCGTTGCCGCCAGGCGGGGGGCGAGCGCGAGCATCTGATCGCGCATGACCCTCGCCGCTCCGAACAGCGTCCGGTCAATTTCCGCGCGCAGCACCAGCGTGCCCGCCATCTTCGCCAGCTCGAGCTCCGATTTCGACGCCTCGGCGGTCTCGCGCCTGGTCTTGCTGACCCAGTAGCCGGACCCTTCCCCGCTTGGCGACTGTCCGCCGTTCCGAACCTGGGCGGCCTCGCCTGCAGGCTCCTTCGGGCGCGCCGGCCGGCGGCGGCGGTTCGTTTCCCACTGGATCTTCGCGACGGTCGGGTCAAACTTTCCGCCGATCGCTGATAGTCGGCCAGTGCGCTGTGCCTTCTGCACGGCCTGCCGAGACACGCCGAGAATGTTGGCTAGCTCTCCGGCGTTGATCAACTCAGTCATTGCAACCTCCTATCGATGGAATGAAACCTATAGAGCAACCTAATGGCGCCAGACGCGCTAACGCGAAAGCGGGCGTCGTTGACTCCGCATGGCGTTTGGCTTGGGAAGTACCTTTTTTGCGCATGCCCCACACCCAACACGCCGAGGCACTGGCTGCCTGGGGCGGACGAAAGGTGACACCGCACACGCTGGGGTCCGGGCTGATCCGGCGACGCCTGGTCCGCAGTGGTCCGCGGCCCATACCATTGCACGCGTATGAGAGATAGACGAATATATATATATGCACAATGCTCCGGACCGCGGACCACTGCGGACCACGACTCAGAAAAGTTCATCACCATCACCATCATCGGCGGCTGTCCGCAGACGCAGCCCGGAGTAGCAGCGCACGCGCGCGCCATCGATTCGCGGTCGGATGACACGCACGCCCGGGGCGGCGGCGGACAGGTCGCGGCCAAAGGTTTGCTCGGTGCCAGGTTGGTCGCGCCCGTGCTCATGGCACCATTCCCGCCAAGCGGCATAGACGTCCTTGATGGTCTCCGTGGCTCCAGAGTCAAGAACGCACCGCTCCCGCAGGTAGGCGCCGATCGGCGAGGCAAGATCCTCCATGAGTCGCACCGCATCGGTTGATGACTGCGGCTGGACGAAGTGCCCCCGGGAACGAAGACGGCGAAGACCCTCGAGCGCCCAGGTAAGGATGCCGGGCAGCTCGGCGTTCAATTTGGTTTCGAGCGCGGTATCCTCTGCGCCGTAGAATGAACGCGTCGTCCGCAAGATCACGAAGCGAGATGGAAGCGCGCTCGCCGCATCGCGGAACGCCGGCAACTCGTTGGCCAGGATGATCACGCGCGAGACCAGGCGCGCTGTGTACGCGGTTTGGAATTTCCGGTCGATGCTGATCGCGTCTTCGCCTGTGATTCGTAACAGGTTTTCAGTGATGGCGCCGATGTCGGCGCGTGCGCCGAGCCGGGCGTCCGACAACAGCGCGGCTGTCTTGCCGATGAGTGACTGCAGGCCGAACGTGTGGCCGAGTGATGCCAGCGTCGGCGAGGCGACATTGCTTGGGCCAAGCAAGCTGGCAATCAACCGTCCGATAGTCCCTTTCCCCGACCGTCGTGGTCCAACAATCAGGAGGGCCTTCTGAAACCTGGTATCGGCGGTAAGCAAGTATCCGAGCCATTCCTGAAGGCATTGGACCGACTCGGGGTCGTCTGGCCACACCGATGCCAGGAATGTAATCCAGGCCTCAGGTGGCTTTGCCGCGGCCACGAAACCGAAGGGCAGCGAGTAGGGGACGAAAAGGCGCGGCGTCGCTGCGTGAAGGGAGCTGTCGGCGATGTGTAGAACACCGGTTGCCGTTGGGATCACTTCGCGCGGGTCCGGATCGCCCGGCATCGGGTCGATCCAGGCTGGCGCGCTCGGTATCTTCCGATGCGAGAGGTTGGTCACGGCACGCAGCGCATCGATCACGTGGTCGACCTTTGTTTTTCGCACGGGTGAACGTGAGCACGTTGGGCCGATCCGATAGAGTTCCTCGCGCACATCGGCCTGAGGAAGCGGCTCGTAGTTCGCTCCGTTCCACACGTGCCAATCACCCTGCCAGTTGTACAGAGTGGGCATGCCGTCGAGCATGTAGCACTGCTCGACGATCGACTGCGCGGCATCTACCGGATTTGCGAAATCAGCGAATGCGGATGGTGCGATCGCTGCATCGGTTGTTCGATTGGCGCCAGCGGCTCGGCGCTTCTTGACCGCCTCTGCCACGCGCGCCGATACCTCCGCAGGATCGTCAACCGGCATGCCGCAGCTCATCAAGAAACAGCGCAACGCGCTCGGCAGCAACACCGCACCTGGTACGATCCAACGGCCGACCGGCGGCCGCATCGCCTAGCAGGACGAGCGCCACCGTCAGTTCGAATTCGAGTGCTGCAATCAGATCCCGAACGCTGAACGGCCGGCGCTCCCGCGGCTGACGGTCGCCAAGTGGTTTCTCGGGGAATAGCGCGGAGAGGTCCAGGCCGATCGTCTGAAGCACGGTGACGACATCGCAGCCGGCAAAATCGTGAAGAAGGACGCGCCCATCGCACAGCTCTCGAATCGAGAGCGACGCCCGCCGATCCTCGTGAGCTGGGCATCGCGCGACCCAGCGATCGCGACCAGTCTTTCGCACGCCGTCAAGCCGATCGAGCAACGCGCCCGCCGTCATGAAAGGTCAAGCGCCAAAGTCCGACGGCAGGCCAGGCGCAACAGCAGCATGAGCTTGGCCGGATCAGGCTCGGCGCCATCGAGACAACATGGACCAATCAGCGCGCCGACTTCGAGACGCTGCCCGCCGCGCACCGCGAGCGACAGGCGGAGGTCCGCCGCGCTCGCCCCTGAAACTGTAGGCTTCCCGCAGACCGCACAGAGCGGAGGGGTTCGAACCCGTTTGCCCATGGCCTACTCCGAGATCCGACGAGCGACGACTGACGCCGCTGCCGCCTTGCGCTGCGGACCGGTGCTGTTGACGCGCACGATCATGCCGCCCACTTGCCGCGCAGAGTCAGCGCCCAGGCGAGAAGAGCAGCGCGCGGATGGCGCTTACCGCGGGGACCGAGCCAGACGGGAGGAGGGAAGTCGGCGCGCTTCTGTAATTCAAGAAATCGCGAGATCCCGATGTTCAGAATTGCGGCGGCCTCGGGGTCAGTCAGGAAATCCGGCGTAGCGTTGCGTAGCGTTGCGTTGATCTTACGGGGCATGTTGCGACTCCTAATGGTGAGTACGGAGCCACTATGAATGTCCAGTTACAGCACGCACAGGAAGATTCGACACGAAACCGCGCGCCGAATCTTCCTGTGCGTTGTTCGGGAATGATCTAGGCGCGGCGGCGCAATTTCCCGATGCCATCTGCATCGATCTTGTCGGCGAAGCCCGTGCCTTGATCGGTGCCAAAGACCGTCCGCACCAGCGCGGCCACCCCAACGTCCGAGAGGTGAAACTCTGGCGGGACATGAGGGTGATGCTTCAGACGCGAAAGCGCGTGCAGCAAGACGTGCGCAACATCTGCGGTATTCTTTCGTGACGACAACGAGTCGCCGAGCCAATGCCCCCCGTCATCCTCGCCTCTATCGGCTAGTGGCTTGAGCACGCCGCTATTTGCGAATGCCTCGAGCACATCCGCGAGCGCCGGTATTGGCTGTCCAGTGTTCATCGAGACGCCGATCACCCGCGGAAGCCCCGAGATGAGCGACCACGCAGGGAACCGCCTGCTGAGATCACTTAGACAGTCAGCCGCGTCGGGCAACAAAAAGCCCGACAGCGAGTAATCATCGACCAGGCGCGCTTGCAGCCGCGCCAGCGAAGCGAGTTCGAGCAGCCCTGTTCGAATCTTGGCGTTCAGCCGCTGGGCCTCGGGCACCGCCTCGCGTATTCGATGCGACTCGCGCGAGGCAAAGTACTTGGCTGCCCAAATAGCTTGGGCGAATACAGCAGTCTTGCCTTCGTCGGCGAGCTCGTGCAGGCTGCGCGCAACTTCGGTGGCTACAAGCGTATCCGCGGCCTCCACGCGCGCCCGGAGGGTGTCGAAATGCATCCGGGCCTCGTCAGATGCACTGGCGAGCGGCGCATGCTCCTGCAGGGCTGCAACAGCCCACACGGGTAACGTCATCACGCCGCCTTTGCGCGGGCTTTACGCGCTGGCTTCGAGCGAAGGTCCGTCACATTCGTTGCGGCGGTTGCAATCAATCGCGTGAGTTCGTCGCCCCATGCGTCAAACGCTGCGCGTCGCTCCGGTAGTAGGTCGGCACGTTGGTATACCGCGACGATGCCCTCGGGACGATGGTTCAAGCATCGTTCGATCACGTCGGGCCGGATGCCGAGATCCTGCATGCGGCTCGCCATCGAGCGGCGCAGGTCGTGCGGGGTCCAGTTGCCGCGCGCGAGTACAAGCGCCCCGGATTCCTTCGGGCGGCCCGGGAGTGGCTTGTCGCGCTGTCGGTCGCCGATTTGCTTCGCAATCAACTTCGACGATATCGGTCGTTCGGGGTCGCGCCCCGGCAACAGCCATTCCGACGACTTGCCCCGCGCACCTTTTGCGATCCGGTGCTTGACCGGGCCGAACAGGGCGCGAACCTGGTTCATCGCGAACGCGGATAGATGAATCAGATGCGGGTCGCCATTTTTCGTTTCTGGGATATGCCACTCAGCGACGTCAAGGTTGAAATTCTCGCGCCTGGCCGCCGACAGCTCGCCGACGCGGGCACCAGTCGCCAACAGCATCCAGATGACAAGTCGGAGTCGCTCGGGCACGGCAACCAACTTGTCGCGCAGTTCAATAATTTCCAAGGTCGACAGGTTGCGCTCGCGGGGGGCGATGCTGCCGCCTGCGCTTTTCTTGTCGAGCCCAAGCGTCGGGTCTGTCGGCATCCAATCCCGCACCGCGCACCAGCGGAAGAACTGACGTAATAGCGATAGCGTCATATTCGCCGTGCGCCGCTTGCCAGTGGCCGTGATTGCGTCGAGTAACTCCGTCACCGTACCGCGCCGGATTTCCTCAAGGGGCTGGTCGCCTATCGTCGGTAGGACGTGCCGAGCGAACAGTTCGCCGACGAACAGTCCGCCATCCTTGCGATGAGCATAACTGCCGTCAGCGTCGCGGGCCTCAAGGTAGATTTCGCGCCACCTGTCGAACGCCTCTTGTACGGTGCGCCGTGAATCCAGATGGGCAAGCCGCTGGCGTTGCACCTCCACCTCTTCCATCCGTTCCAGCCGGCGGGCCTCGCGTGGGTCTATTCCTTTCGCGACCAGCTCGCGGGCTGCGTTACGTTTCTTGCGGGCATCCGCGAGCGTGAACTTCCGCGTCTTGCCGTTGTCATCTGTGAGCGGCTCTCCGTAGGTTCCCAGGTGCAACGCGCCATGCTGGAAACCGTCGGCGGTCTTGACCTTGAAGTGATACTCGGCCAACACGATTCCCTTGACGCCCTTTTTGGGCTTGGGTGTCACTCGGAAACGCAGACCACCGCCGTCTGGCAGGTAGTAGCTCTTGCTTCCAAATTTGGCGTCGCGTAATGCCGTATCCGCTAGAAGATTCTCTGCCATCGTTGCCACCCCTTGTCATCTGTACAAGTCGACTAAAACCCGATTCAAGCCCGAATCCGTGTTCGGAAAAATGTTCGGAAATCTTAGGCGATGGTAGCCCATTTAAGCGGTGCCTAGCAACACCTAACGCTATCTAAGTTACTGATTGCATTGATGGGGGTCGATAAAAATGGCGTGTTTTCAGGCCTGTTACTTTTATGGGGTGCAAGGGGTCGAGTGTTCGAATCACTCCGTCCCGACCAACAAAATCAAAGGGTTAGCTCTCACAAGGGGCTAGCCCTTTGTTATTTGGGGCGCCGCTGTTCGGGAAGTGTTCCGCGCTCGATGGCGGCGGCGCGTGCCGACCACTGCGATAGGTGGGCCGGCGCACGTCGTGTAAGCTTTTGCCCTGTCCGCCCGACTAACAACGAGGCGCACGCAGCCATTGGCCATACCGGTGCGTGTCGGGTCAGCAAAACAAAAAGGTGAGCATGCACGACGTCCTGCCATTGATTCGCAAGAAACGCTTCCCGCGGATAGCGCGCCGCTCGATCGAGACGGTGCAGGTCAATCTGGGCTATCTGTGCAACCAGTCGTGTGTCCATTGCCATGTCGGCGCCGGACCCAATCGCGTGGAGCAAATGAGCAGCGAAACCGCGGCGCAGGTCAGGGATTTCCTGTTCGCGAGCGGCGCCGGACTGCTCGACCTGACCGGCGGAGCCCCGGAGTTGAACGGCAATTTTCGTGACCTGGTGGTCGCGGCAAGAGCGCGCGGCATCCGCGTTATCGACCGCTGCAACCTCACGGTGCTGTTTGAGCCGGGCCAGGATGATCTGGCCGAATTTCTCGCCAGCCATGGCGTCGAGGTGACGGCTTCGATGCCTTGCTACCTGGAGGAGAACGTCGACGCCCAGCGCGGCCGCGGGGTCTTTACGGAGAGCATCCGGGCGCTGCGCCGGCTCAATGAGCTGGGCTACGGACGCGAGCTGGAGCTCAACCTCGTCTACAACCCCCAGGGGCCGGTTCTGCCGCCGCCGCAGGAAGCGCTCGAGGACGACTACCGGCGCATGCTCGGTGAGCGCCATGGCATCGTCTTCTCGCGGCTGCTTACCCTGACCAACATGCCGATCCAGCGCTTTGGCTCGATGCTGGTTTCCAAGGGGCAGTTCGAGTCCTACATGGGACTGCTGCAGGGGGCGCACCGCAACGAGAATCTCGACGCGGTGATGTGCCGCGACACTGTGAGCATCGACTGGCGCGGTTACCTCTATGACTGCGACTTCAACCAGATGCTGGGCCTGGGGCTGCGCCACGGCGCTCAGGCGCGGGCGCACGTGACCGAGGTCACCGCCCAGTCGCTGGCCGGCAATGAGATCGTGGTGAACGGCCACTGCTACGGCTGCACCGCCGGCCAGGGCAGTTCATGCGGCGGTGCGCTGGCTCCCCAGCCGGAGCAGGTCAAGGCCGCGGCAACGCTCTGAGCCAGTCCTCTCCACGCCGCTACGACGCACTGGCCGAAGCGAAAGCACGCCAGGCGCTGTTCGCCCAGTTGTTCGTGCAGCGCCCGAGCTCTGCTGGCATTGGTAAGGCGTTACCATGACTGGCAACGGGGGGCACGATGGAAGTTAGACGAAGCATCGCGGTCATCATCCCAGCGCTGGATGAAGAGGAGTTGATCGGCGCGGCGCTGGCCTCGGTCGACGAGGCGGCCGCGTACTGGGCACAGGCCGTGGCACCCGGCTCGGCAGCGGAGCCGCCAGAGGTGGTGTCTGTGGTGGTCGATGGCGGCAGCAGCGACCGGACGCGCGAGCTTGCCGCCGGCGCCGGCGCGACAGTGCTCGAGGCAGCGCCGGGGCGCTCGTCGCAAATGAACGCCGGAGCCGCCGCGGTGACTGCAGACGTGCTGGTGTTTCTGCACGCTGACTGCCGGTTGCCAGTGGACGGTTTCGCCGAGATCGACGCCGCGTTGGACCTGGCGCCCCGCGAGGCCGCCTGGGGTCGGTTCGACGTCCGTCTCGAACCGCCATCGCCGCTGTTGCGGCTGGTTGCGGGGGCGATGAATCTGCGCTCGCGCCTGACCGGAATCGCCACTGGCGATCAGGCGATCTTCGTGACCGCGATCGCCTGGGAGCTGGTCGGCGGTTTTGCCGCGCAGCCGCTGATGGAGGACATCGAGATTTGCCGGCGACTCAAGCCTGCGGTCGGTCAGCCCTTGTGTCTGCGCGCCGTAGTCACAAGCTCGTCACGGCGCTGGCAGGAGCACGGTGCGCTGCGCACAGTGGCCCGGATGTGGCTTTATCGTGCGCTCTACGCTCTGGGCGTTGCACCGGAGTCGCTGCACCAGCGCTATTACGGATTGTCACAATCGGTTCCTGGCCAGGAATCGGGGCTGGGCGGAGCACCAGCGCCCGAGGACGCAGAGCAGGAGCACCAGGAGCACCAGGAGCGGGTAGTGACGGCGCCGGCGCGTCGCGCGCTGATCGTCTTCGCGCGCGAACCGGTCGCCGGGCAGGTCAAACTGCGGCTGGCGGCCGTAATCGGTGAGGTGCCGGCGCTGCGAGTCTACCGGCAACTACTGACCCGCACGCTGCGCCTGGCGCAGCGTTACCGGCAGCGGGGCAGCGTCGCGGTGATCTTGGCCGGTGCCCGGTCTGACGGAGCGGGCGAACTGGAGCGGCGGGCCAGCCGCCTCGGTTTCGAGTGGCAGGAGCAGTGCGGCGGCGATCTCGGAGCACGAATGCACGATGCCTTCGGGCGCGCCTTTGCCGAGGGTTTCGAACAGGTGGTGCTGATCGGCTGCGATTGTCCGGTGATGGGAGTACGCGAACTCGACAGCGCCTTCGAGGCGCTCGCCGACGCGGCCGTGGTACTGGCCCCGGCAGAGGACGGCGGCTATGTGCTGGTGGCCCTGAGAGGCCCGCTACCGAAACTATTCGAGGGCATCACCTGGGGCAGCGGCGAGGTGCTGGAGCAGACGCGCCAGGCGGCGCTAAGTGAAGGGGTGCAGCCCCGGCTGTTGGCTGAACTCTGGGACGTCGACCGCCTCGAGGACCTGCAGCGCTGGGAAGCAGCGCGCGGCAGTCAGCGCTGACGCGCGGCTTGTTCGGATTCGCGGGCGGCAACCCTCAGGGGCCGTGCCCGCTCGGCGGCCGCCGCGGCGTAGCCGTCGATCGCAGCGAAGAATTGGTCGATGCGTATCGGCCGCCCGAGCAGTTCGCCCTGCATGCTGCGCACTCCGAGGTCTGTCAGGCGGTCGAAGATTTCCCGGGTATGGACGTGTTCGGCAATGGTGCAGATGTTGAGCCGTCGTGCCACCCGCACGGTGGCAAGCACGATCTCTTCGTCAATCTCGTCGGAGGGCAGGCTGCGGATGAACGAGCCGTCGATCTTGAGGTAATCGAGCGGGAAACGCTTGAGGTATTCGAAGGTTGCCAGGCCGGTGCCGAAATCGTCGAGCGCGATCCCGAAGCCGTCGGCCTTGAGTTCGTCGACCAGCCTTGAGGCCGCTGCCGGATTGCGGATCGCTTCGCTCTCGGTGATCTCGAAGACGATCTGATCGGCCGGTATCCCGAACAGGGCGCGCTGTTCGCGGATGTAGCCGGCGATCGACCCCTCGCTCATGGTCAGTCCCGAGAGGTTTATCGAGCACTTGTTGGTGCGCGCCAGCGCCTCGGGGTTGGCGGCAAGCCAGCCGAACACGCGCTTGATGACGCCGCGATCCATCGATGGTGTCATCTGGGCCTGCACCGCCAGCGACAGAAATTCCGGCGGATGGATCAGGCTGCCGTCACGGTCGATGAGCCGGATCAGCATCTCGTAGGAGACCTTGCCGGGCGGAGCCTCGGGGTCGAGGATGGTCTGCGCGTGCATCTCGAAGCGGTGTTCGCGAATCGATTCGCGAATGTGCTCGATCTTGCTTTGATGGGCGCGCCGCGCGTCGATCGCGCTTTGCGATAGCGGCTCCACGAAGAGTTGGGGGTCGCGCACGCTGGCTGCGATCGCCATCGCGTCCGAGAGCGAGAACAGGCAGTCCTCGCTGGTGATGCTGGCGGTGCGATCGATCAGCAAGGCACCGACGCAGACCTGCAGGCGAATGCTGCCATTTTCGGTTTGCAGTATCTGGCCGCTCAAGTGTGAGTAGATCTCGCGCGCGACCGAGCGTACCTCGGCCAGCGTCTCGGCCTCGATCAGCAGCGCAAAACGGCCGCCAGATAGCCGGGCAGCGGCGCATAGCCCGGGCTGCCGGCGCAGCAACCCGGAGGCATCCTGCTCGAGCTGAAGGGTCGGAATCGACCCGGACAAGTCGTTGAGCGCGTCGAAGTTGGCGAAGTGCAGTCCCAGCAAGCCGTAGCCGGGGCGCTCGGGCGCTGCCAGGCGCTCGCCAATTTCAGCCAGCAAACCGCGATCGTTGAGCAGGCCGGTGGATAGATCCTGTCGGGCCTGATGGGCCACGCGCTGCAACGCCACCCGGCGGTCGGCCGCAATGGCCTGGAGCATCAGCGCCACCACCACCGCACAGAACACCAGCACCGAAGCTTCCAGTGCCCGGAAGACGTGGTCGCCAGCCGCCTCGACCTGATAGGAGCGCAGCAGCAGCAGTGCCAACGCAGTGATCGCCAGCGTTGTCACGGTGCTGCGATAGCTGTTGCGGATCGAAATCCAGGCCACGATCGGGAAGTAGAAAAAGGCCAGCGCGTAGGACTGCAGGCCGCCGCCGAGCGAGGACGCCAGCAGACTGGCAACGGCCACCGCCAGAGTCAGCAGCAGACTGGGATGGTCGACCAGGGTCGATTCGAACTCGGAGTGTTCGCTCCGCTCGGCTGGATCGATCCAGGCGAGCAGCAGCGGTGTCAGCAGCAGGATTCCGAGCGCGTCGATCAGCCACCAGCCAAACAGCAGCGACCAGCCAGTGGGCAGGATGAGCGCGGTGGCGAGGCTTGCGGGCACGACCAAAGTCTGGCCGATGCTGACCACAATGGCGTCGAGCGGTGCGGCGACGAATACCGCTCCGAACACCAGTCTCACTGCCGCATCGAGGCGGTAGTCGGCGGGCTTCCACATGCCCAGGCGAGAAAGTGCCGTGAGCGCAACCACCGGGCCGATAACGCTGCCAAGCGCGATGATTGGCGCAGTCCACGGCGATGGCAGGGTCAGAAGTGCCCAAGCGAACGCGCCCGGGGCCGCGGCCAGGGCCCATTTGCCGCCATAGCGCCAGCCAAAAGCGAATGCGATTCCGCCCACGGGCCAGATCAGCAGGCGCTCGGTATGGCCGAGCGCTATCCCCTGGGCCAGCAGACAGGCGATGAAGCTCAGGGTAGCGATCAATGCGACGCGGGCAAAAGCTCCGAGCTCAAGCTTCGCGTTATGGACTGTGTCGGGCAATGGGGTGCGCCTGTGGATCCACGTGGCTGCAGTGTAATCGATCGTATCGCCAGACGGAACCAGGGCGGGAAGTCCGCCCTGGTTCAATCATCGTTCCCGCCAGCTACTTAAGACGGGTGTTGCCAGCCGCTCAGGCGGACAGCAATTCGCGGAGTACGAACGGGAGAATTCCGCCGTGCAGGTAGTAGTCGACTTCGATGGCGGTATCGATTCGCGACAGCAACGTGATGTTGCGCGGCGCACCGTCCTTGCCGCGCACCGTCATCACCACATCCTGCTGCGGTTTGATCTCGGCGGGAATCTGGATGTCGAATTCCTCGTCGCCCTTGATGCCCAGCGATTGCCACGAGTCGCTGCCCTTGAACTGCAGCGGCAAGACGCCCATCCCCACCAGGTTGGAGCGGTGGATCCGCTCGAAACTGCGTGCCACGACGGCGCGCACGCCCAGCAATTGCGTGCCCTTGGCCGCCCAGTCGCGCGAGGATCCGGTACCGTACTCTTCGCCAGCCAGGATCACGCTCGGGGTGCCCGCCGCGATGTAGCTCATGGCGGCGTCGTAGATGAACACTTTCTCGCCACTCGGTTGGAGCAGCGTCCAGCCGCCCTCGACCCGCGACCCGTCTTCGTTGGGCGGGATCATCAGGTTCTTGATCCGGACGTTGGCGAAGGTGCCGCGCATCATCACGTCATGGTTGCCGCGCCGGGCGCCGTAGGAATTGAAGTCGGGCTTGAGCACCTGGTGTGCGATCAGGTATTGCCCGGCAGGCGAGGATTCCTTGATCGCACCGGCCGGTGAGATGTGGTCGGTGGTGATCGAGTCGCCAAACAGGCCCAGTGCGCGCGCGCGCTGGATCGGCTCGACCGCGGCCGGCTGCATCTCGAAGGAATCGAAGAACGGCGGCTCGGCGATGTAGGTCGAGAGCGGCCAGTCGTAGACCTGGCCGGCGGCGGCCGGCACCGCGTTCCACATCGTGTGGTCCTTGGTCAGGTTGCCGTAGAGGCGCCTGAAAGTAGCCGGGTTCATGGCCGACTTCATCAGTGCGTCGATCTCTTCCGAGGTCGGCCAGATGTCGCCGATGTACACGTCCTTGCCTTTCTTGTCCTTGCCCAGCGGCTCGGTCATCAGGTCGACCTGGATGTTGCCGGCGATGGCGTAAGCGACGACCATGGGCGGCGACGCCAGGAAATTGGCCCGCAGGTTGGGGTGGATCCGGGCCTCGAAGTTGCGATTGCCCGAGAGCACCGCGGCACACACCATATCGTTGGTGATGATCGCCTCATTGACGTCCGGAGTCAGGTCGCCGGCGTTGCCGATGCAGGTCGTACAGCCATAGGCGGCGACCGAGAATCCAAGTTGCTCGAGGTAGGGCAGCAGCTTGGTGCGGGTCAGATATTCGGTCACTACCCGCGATCCCGGAGCCAGCGAGGTCTTGATGGTCCGCTTGACCGTGAGGCCGCGGGCCACCGCCTTCTTGGCCAGCAGGCCGGCGGCGAGCATCACCCCCGGGTTGGAGGTATTGGTGCAGGACGTGATCGCGGCGATCAGGATGTCGCCGTTGCGCATCTCGGTGCCGGCGCTGGTCGTGTAGACCCTGTGGAGATCCACTGCCTGCTTGTTGAAGCCATTGTCGGCTGCCGGCTTCGAGAACAGGTTCTCGAAAGTCGAGCGGACCTTGCCGATTTCGATGCGATCCTGCGGGCGCTTCGGCCCTGCCAGCGAGGGGGCAACCTTGCCGAGGTCGAGCTCGACCACCTTGGTGTAGTTCAGCTGCCCGACCTTCGGGACGCCGAACATGCCTTGCGCCTTGAAATAGCTCTCGAACGCGTCGACTTCGGCGGCCGTGCGGCCGGTGCCCTGCATGAAGGCCACGGTCTTTTCATCGACCGGGAAGAGGCCCATCGTCGCGCCATACTCGGGGGCCATGTTGGCAATGGTCGCGCGATCGGTAACCGACAGGCTGCTGGTGCCGGTGCCGAAGTATTCGACGAATTTCCCGACCACTTTTTCATTGCGCAGCATCTCGGTGAGCGTCAGCACCAGGTCGGTCGCGGTGCAGCCTTCGCGCAGCTTGCCGGTCAGGTTCACGCCGACGACATCGGGGGTGAGCATGTAGACCGGCTGGCCCAGCATCGCGGCCTCGGCTTCGATGCCACCAACGCCCCAGCCGACCACGCCGATGCCGTTGATCATGGTGGTGTGGCTGTCGGTGCCGACCAGGGTGTCGGGGTAGTAGACGCCGCCCTTTTGGTGGACGCCACGGGCCAGGTACTCGAGGTTGACCTGATGGACGATGCCGATTCCGGGCGGCACGACCTTGAAGGTGTCGAACGCCTGCATGCCCCATTTCATGAACTGGTAACGCTCCTGGTTGCGGGCGAACTCGAGCTTCATGTTGAGTTCAAGCGCATTGGGAGTGCCGAAATAATCAATCATCACCGAGTGATCGACCACCAGGTCGACCGGAACCAGCGGCTCGATTACCTTGGGGTCGTTGTTGGTGCGGGCAGCGACGCTGCGCATTGCCGCCAGGTCAGCCAACAGCGGCACACCGGTGAAGTCCTGGAGCACGACCCGCGCCACGACGAACGGGATTTCCTCGACACGCTTGTCGTTGGCCGCCCAGTTGGCGAGCTGCTCGACGTGCTCGAGGGTCACTTTCTTGCCATCGACGTTGCGCAGCACCGCTTCGAGGACGATGCGCATCGAAAGCGGCATCTTCTTCACGTTCGGGAACTTGCGCGCCAGGGCCGGCAGCGAGTAGAAGGCGCCGGTTTTGCCCGACTTAGTGGTGAAATCCTTGCGACTATTGAACGGATTATTGGCCATTGCGGATCTCTTCCTGGGTGGAATGGGGGCAGCGCGCCGCCCACGGGGGCGGCGCGCACATCCTTAGTGAAATTATTGGGCGAAAAGGAAAATTGTAATTGAGAAGGCCGGTCGCCGTCAGAGGCGGCACTCATTGGCCAACTGTTTTCCTTTGCTGGTGTCGAGCAGCATCGCCTTGGCGGGGATGACGATCCAAACCAGGCCGCTGGCCGAGTCTTCGTAGCGCAGCGCGCCGGTGCGGGTCGAGACCGCCAGCATGGTGTAGTCCTTGCGGGCCCACTGGAGTTTGACCGACCCGCGATCGGACGTTATGTCGCTGACGTTGACGCTGCGGCCGAGTTCGCACTTGTAGACCCCGGCTTCGAAGGCGATCAGGACCGGGGCCCTCACGGAAGCCTCGCCCGCTGCTGGCCGGGGTGGTGTTACCGCGGGAGTGATCACCACGCGCGTGGCGGTGGCTGGTACCGCGGTGATGGCTATCTCGGTCTCGGCGGCCTGGACTTGCCCGGCAAGGACAGCGGCTCCGGCGACGGTCAGCGCAGCGCTGACGCTTGAGAAAGTTGCTCTTTTCATTTCGTTGCTCCGAAATGTGCGCCGTAAAGGATCCCGGTTCCTCCGACAGCGCCACAAGCTGGAACTCAACCCGCATCTCGGCGGCGTGCCACCGAGCTACCCCAATTCGCTCCAGGGATAACCCTGAGGTCACATCCTAGCCTCTTTGGCTGACCCGTGTTCGCCTCGACCGTCGGAGCCGACCAACGGCGCATCTTTGCCGTTAACCGGGCTTGGTGAACAGCTCGTCGAGCCGTTTTTCGTATTCCCAGTAGTCGATCGAATCGTACAACTCCTGGCGGGTTTGCATCTGGCCGACGACCGCCTTCTGGGTGCCGTCGCGACGCAGGCTCTGGTACACCAGTTGCGCGGCCCGGTTCATGGCCCGAAACGCCGACAGGGGGTAGAGCGCCATCGCCACGTCGGCGCTGCGCAGTTCCTCGAGCCCGAAGAGCGGCGTGCTGCCGAACTCGGTGATGTTGGCCAGCACCGGTCTCCCGGTGGCTTGGGCAAAGCGCTGGTACATGCCCAATTCGGTCATCGCCTCCGGGAAGATGCCGTCGGCCCCGGCCTCGGCGCAGGCGCGGGCGCGCTCGAGCGCGCGCTCGAGCCCCTCGACCGCAAGGGCATCGGTGCGCGCGATGATGAAGAAATCGGGATCGCTGCGGGCGTCGACGGCGGCCTTGATCCGGTCGACCATTTCCTGCTGACTGACGATTTCCTTGCCCGGACGGTGTCCGCAGCGTTTGGCGCCCACCTGGTCCTCGATGTGCAGGGCGGCGGCGCCTGACTTGATCAGTGCACGGACGGTACGCGCAATGTTGAATGCCGAGGCGCCGAAGCCGGTGTCGACGTCGACCAGCAGCGGCAGGTCGCAAACGTCGGTGATCCGGCGGGCGTCGGTGAGGACGTCGTCAAGATTGGAGATGCCCAGGTCGGGCATTCCCAGCGACCCGGCCGCGACCCCGCCGCCAGACAGGTAGATGGCCTGGAACCCCGCCCGCCGGGCAAGCAATGCGTGGTTGGCGTTGATCGCCCCGGGAATCTGCAGCGGCCGCTCCGCTGCCAGGGCTGCGCGAAATCTGTTGCCGGCGCTTGGTGTCATGAGTTGCCCGTGTGGATAGACATTGTCCGCCCCGGGATTGCAGCGTGGGGCAGGAAAGGAAAAGGCCGGATCGGGGGGCGCTCGGGGAGCGACTCCGATCCGGCCATGGTCTTCAGTGGTCAGCGTGGCGCGAGGCCTGCCGACCGCAGAAAGGGTTAACCGAGGAGGGGGGCGACCGCGTCACGCTCGCCGATCAGTTCCTGCAGGGTGTTGTCCATCCGGCTGCGGGACGAAGCATCGATCGGCAGGTCGCGAACCATCTGGTATTCACCATTGGCACAGGTAACCGGGAAACCGTAGATGGTGCCCTCGGGGATGCCGTACGAACCGTCCGACGGAATGCCCATCGTGACCCACTTGCCGCCGGTGCCGAGCACCCAGTCGTGCATGTGGTCGATCGCGGCGCTGGCGGCCGACGCCGCCGACGACGAACCGCGGGCCTCGATGATGGCCGCACCGCGCTTGCCGACGGTGGGCATGAACACATCGTTGTTCCAGGCCTCGTCGTTGATCATGTCCTTGACCGATTGGCCGCCGGCGGTCGCGAAACGATAGTCGGGATACATCGTCGGCGAGTGGTTCCCCCAGACTGCCACTTTTTCGAACGAATCGACCGGTTTGCCAGTCTTGGCGGCGAGCTGGGAAAGTGTCCGGTTGTGGTCGAGGCGCAGCATCGCGGTGAAGTTCTTGGCCGGCAGGCTGGGCGCCGATTTCATCGCGATATAGGCGTTGGTGTTGGCCGGGTTGCCCACTACCAGAACCTTGACGTCACGGCTGGCAACTGCGTCGAGCGCCTTGCCCTGAACCGTGAAGATCGCGCCGTTGGCTTCGAGCAGGTCCTTGCGCTCCATCCCCTTGCTGCGCGGACGGGCACCGACCAGCACGGCGTAGTCGACGTCCTTGAAGGCGACCATCGGGTCGTGCGTGACCACGACGCCCTTGAGCAGCGGGAACGCACAGTCGTCGAGCTCCATGACCACGCCGCGCATGGCCGGAACTTGCGGCTCGATGTCGAGCAACTGAAGAATTACGGGCTGATCCTTGCCGAGCATGTCGCCGTTGGCGATCCTGAACAGGATGGCATAGCCGATCTGACCGGCGGCGCCGGTGACTGCGACGCGTTTGACTGGTTTGTTCATGGTTTCCTCTTCTTGGATGGAGCTGGACGGTTTTGAAACGAACCCCGGCGAACTGCCCCCGAAGGGTCGCAGTAGTAGATAAGTGAGTCTAGTTTTAGCCCGAGTTACTGTCAACTAGTGATAATCAATGTTATAAGACATAAGCCCCTAGACTTGAGGGCGCATGCGTGATTCAATGCGTTGAACAATTGCGCCAACGGACAAGCCCAGACAATGGTCGAACAGGTTCCCAACGATGACGGTGCAAGGCCCTTGGGAGGCGCTCAGGTGCCGACCTTCGCGCCGCTCTATCGCCAGATCCGGGCATTGATCCTGCGCAGCCTCAAGGAAGGTGAATGGAAGCCGGGTGACATGATCCCCAGCGAGACCGAGTTGGCGGTCCGTTTCGGCGTGAGCCAGGGCACCGCCCGGCGGGCAATCGACGAGTTGGCCGCGGAGAACGTTTTGGTGCGGCGGCAGGGGCGGGGCACCTTCGTCGGATCACACCTGCAGCGTGTGAACCAATTTCGCTTCCTGAAACTGCGTCCCGATGAAGGCGATCTGGAATCGCTCGGCGGCAACGTCCTCGAGTGCCGGCGTACCAGGCCGGCGGCCGCGCTGTCGCGGCAGTTGCGGCTGCGCCCGGGGGAGGCGGTGATCCTGACGCGGCGGGTACTGCTGTTTGGCGACAAGCCCACGGCTCTCGACGAGATCTGGCTGCCGGCGGAGCGCTTCAAGGGCTTCAGCGCCGAAGGGTTCGCGAGCTACCAGGGCCTGCTCTACGGCTATCTGGAAGCTGAATTCGGAGTCCAGATGCTGCGGGCCGAGGAGCGGCTCAAGGCGGTTCTGGCCCAGCCCGAGCAAGCCGATGTCCTCGGGATCGAGGTGGGCACTCCGCTGCTTCAGGTCGACCGGGTTTCGTTTACCTATGAAGAGCAGCCGGTCGAGGTACGGCGCGGCTACTACGTCACCGCCAGTCACCATTACTTCAACCATCTCGGCTGAGGCCATGCTGACCAATCGATGGCTACGGGAACAGGCATGACAGGGCAGGAAACAGAGGCCGGCGCGGGCGGGAGGGCGCCGGAGACGGCGTCGCCGGGCCTGGATGAGCGGCGCCAGCGGTTGCGTTGGCGGGCGCGACGCGGCCTGCTGGAGAACGACATTGTGTTGGCAAGGTTTCTCGATGTGCACCAGGACCTGCTTGGCGAAGAGGAAATCGCCGGGCTGGAGCGTTTGCTCGACTGCGGCGACAAGGAGCTGTTCGAATTGATTCGAGGACACGGCGAACCAGGGAAGGGTCTCGATGACCCGGCCACCCGCCGCGTACTCGCGATGCTGAGACAGCACTGATCGCAGTTTCGCCTCGGGGGGGGCGAAACAACCGGAGATCGAACCATCCCCGTATTTACCGAAGAAGAGGAAGCGAAAATGAAAAGTGAACAGAAGGCAACCCTCAGTTTCAGCGATGGAACCCCATCTATCGAAATGCCGATCTACAAGGGAACCGTCGGGCCGGACGTGATCGACATCCGCAAGATCTACGGGCAGACGGGCAAGTTCACCTTTGACCCGGGCTTCATGTCGACGGCGGCCTGCGAATCCAAGATCACCTATATCGACGGTGACAAGGGTGAACTGATCTACCGGGGATACCCGATCGAGGTGCTCGCCGAGAATTGCGATCATCTCGAAGTCTGTTACCTGTTGCTCTATGGTGAGTTGCCCACTGCCGCCGAGCGCGCGCAGTTCGGCGCGGAAATCAATAACCACTCGATGGTGCACGAGCAGATGCACCGCTTCTTCACGGGCTTCCGCCGTGACGCGCATCCGATGGCGGTTCTGGTCGCCGTGATCGGCGCGCTGGCGGCCTTCTATCACGACACCCTCGACATCACGGACCCGGAATCGCGGCGCAAGTCGGCGATCCGCGTGGTTGCCAAGATTCCGACCCTGATGGCGATGGCCTACAAGTATTCGGTCGGCGAGCCGTTCCGCTATCCGCGCTTCGAGATGTCGTTCGCCGCGAACATCATGCAGATGATGTTCGGCACGCCCTGCGAAGATTACGTCCAGAACGATGTGCTGGTGCGTGCGCTCGACCGGATTCTGATCCTGCACGCCGACCACGAGCAGAACGCGTCGACCTCGACCGTGCGGCTGGCGGGCTCGTCGGGCGCCAATCCCTTTGCCTGCATCTCGGCCGGGATTTCGACGCTGTGGGGACCGGCGCACGGCGGGGCCAACGAAGCCTGCCTGGTGATGCTCAACAAGCTGCTCGCCGACGGTGGCGTCAGCAAGATCGGCGAGTTCATCAAACAGGTCAAAGACAAGGACTCGGGCGTCAAGTTGATGGGCTTCGGTCACCGCGTCTACAAGAACTATGACCCGCGTGCCAAGCTGATGCGCGAAACCTGTCACGAAGTGCTCACCGAACTTGGCCTGCACGACGATCCGCTGTTTGCGATCGCCATGAAGCTCGAGCAGATCGCGCTCGAGGACGACTACTTTGTGTCGCGCAAGCTCTATCCGAATGTTGACTACTACTCGGGCATCGTCCAGAAGGCGATGGGCATCCCGGTGTCGATGTTCACCTGCATGTTCGCGGTTTCGCGCACGGTCGGCTGGATTTCGCAGTGGAACGAGATGATCTCGGAACCCGACCAGAAGATCGGTCGCCCGCGTCAGCTCTACACCGGCTATCCGACCCGCGACTTCATCCCGGTCGACAAGCGTTAAGTCGGCAATAGCCAGCAGTTGGCAAAAACGAGCGCGTCCCGGAGGTTTTCCTCCGGCGGCGCGCTCGCCGTTTGGGCGGGGGCCAGGCACGGCGCGCGGATCGTTGTGGCAAAAACCATGTGATTCTCATGGGAAATCCGCTGGGCGCTGGCACCGGGGTTGGCTGAGTACCACCAGGGAGGCTGGCAACACGCCCGGCATTGGAGCTTTGCGTGCTTCGCGAGTATCCTTGTCGGGTTCGCCGAACGTGCCTATGAACTGATCAATATTCTTAATTCCATGCATCGCGGGCTTGGTCACCGAAAACCGGTGGCTGGCCTGGGGACCGGGCGAACGGCTGCGGTCCTGGCATCTTCGACGAGAAACTCGTCCTGAAAGGTGAAGCGCACATGATGAAGACCTTTGCGTCGAACTCCTATTTGTTCGGCGGCAACGTTCCCTACATCGAGGAACTCTACGAGAGTTACCTTCGAGATCCCGGCTCCGTGGCCGACGTCTGGCGGCAATACTTCGACAACATGCAGGTTGTCCCTGCGTCGGACGGAAACCAGCATACCCGCGATGTCGCCCATGACCCGGTGGTGCGCTCGTTTGCCGAGCGCTCGCGCGAAGGGACGCTGCGTCCCCAGGTGGTGGGCGGAGATGCCGATGCGGCGCGCAAGCAGGTCTATGTGCAGCAGCTGGTGTCCAACTATCGCTTCCTGGGCTACCAGTGGGCCGATCTCGATCCCCTCAAGCGTCGCCAGCGTCCGGTCATCCGGGAACTCGAACCGGATTTCTACGGTTTCACCGAGGGTGACCAAGCGCATATCTACTCGGCCGCGAACACCTTCCTGGGCTTCGATTCGGCGTCGCTGCGCGAGATCCTGCAGGCGCTGCGCGATACCTATTGCGGCACGATTGGCGCCGAATTCATGTACGTCAACGACCCTGCCCAGAGGCGCTGGATGCAGGAACGCCTCGAGGGTTCACGCTCGCAGCCGGATTTCGACGCCGACAAGAAGATCGGAATCCTGGCATCGCTGACCGCGGCGGAAGGCCTCGAAAAATACCTCCACACCAAGTACGTCGGCCAGAAGCGCTTTTCGCTCGAAGGCGGTGAGAGTTTCATTCCGGCTCTGTCCGAGGTCATCGAGCGTGCCGGCGAACAGGGGGTGCAGGAGATCGTCATCGGCATGGCTCACCGCGGCCGCCTCAACGTGCTGGTCAACACGCTGGGCAAGAGCCCGAAGGACTTGTTCGCGGAATTCGAGGGCCGGCATGCAGCGGATCTTCCCAGCGGTGACGTCAAGTACCACAAGGGCTATTCAAGTGACGTATCGACCTCCGGCGGCCCGATCCACCTGACACTGGCGTTCAACCCGTCGCACCTCGAGATCGTCAATCCGGTGGTCGAGGGGGCGGTGAAGGCGCGCCAGGAACGGCGGGGCGACACCGATGGCGTACAGGTGATGCCGGTGCTGGTTCACGGCGACGCCGCGATTGCCGGCCAGGGCGTGGTGATGGAGACGCTGAACATGGCGATGACCCGCGGCTACGGCACCGGCGGGACGGTCCACATCGTAATCAACAACCAGATCGGCTTCACCACGTCCGACCCGCGCGACCGGGGCTCGACACTGTACTGCACCGACGTCCTCAAGATGATCGAGGCGCCGGTGCTCCACGTCAACGGCGATGATCCCGAGGCGGTCGCATTCGCGGCAGCGCTGGCGGTGGATTTTCGCACCAAGTTCCGCAAGGACGTGCTGCTCGACATCGTCTGCTACCGGCGCCTTGGACATAACGAACAGGACACCCCGGCATTCACCCAGCCGCTGATGTACAAGCGCATCGGCGCGCTGCCGACCACCCGCCAGATCTACGCCGAGCGGCTGATCGGGCAGGGGATCATCACCAAGGAGGAAGCCGACCAGATGGCGGTGGACTTCCGCGCGGCGATGGACGCCGGCACCCATTCCTCCGGCCCGGTGCTGTCGAACTTCAAGAGCAAGTTCGCGAGCGACTGGAAGCCGTTCCTGAACCGCAAATGGACCGATGCCGCCGACACCGCCGTGCCGATGGCCGAGCTCAAGCGCATCGGCAAGCGGATCACGACGGTCCCCGATACCTTGCGCCTGCACCCGCTGGTCGAAAAGGTCTTGCGCGATCGCTCCGCGATGGCGGCCGGCGAGGCACCACTCGACTGGGGCATGGGCGAGCACATGGCTTTTGCCACGCTGCTGGCCAATGGCTACTCGATCCGGCTGTCGGGGCAGGATTCGGCGCGCGGAACCTTCACTCATCGTCACGCGGTGCTCCACGACCAGGCGCGTGAGGAGTGGGGCAAGGGCAAGTACATCCCGCTCGAACACGTCGCCGAGAGTCAGGGCAATTTCAACGTGATCGACTCGGTGCTTTCGGAAGAGGCGGTGCTGGGCTTCGAGTACGGCTATTCGACCACCAGGCCGAACACCCTGGTGATCTGGGAAGCGCAGTTCGGCGATTTCGTCAATGGCGCGCAGGTCGTGATCGACCAGTTCATTTCCTCGGGTGAAACCAAATGGGGCCGGATCTCCGGGCTAACGCTGCTGCTGCCCCACGGCTACGAGGGTCAGGGTCCAGAGCACTCTTCGGCACGGCCGGAACGCTTCCTGCAGCTGTGCGCGGAGAACAACATGCAGGTCTGCCAGCCGACTACTCCGGCGCAGTTTTTCCACCTGATTCGCCGACAGATGATCAGGCTCTATCGCAAGCCGCTGGTGATCATGTCGCCCAAGTCGCTGTTGCGCAACAAGGCCGCGGTCTCACCGCTGGCGCAGTTTGCGCGCGGCGGATTCCTGCCCGTAATCGGGGAAACCGATCCGGCGATCGATCCCAAGAAGGTCACGCGGGTGGTGATCTGCACCGGCAAGATCTATTACGACCTGCTGACGGCCCGCTCCGAACTGGTCAGCCAGAATGTTGCCGTGTTGCGCATCGAGCAGCTCTATCCGTTCCCGCACAAGACTTTCGAAAACGAGCTGCGCGCCTTTGGCAACGCGCAGCAGATTGTCTGGTGCCAGGACGAGCCGCAGAACCAGGGGGCGTGGTTCTATGTCCAGCACCACATCGGCGAAGCGCTGGTTGCGGGGCAGCAACTGAGCTACGCCGGCCGGCCGGCGTCGGCTTCCCCGGCGGTGGGCTATTACGAGAAGCATTTCGCGCAGCAGCGTGACCTCATTGCTGCGGCGCTGGGCGAAGGCAAACGCACCGCGAAGAAGAAGACCGCCTGATCGGTCCCGACGCTCGCAACTCATATCCGGAGTTCCAAAATGGCATTGCTCGAAGTCAAGGTCCCGCAGCTGTCGGAGTCGGTCGCAGAGGCGACACTGCTGCAGTGGCACAAGAAGGTGGGCGAAGCGGTTGCCCAGGACGAGAACCTGATCGATATCGAGACCGACAAGGTCGTGCTCGAATTGCCGGCCCCGGCCGCCGGGGTCCTGCGCGAAGTACGCAAGGGCGACGGTTCGACCGTGATTGCCGAGGAGGTGATCGCGATCATCGACACCTCGGCCAAGGCCGAAGCTGGCGCCAGCCCCAAGGAGACCAAGCAGGAGCCGGCCCCGAAACCGCCGCCGCCGCCGGCCAGTGCCGCTGGCGTCCAGGCTCCGGGAGTCCACTCGAGTGCGGCTCCCAGCGGTGGTGATTCGAAAGGTGTGGCCCTGCCGGCCGCGGCCAAGATGATGGCCGAAGCCGGCCTTGGACCTGGCGACGTCACCGGTACCGGCCGTGACGGCCGCATTACCAAGGGCGACGTTATCGAAGCCATGGCCCAGGGCAAGGCGGCACCGGCGGCGCCTGCGCCGGCCGCGTCTGCACCAGCGGCCGCTGCCGAGGCGCGCTCCGCGGCGGCGGCGCTGCCCCAAGTGAAGGCTCCGGTTGATATTTCCAAGATTCTCGCCGGGCGTCCGAGCCAGCGCGTGCCGATGTCGCGACTGCGCCAGAGGGTGGCTGAACGGCTGCTGCAGTCGCAGTCGAGCAACGCCATCCTGACGACCTTCAATGAGGTCAACATGCAGCCGGTGATCGAGCTGCGCAAGCGCTACGTCGAGAAGTTCGAGAAGGAAAACGGCGTGCGGCTGGGCTTCATGTCGTTTTTCGTCAAGGCGGTGGTCCACGCACTCAAGAAATTCCCGCTGGTGAATGCCTCGATCGACGGCAATGACATCGTCTACCACGGCTTCTTCGACGTCGGGGTGGCAGTCGGCTCGCCGCGCGGGCTGGTGGTGCCGGTGATCAGGGACGCCGATCAGCTGAGTTTTGCGCAAATCGAGAAGACCATCGCCGACTTCGGCAAGCGGGCGCAGGAAGGCAAGCTCGGGATCGAAGAATTGACCGGCGGCACTTTCTCGATCAGCAATGGCGGCGTGTTCGGCTCGATGCTCTCGACGCCGATCATCAATCCCCCGCAGTCGGCGATCCTGGGCATCCACGCGACCAAGGAGCGGCCCGTGGTGGAGAACGGCGCGGTGGTTATCCGGCCGATGAACTACTTCGCGTTGTCCTACGACCATCGCATCATCGACGGCCGGGAAGCAGTGCTGTTCCTGGTTGCCGTCAAGGATGCGCTGGAGGATCCGGCGCGACTGCTGCTCGACATCTAGGGGAACAGGAATGGCGCAAAGCTACGACGTCATCGTCATCGGCGCGGGACCGGCAGGTTATGTGTCTGCCATCCGGGCCGCGCAACTTGGATTCAAGGTCGGATGTGTCGAGAAGTGGCTTGATCCATCGGGTGCCCCGGCACTCGGCGGCACCTGCCTCAACGTTGGCTGCATCCCCTCGAAGGCACTGCTGGCATCGTCGGAGGAGTATGACAAGGCCAGTCATCACCTGGGCGAGCACGGTATCGACGTCAAGGGCGTTTCGGTCGACCTGGGCCGGATGATGGCCCGCAAGGACGCCATCGTCAGCAAGATGACCAAGGGCATCGAGTTCCTGTTCCGCAAGAACAAGATCGCCTGGCTCAAGGGACATGGCCGTTTCGTCGGTTCGGGGGACGACGGCTATCAGATCGAGGTCAGCGGGGGCGGTGAAACCGAGGTCTTTACAACCCGGAACGTGGTGATCGCCACCGGGTCGCGGGCCCGCCATCTGCCCGACATCGAGGTCGACAACAAGGTCATCTGTGACAACGAGGGGGCACTCGCGCTCTCGGAGGTGCCCAAGAAGCTGGGGGTCATCGGGGCTGGCGTGATCGGCCTGGAACTGGGCTCGGTTTGGCGACGGCTCGGCTCCGAGGTGACGATCCTCGAGGCTTTGCCGAGTTTCCTGGCGGCCTGCGACGATGCGGTCTCCCGCGAGGCCTGGAAGACCTTCACCAAGCAGGGACTCAAGATCGACCTGGGCGTGACCATCGGCAAGGTTCGCAAGACCAAGAAGGGCGTTACGGTTGCCTACACCGACGAGAAGGGCGAGGCCTGCAGCCTAGAGGTCGACCGGCTGTTCGTCTCGGTGGGTCGGGTCCCGAACACGGCCGGCCTTGATCTCGAGGCCATCGGACTGGCCACCGACGAGCGCGGTTTCATTCCGGTGGATCAGCATTGCCAGACTCCGCTGCCGGGGATTTACGCGATCGGGGACGTGGTTCGCGGGCCGATGCTTGCCCACAAGGGCGAGGACGAGGGCATGATGGTCGCCGAGCGAATCGCCGGGCAAAAGAGCCACATCGACTACGATTGCATCCCCTGGGTGATCTACACTTCGCCCGAAATCGCCTGGGTCGGATCCAACGAGCGCCAGCTCAAGGAGGCCGGGCGGGCCTATCACAGCGGACAGTGTCCGCTGGCGGCCAACGGTCGGGCTCTTGGGATGGGCACGCCCGAGGGCTTCGTCAAGGTCCTGGTCGACGCCAAGACCGACGAACTGCTGGGGGTGCATATCATCGCGGCGTCGGCGTCGGATCTGATCGCCGAAGCGGCCCTGGCGATGGAGTTCAAGGCCTCGGGTGAGGATATCGCCCGAACCTCGCACCCGCACCCCTCGCTCTCGGAGGCCATGCGCGAGGCGGCACTGGCCTCTGCCAAGCGCGCCATCAACCTCTAGGGGCTGGCGGAGTCATCCTCAGCGGCGAGTGCGCGCGCCTAGCACGGGCAGACGATTGTCGACAACTTAATATCGACCCCGCCAAAAGCCGACTCTTATTGAACGGCGGGGTCGCGCGCAGTATGATGTAATCTCTTCCAACCATGGGTCGGATCGGTCGTGTTCCGGCCTGGCCGATTGAGCCATGAAAGCAGCCAACGAGTCGGATTTGGAACCAATAAAGCGCAGGATCGCCGAGCTACAGCTCGAGCACAGGGGGCTGGACGCCGTAATAGCGGCGATTGGACAGCAGCCCAATTTTGACGAGTTGCAACTGCGGCGATTAAAAAAACGCAAACTGCAGATCAAGGACGACATCATGATCCTGCAGATGCAACTGGTGCCAGACGTGCCGGCCTGAGCAAGAGTCGGCAGGTTTGAGCGAGTACGCTGAGGCAGTCGCCGCGGCATTTGGCGGCGACGGCGAGTTGGTCCGTTCCCAAACCGGTTTCCGGCCGCGAACCTCACAACAGCAGCTCGGCGTCGCGATCGCCGACGCGATCACTGGCTGTGACTGTCTGATAGCCGAGGCCGGCACCGGCACCGGCAAGACCTTTGCCTATCTGGTCCCGGCCCTTCTCGCCGGCGGCCAGGTGCTGGTCAGCACCGGCACCAAGACCCTCCAGGACCAGCTGCTGGCGCGTGATCTGCCGGCGGTGTCGCGCGCGCTCGGCCTTAACCCGCAGGTGGCGGTCCTCAAGGGCAGGGCCAATTATGTTTGCCGTCATCATCTGGCCCGCAACCTGGTCGACGGGCGCTTCGAGAGGCGTGAGGATGTGGCGCTGCTGCGGCGGATCGAGCGTTTCGCGGCAATTACGGCGACCGGCGACCGGGCCGAAGCGGTGGGGGTGGCCGAGGACGCCCCGGTCTGGTCGATGGCGACCTCCACCCGGGAGAATTGTCTCGGTCAGGAGTGCCCGCAATGGAGCGAGTGTTTCGTGGTGCGGGCGCGGCAGGCGGCGCAGCGCGCCGAAGTGGTGATCGTCAATCACCACCTGTTCTGTGCCGACCTGGCACTGCGCGACGAAGGCGTGGCCGAGTTGCTGCCTAACGCCCAGGCGGTGATCTTCGATGAGGCGCACCAGTTACCGGGCGTGGCGACCAGGTTTTTCGGCGCCGCCCTGTCGTCGCGGCAACTGATCGAATGGGCGCGGGATCTGCGCCGAGTCGGTTGGGCCGACGCGCGCGACGCGGCCGACTGGATGGCGCTTGCCGACGGCATCGAGCGCGCGGTTCGTGAACTGCGCCTGGAGGCCGGCGCCCCCGGGCGACTCGATCATGAACGGGTGGCGCGGATGCCGGGCTTTGGCCGCGCCCTGGCAGTGGTCCAGGAGATGGTCGCAGCGGCGCAGGCGGCCACTGCCATCAGCGAGGAGCGTTCGAGTGACCTGCAGCGCCTGCACCAGCGCGCCAGGGAACTGGCGAGTGCTCTCGAGGCCTGGATCAAGGCAGTGATTGACCCCGGCGCTGGCGACCGGGAGGGCGCTGACGCCGCCGCCGACGACACCGCTAGCGGCAATGAAGCCACCATGAAATTCGAGGCCGTGCGCTGGGTCGAGGTCATGAGCGGCGCGGTGATCCTGCATGCCACGCCGTTGTCGGTAGCAGGGCCATTTCGTCGCCACCTGGCGGCCGGTCCGCGCGCCTGGATCTTTGTCTCGGCCACGCTTTCGGTGGCTGGCCGCTTCGATCACTTCCAGCAGGCACTCGGCCTGGAGCAGGCGCGCACCGCGCGCTGGGAGAGCCCTTTCGACTACGAACACAATGCCCTGCTGTACGTGCCGAGCGGCTGTGGCGAACCGGCTGGCGCAGGTTTTGCGGCGGCGCTCGCGGCCGAAATCTGGCCGCTATTGGTGGCCAATCGCGGTCGCGCCTTCGTGCTCTGCACCAGCTTGCGCATGGTTGATCGGATCGCCGAGTTGCTCGCTGATCGGGTCGGCGCCAACGGTGGCGACATCGAGTTGCTGGTCCAGGGCAGCGCTGCCCGCCCCGAACTGCTGGCCAGGTTCCGCGCCGCGCCGGCGCCGGTGCTCATTGGCAGCGCCTCGTTCTGGGAGGGGGTTGACGTGGTAGGTGCGCAGTTGTCGCTGCTGGTGATCGACAAGCTGCCCTTTGCGCCACCTGACGATCCGGTGATTCAAGCCCGGATCGCGGCGGCTCGCCGCGAAGGCCGTGATCCGTTCCGCGATCATCAACTGCCGGAAGCCGCAACCTCGCTGCAACAGGGTGCCGGAAGGCTGATCCGCTCCGAAACCGATCGTGGGGTGCTGGTGGTCGGCGACGAGCGCCTCGCTACCCGGTCCTACGGGCGGCGGCTGATCGCCAGCCTGCCGCCGTTTCGGCGCACCCGGGACCGCGAGGAGGTGCTCGCCTTCATCAATTCAGCGCTCGAGCCCGGATCCGGCACCGAGGACCGGTCGCTGGCCGAACCGGCCGAAGGCTAGCGCCAGATCTCGAACCAGCGATAGGCGCCGCTACTGATGCCCTGCGCCATGAAGACGCTGTTCGGGAAGTTCTTGTCCAGCACGCGCTGCGCGTCGGCGCTTTGCGCGTCGAGCCCGAGATACTCGAAGGAACGCGCCATGATGTAGAGCGCTTCCTCGACCGCCGGAGCTTGCGGATATTGCTGGACCACGTCCTGGGCGCGATTGGCGGCGGCCACGTAGGCGCCGCGCAGATAGTAATGACGGGCGATGTGGACTTCGCCGGCGGCCATGTTGTTGAGCAGGTACCGCAGTCTCGCCTCGGAGTCGGGGGCGTACCTGCTTTGCGGGAAGCGTTGCACGACCTCCTTGAACGCGTCGAAAGCCTCGCGCGAGGCCTTGAGATCGCGCTCCGAGAGATCCTGGCCGCCGAGGCTGGCAAGCAGACCTTGCTGATCGTTGAAGTTGATGAGTCCCTTGAGATAGATGACGTAGTCGAGCGCCGGGTGATTCGGGTGCAACTTGATGAACCGCTCGACCGCCGCCAGCGCCAGCGCCCGCTCGCCATCCTTGTAATTGGCATAGGCGATGTCTATCTGAGCCTGTTGGGCCCAGCGCCCGAATGGGTAGCGCGACTCGAGACGCTCGAGCTGCTTGATCGCCGCGCCATAGTTGCCCGAGGACATCTCATCGCGGGCGTCTGCATATAATTGCTCGGGGGTCCAGTTGATGGTCTTGTCGGGCTCCTTTCCAGAACCGCATCCGCTGAGCGCGATTGCGGCCAGCAGCGCCAATAGACCTAGCAGGCGTTTCAAATACGGGGCAGCGGTCATATCGTGGCAGGAAGGATTAGGAACAGCACCGGAAACGGCCCGGTCGCCGCGACCCCCGCGGCGACAGTAACAACTGCGCCCGCGGATCAGGACCAACGCGCCGATTATATCGAAGCGGCGGATGGCGACGGTGGCGCGGACGTTTTGCGGCTGACAGTTGATGCCGCCGGGGCGGCTGGCGAGCGGCTCGACCGGTTTCTTGCGGCGCGATTGCCGCAGTATTCGCGCACCCGCCTGCAGCGCTGGATAGCGCTCGGTGCGGTCTACAGCGATGGCCGTGTGCTGGCGGCCAAGACCCGGCTGTCGGGACGGGAGCGCATCGTCGTCGAGCCGCAGCCGCTGGAGGCCGAGCGTTCGTTTCGCCCTGAACAGGTTCCGCTGGTGGTCGTCGAGGAAGACCGCAACCTGATCGTGCTCGACAAGCCGGTGGGACTGGTGGTACATCCCGGCGCAGGCAACTGGAGCGGCACGCTGATGAACGGATTGCTGCACCGCTGGCCAGAACTGAAGGAGTTGCCGCGGGCGGGCATTGTCCATCGTCTCGACAAGGACACCAGCGGGCTGATGGTGGTGGCGCACAACGAGGCGACTCGCGGTGCGCTGATCGGACAACTGGCCGAGCGGACGATGTCGCGGCGCTACCTCGGGCTGGTGTCGGGGGTGGTCGCGGACGCCGGCACCGTCGACACGGCGATCGGGCGAGACCCCGGGAACCGGCTGCGCATGGCGGTGGTCGACGCGACGCGGGGACGGCCGGCACGGACTGATTTTCAGGTGCGCGCCCGCGGAACTCTGGCCGGCCGGGCGGTGGCCTTGCTCGAATGCCGGCTGCATTCGGGACGCACCCATCAGATCCGGGTCCACCTGTCTTCGATCGGGCACCCGCTGCTGGGTGACAGCCTCTACGGTGGCCAGGCGCTGGGCGCGATCGAGCGTCAGGCACTACATGCCTGGCGTCTTGGCCTGGTCGATCCGGCCACTGGGGCGCCCCGCCGCTGGCAATCCCTGCCGCCCCAGGATCTGCGCGGGGCGATTGCCGCGGCTGGAATCGATCTCGAAGCTGCGCTCGCGCGGTCGGACTGGAACTCCTGGCAATGAGCAGCACCGAGCGCCAGGCGTTGACCATAGCCACGATCGTGCCCGACTGGGAGGTCGGGCCCCGAGTGCAGGCACTGATCACCACCCGCGAGGGCGGAGTGAGCTGCGGAGCATTCGGCACCCTTGGCGGCGGTGACCGCGGCCTGAATCTCGGCGCCAACTGTGGTGACGATCCGGCAATGGTGCAGATCAACCGCGCCCGGGTCCGGGCGCTGCTGCCCTCGGATCCGTTGTGGCTGCATCAGGTGCACGGCACCACGGTCCAGTACTGCATTGCACCGCCATTGCCTGGCAGCCCTGAAATCGCCGCCGACGCCGCGGTCACTGATGTCCCGGGCGTCGTGCTAGCGATGCTGACGGCCGACTGCCTGCCGGTGTTGCTGGCCGACTCCGAACAGGCCGTGGTCGGGATCGCCCATGCCGGATGGCGTGGTCTGGCGGGCGGGGTGATAGAGCAAACGCTGGCGGCGATGGGGCAGCGCGGGGCCAGGAGCGGGAACATCGTGGCGTACCTCGGCCCGGCCATTGGCCCGGGCGCCTTCGAAGTCGGTGCGGACGTCGTGGCGGCATTCGCGGCCGGCGCCACCGGAACCGATCAAGATGCCAAAGCGTGCTTCATGACGGCGCTGGTGCCGGGCAAGTGGTACGCTGACCTTTACGCCTTGGCGCGGCTGCGTCTCGCGCGCGCCGGGGTGAGCGAAGCTTCAGGCGGAACCAGCTGCACCCACGGCGAGCCGGCGCAGTTCTTTTCGTATCGCCGGGACACCACCACGGGTAGGATGGGGTCGTTCATCTGGATTCTGCCGGCGTCCTGAGAGCCATGGCAAAGACGCGCGAAGGCCCTACGCGTTGACAAATATTTGCCGCAATGCAAAATGAATCAAGCGCGCCCGGCGCGAATTGGAGAATCAATGGCAACCAGGAAAAACAAGGTGGCTACTGACGAGCTGGCAGGTGCCGCGCAGGCAGCCAGTTCCAGTGGCACCACAGCACCGGCGGCGGTGACCAGCAAGACGCCTGCCCCGGCAGTAGCCGACGCAGGCCCGAGCGCGCCAACCAAACCGGCGGCGAAGAAACCGACCGCGAAGAAACCGGCGGCAAAGAAAGCGGCGACGAAGAAACCGGCCGCGAAGAAACCGGCCGCGAAGAAACCGGCCGCGAAGAAACCAGCGGCGAAGAAACCAGCGGCAAAGAAACCGGCGGCGAAGAAGTCGGCCGCAGCCGGCAAGAGCGCGCCCGCGGTGAGCAGCAGTGCGGCGCCGGCCGTCGCGAAGAGCGGCGCGAAGCGGAAGACCAAGCCGGCGGTCAAGCCAACCCCGGCCCCGCGCAAGGCCGCGGCGAAGAAGGCCGGGGCCAAGGCTGCCGAGCGTGAGTCCGGCGCCGGAGCCAAGGCGGGCTCCGCGACCAAGGCCCCCTCGGGCAAGCTTCCCCCGGCTGCCGGTCATGCTGAAGCCGCACCGGGGCAGACTCCGGTGTGGCTGGATCCGACCCGCGTGGCACAACTCCAGGGCCAGTACCTGGAGCGTCTGCAGAACCTGCTGGTCCCCGGCAAACCGGCGGTCGAAGATCCGCGCTTTGCCGATCCCAGCTGGCATGGCGACGACTTCTTCGCGTGGAATGCGTCGCTCTACGAGTTGAATTCCGAATTCCTGCTCAAGATGACCGAAGCCCTCCAGGGCGAGCCCAAGGCGCGGGATCGGGTACGTTTCGCGACCCAGCAGATGGTCGAAGCCTTGTCGCCGGCGAATTTCCTGGCGACCAACCCGGCGGCGCAGCAGCGCCTGATCGAAACCCGCGGGGAGAGCCTGCGTGCCGGAATCGAGAATCTGTTTGGCGACCTGCAAAAGGGCCGGATCTCGCAAAGCGACGAAACTGCTTTCGAGGTCGGGCGAAACGTGGCCACTACCCCCGGTGCGGTGGTCTTTGAAAACGATTTGATCCAGCTGATCCAATATTCGCCGACCACCGAACTGGTTGGTGCTCGACCGATGCTGATGGTCCCGCCGGCGATCAACAAGTTCTACGTTCTCGACCTGCAGCCGGCGAATTCCGTGGTCGCGGGACTGGTCGCGCAGGGCCACACGGTGTACATGCTGTCTTGGCGCAACATCGGGGAAACGCAGCAGACGCTGACCTGGGACGATTACCTGGTGCAGGGACCGTTCGCGGCAATTCGCGTGGTCCGCGAAATCAGCGGCCAGGAGCAGATCAACGCCCTGGGATTTTGCGTCGGCGGGACGATTCTGGCCACCGCCCTGGCGGCCATGGAAGCGCACGGCGAGCGCCCGGTGGCGTCACTGACCCTGCTGACCACACTGCTTGATTTCGAAGACCCCGGCGTAGTCAACGTCTTCATCGACGAACAGCACGTGGCGTGGCGCGAAGCCACGATGGGGGCGGGCGGAATCATGTCCGGCAAGGATCTCGGGTCCACCTTTTCGATGCTGCGGGCCCGCGACCTGGTCTGGAACTACGTCGAGAAGAACTACCTCAAGGGCGAGCATCCGCCGGCATTCGATCTGCTTTACTGGAACGCCGACAGCACCAGCCTGCCGGGCCCGATGTACTGCTGGTATCTGCGTCACCTCTACCTGCAGAACGAATTGCGGAAACCGGGAGCGCTGGAGTGTACCGGGGTGCCGATCGACCTGGGCGCGATCAACGTTCCGACCTACATTTACGGCTCGCGCGAAGATCACATCGTGCCCTGGCGCTCGGCCTATTCCTCGACCGGACTGCTCGCGGGCGACTTGCGCTTCGTTCTGGGGGCGAGCGGGCACCTTGCCGGGGTCATCAATCCGCCCGCCAAGAACCGGCGCAGCTACTGGGTGGCGGACGAGATCTACCCGGAAGCGGACCAGTGGTTCGACGCTGCGACCGAGATTCCCGGCAGCTGGTGGCCGAACTGGTTTGCCTGGCTGGAGGAGTATCGTGGAGATCTGGTGCCAGCCCCTCAGCAGGCGGGCAGCCAAAAGTATCGCCCGATCGAGCCGGCGCCGGGCCGTTATGTGAAGGAACGCCTGGATTGAACTGCTGGCGCAGCGCGAACGACCTGCTGCGAGACACCAACCAACGATAATTGACACAAGGGGACCAGGATGGAAAAAAACATCGCTTATGTAACTGGCGGGATGGGCGGAATCGGCACTTCGATCTGCCGGCGGCTGCACGACGACGGTTTCTTCGTGGTTGCCGGATGCGGCCCGACGCGTGACGTGACTCCCTGGCTGGCTGCGCAAAAAGCCGATGGCTACGAATTCGCCGCGTCGATGGGCAACGTGGCCGACTGGGAGTCGACCAAGAGCGCTTTTGACAAGGTCCGCGCCGATTATGGCCCGCCCGTCGTGCTGGTCAACAACGCTGGTATCACCCGCGACGGGATGCTGCGCAAGATGTCGGTCGATGACTGGCGCGCGGTCATCGACACCAACCTGAATTCGCTTTTCAATGTCACCAAGCAGGTGCTCGAGGGAATGCTCGAGAAGGGCTGGGGCAGGATCATCAGTATCTCTTCGGTCAACGGCCAGAAGGGCCAGTTCGGGCAAACCAACTACTCGACTGCCAAGGCCGGGTTGCACGGGTTTACCATGGCGTTGGCCCAGGAAGTGGCCTCCAAGGGGATCACCGTCAACACCATTTCGCCGGGCTACATCTCCACCGACATGGTCACCGCCATCCGGCCCGATGTGCTCGAGAAGATCGTGGCCACGATTCCGGTAAAACGCCTGGGCACACCGGAGGAAATCGCCTCGATGGTGTCCTGGCTGGCCGGCGGCGAGTCCGGATTCGCCACCGGGGCCGACTTCTCGCTCAATGGCGGCCTGCACATGGGCTGATCGCCCACCGACGAACCAGGCGCCAGTTGGCGTTCAGAGGAAGCAATGGGGACCAAGAACCGGTTGATCAAGAAGTACCCGAACCGTCGGCTCTACGACACGCAGACCAGCGCCTACATCACCCTCGGTGATGTCAAGGCGCTGGTGATTCGCGGTGAGGAGTTCACGGTGGTCGACGCCAAGACCGAAGATGACCTGACCCGCTCGGTATTGCTGCAGATCATTCTCGAGGAAGAAAGTGCCGGCTCGCCACTGTTTTCGGCGCAAATGCTATCGCAGATGATTCGCTTCTATGGCAATGCGATGCAGGGCATGATGGGCTCCTACCTCGAGCAGACCATGCAGGCCTTCCAGGAAATCCAGACCAAGATGGAGGATCCCGCCGGAACGACTTCGGGTTCGGCGCCGGTGCCGTCGCCCGAACTCTGGACCAAGTTCATGTCGGCCCAGACACCGATGATCCAGTCGATGATGAACAGCTACATCGAGCAGAACAAGAACATGTTCGTGCAGATGCAGGAACAGATGCAGCAGGGCACCCAGTCGATGATGCGCAACTTGCCGTTTCCGTTTGAACCGCCGAAGTCCGGCAAGTAGCCGATCGTGAGTCGCAGGAAGCGCGAGCCGCGGGTCGGCTTTGTTTCGCTGGGCTGTCCGAAGGCGCTGGTTGACTCGGAACGCATCGTTACCCAATTGCGCTGCGAAGGCTACGAGATTGCACCGGACTATTCCGGGGCCGATCTGGTGATCGTCAACACTTGCGGGTTCATCGATGACGCCGTCGCGGAGTCACTCGAAGCCATCGGCGAAGCACTGGCCGAGAATGGCAAGGTGATCGTCACCGGTTGCCTGGGAGCGCGCAGCGGCAGCGACGGCGGCAACCTGGTGAGGAGCGTCCACCCGGCGGTGCTCGCAGTGACCGGCCCTCACGCCCTCGACGAGGTGATGGGGCATGTCCACCGGCACCTGCCCAAGCCGCACGATCCTTTTGTCGACCTGGTGCCGGCGCCGGGCCTCAAGCTGACCCCGCGGCACTACGCCTACCTGAAGATCTCGGAGGGCTGTAATCACCGCTGCACGTTCTGCATCATCCCGTCGATGCGCGGCGACCTGGTCAGCCGGCCGATTGGCGAAGTGCTGCTCGAAGCCGAGGCCCTGGTTCGCGACGGAGTGCGCGAGCTGCTGGTGATTTCCCAGGACACCAGCGCCTACGGCGTGGACGTGCGTTATCGCACCGGATTCGCTGGCGGGCGCCCAGTGCGCACGCGCATGACCGAACTGGCGCGCGAGCTGGGGAAGCTGGGCGCATGGATCAGGCTGCACTACGTCTATCCCTACCCGCATGTCGACGAGGTGGTGGAACTGATGGCCGAGGGCAGCGTGCTGCCTTACCTGGACGTGCCGTTCCAGCACTCGCATCCGCGCATTCTCCGGCTGATGAAGCGTCCGGCCTCGGGCGAGCGCAATATCGAGCGGATCCGCGCCTGGCGGGCGTTGTGTCCCGACATCACGATCCGCAGCACGTTCATCGTCGGATTCCCCGGGGAAACCGATGAGGAATTCGAGCATCTGCTCGAGTTTCTGGGCGAAGCGCGGCTCGATCGGGTCGGATGCTTCGCCTATTCACCGGTCGATGGCGCGGCCGCCAATGAGTTGCCGGGGGCAGTGCCGGAGCAAGTGCGCGAGGAACGGCGCGCCCGGTTCATGGCGTTTCAGGCCGGCATCAGTGCCGAACGCCTGCAGCGCTTCGTGGGCCGGGAGATCGAGGTGCTGGTCGATGCGCAGGTGCGCGATGCGCAGGGCCGCGAGGGCTTTCTGGCGCGCTCGGCCGCGGATGCTCCCGAAATCGACGGGGTGGTCCTGGTCGAACCGAATCCGGCGCTGGTGGTGGGCGAATTTGCCCGGGTCCGCGTGACTCAGGCCGACGAGCACGATCTCTCCGGGGTCTGGGTCGGCGCGAGGAACTGAGCGGGAGACTCAGCGGCGCGACGCGAACAGCCCGCTGATCGCGTCCAGCCCGCAGTGTCCGATCGCATAGTTCGCCTGTGCCGCAACTTGCGGCTTGGCCCGGTAGGCCACCGAAATGCCGGCGACGGCCATCATCGCGAGATCGTTGGCGCCGTCGCCGACCACGATCGCCTGCGCCGGCGAGCAGCCAGTGCGTTCGCACGCCTGTTCGAGCGCGCGGCGCTTGCCCTGGGCGTTGACGATTTCGCCAACCACCTTGCCGGTGATCTTTCCGTCGACCACCTCGAGCGTGTTGGCGCGGGTGAAGTCGAGCCCCAGCCGGGCCTGGAGCCGATCGGTAAAGAAAGTGAATCCGCCCGAAACCAGCAAGCTCTTGAGGCCGGCAGCGTGTGCCGCCGTGATCAACTCCTGCGCACCATTGGTGATCGCCAGTCGCTCGCTCCAGACCTGCTCGAGGACGCTCTCGTCGAGTCCCTCCAGCAGCGCCACACGCTGGCGCAGGCTCTGGTCGTAATCGGCAATCTCGCCGCGCATCGCCGCCTCGGTGATCGCCGCCACCTGGGGCTTGCAGCCAGCGAAATCGGCGATTTCGTCGAGGCATTCGATAGTGATCAGGGTCGAGTCCATGTCGAACGCAATCAGCCGGAAGTTGCCCAGCAGCTGATCGCCCGGGACCAGTGCGGCGTCGACCAGGTGGGCCTGGGCGAGTTCGCGCACGGCGGCGCTGTCGAGCGACACGTCGTGCGAGCGGGCGATGGTCGACGCGCCTTCGGCCGCTGGCCGGCCCAACTCGGCGCCGATTGCGGCGAGCGCGCTGTCAGCCAGCGCAGGGTGCTGGACGACGAGGTCGGGCAAGGTGTGCGGTGGCATGCGATGGTCCTGCGGTGGCGTTGGTCAGGGGGTGAGGGCGCGCAGGATCTCGTGCACGCGGGCGACTCGTTGGGCGAGATCGGCGGTGGCGGTGGCAATGCGCAAGCGGTCCGGACCCGCCAGCCGGGCATCCCGCCGGCTCTGCAGGAAGGCGATGATTGCCGCCGGCTCGATCGGCGGGCGGGCGACGAAGTGCAGCAGCACGGCCTCGGGGCTGGCGTCGATGCGCGAGATCCCGAGCGGGCGTGAAGCGACCCGCAGGCGGTGGGTCTCGATGAGCGCCCGGCTGGGTTCGGGCAACGGCCCGAACCGGTCGACCAGTTCCTCCTGGATCCGGTCGAGTTCATCGCGGCCGCTGCAATTGGCGAGCCGCTTGTAGAT
>JAGXFG010000048.1 GCA_024637395.1 Burkholderiaceae bacterium | reverse complement strand
GGTCAGTAATCGGGGCGAACCCGGAGCGGTCGATCAGGCGGTGGGCGTCGATGCTGGCGAGCAAGTCGGCAGCGCTTAACGGCTGGTTCATGGGTTGATGGCCTGGGGTGGTTGAGTGGTTAAGGATGTCCAATAAACACGGCATTAATCCCGCAAGTGAGCGCTAACTCAGAACGGCGGCGGTTAGCGAAGTGTGGGTTCACATCATACTCATTCATGTTCCCCGCTGGGGGTGGTCAAGCATCTCCACCGCGCAGGCGATCGCGGTCACCATGCTGGCTGGATCAGCGATTCCGGCGCCCGCGATGTCGAAGGCGGTACCGTGATCCGGGCTGGTGCGCAGGAACGGCAGGCCCAGGGTAATGTTGCGTCCCTGTTCGAGGCCGAGATACTTGACTGGAATCAGGCCCTGGTCGTGGTACATCGCCACCACCGCATCGAAGCGCTTGAAGCCACGGGCCTGCATGAAAACAGTATCGGGCGGGTAGGGGCCGGAAGCGTTGATGCCCTGGGCCTGTGCGGCGGCAATAGCGGGTGCGATTTCGGCAGTTTCCTCGTCGCCAAATATCCCGCCTTCACCGGCGTGAGGGTTAAGTCCGGCAACCGCAATGCGGGGATCATCAATACCCATCCGGCGCAATCCCGCGGCGGCGATCTCGATGGTGCGTAGCACCAGGTCGCGCTTGATCCTGCCAATCGCGGTCCGCAGCGACTCGTGGATAGTGACCAGGACGACCCGGAGCTCATCGTTGGCCAGCATCATCCGCACCTCAGCGCCGCCGGCGAGTGCCGCCAGCAACTCGGTGTGGCCCGGGTAAAGATGTCCGGCGCGGTGCATTGCCTCCTTGGAGATTGGTGCCGTCACGATGGCGCCGACCCTGCCGGCCATGGCCATCGCCGCTGCTTGCCTGATGTAGCGGTAGGCGGCTTCGCCGGCGCGGGCGTCGATCGCGCCGAAATCGGGGTAGGGTGGTTCGAGCAGAGCGACGTGTTCGAGCCGTTCCGGTATGGGCAGCTTGAGGTGTTTGGCCTGGGCGGCAATTACCCCCCGATCGCCGACCACGACACAGCGCTGGGCAACCGTCCGGTCGGTCAGGGCCTTGAGCACGATCTCGGGGCCGATGCCGCAGACGTCGCCAATGGTGACCGCGATCCTTGCCGGATCGGCCTTGTTGACTGCGTCTGCCTCTGCTGCCACTCTGATTCCTCCCAGCAGACCATTATCGGTGGCCGGGGCGGAACTTAGCAACCCGGTGGCGGGGATTGTGGCCGTCGGCAAAGTCAGGTATCAATGCCCGATACTTCAGGGTGCCGCACCTGTCAGCGCAGCAGGGCGCTGGCATCGAAGGCGTGTTGCTGTTCGACCGGGAGCCGTTGGCATGGAAGCATTCGACTACGTTATCGTTGGCGCCGGAACCGCTGGATGCCTGCTGGCCAATCGGCTTTCAGCCGATCCTGGGGCGCGGGTGCTGCTGCTCGAGGCCGGTAAGCGCGACAACTACATCTGGGTTCACATCCCGGTCGGCTATCTGTATTGCATGGGCAATCCGCGGACCGACTGGATGTTCGAAACCGCCGCCGAGAAGGGGCTCAATGGCCGCGCCCTCAAGTACCCGCGCGGCAAGGTCTGGGGCGGCTGTTCTTCGATCAACGGCATGATCTACATGCGCGGTCAAAGCGGCGATTACGACGGCTGGGCGAAGCAGAATCCGGGCTGGTCATGGGATGAGGTTCTGCCATATTTTCGCCGCCACGAGGACCACTACAGTCTCGACGGCGGCGGGGAGAACCCCGCGCACGGTCACGGCGGTGAATGGCGAGTCGAGCAGCAACGGCTGTCGTGGCCGATTCTGAGCGCGTTCCGTGACGCGGCCGCGCAAAGCGGGATCCCACCCACCGATGACTTCACCCGCGGCGACAACTTTGGTTGCGGCTATTTCGAAGTTAACCAGCGCCGCGGAGTGCGTTGGAGTGCCGCGAAAGGGTTTCTCCATCCGGTACTGGGACGGCCCAATCTGGTGGTGGTCAGCGGCGCCCGGGTGAATCGCCTGGTGCTGGGCGGCGAAGGGGGGCGTCGGGTAACCGGTGTCGAGTACCGCGTTGACGGCGGTGCGACTACCGTGGCGGATGCGCGTCGCGAGGTCGTCATGGCGGCGGGCTCGATCGGCACGACCCAGATTCTGCAGCGTTCGGGGATTGGCGCGGGCGCGCACTTGCAGGGCGTGGGCATCAAGCCCCTGGTCGAACTCGCCGGGGTTGGCGAGAACCTCCAGGATCACCTGCAGTTGCGGACGATCTTTCGGGTTCGCCGCGGAGTGACAACGCTCAACGGTCTGGCCAACAGTATCTGGGGCAAGGCCTGGATGGGGCTGCAATACGCGCTGTTCAAGCGCGGTCCAATGACCATGGCCCCGAGCCAGCTCGGCGCATTCGCCAAGTCCGATCCCGGGCAGGCGAGCGCCAACCTCGAGTGGCATATCCAGCCGCTGTCGCTCGATCGCTTCGGCGAACCCCTGCATCGCTTCCCCGCATTCACCGCGTCGGTGTGCAACCTGCGGCCGACGTCGCGGGGTTCGGTGCGGGTTGCTTCGCCTGACCTGGACGAGGCGCCCCTGATTGCGCCCAATTACCTGTCGAACACCGAGGACCGGGACGTTGCGGTCAAGGCGGTGAGAATGACCAGACGCATCGTGGCCGCCCCCGCGCTGCGCGATTTCGAGCCGGAAGAGTATCTGCCCGGGGCGGCGGTCGAGAGCGACGAGGACCTGGCTCGCGCTGCGGGCGATATCGGCGCGACCATCTTTCACCCGGTTGGGACCTGCAGGATGGGTCTGGGGAACGATCCGCTGGCGGTGGTCGATGCGCGGCTGAGGGCCCACGGGATCGGCGGTTTGCGCATCGCCGATGCGTCGGTCATGCCGACCATCACCTCCGGCAATACTTGCAGTCCGGTGCTGATGATTGCCGAACGCGCGGCCGAGATGATCAGCGCTGACCACCGCTGAGCGGTGATGTTTCACGTGAAACACCGCCGGGCCTGATCGCCCAAGATGCCGCTGGCGCCGGGCGCCGGGCTGCGGAGCTGGCAAATGCCGCCAGTCGAACCAGTGATGTTTCAGATGAAACGCCGGCGCCATTGCTGAGAATCCATGGGCACACCAGCGCCGAATTTGCCGCCTGCCGGGGCCGGTGATGTTTCACGTGAAACGTCGCCGCCATTGCTGATGGCTCAAGGGGCACACCAGCACTGAACTTAGCTGCCTGCCGTGGGCGTCGATGTTTCACGTGAAACAGCGCCTTTCGCCAGCGAAGATATAATTCGCCCTCGGTCGTCTGGTTCGCGGCCGCGCGCGGGCGCCCGCCCGCCGTTCCGCTAATCCCTGGAGGTTGGGGTTGATGCAGTTTCCCGAGTCATTCGAGGTCATCGTGGTTGGCGGCGGGCACGCTGGCACCGAGGCAGCGCTTGCTTCGGCCCGGATGGGCGCGCGCACCTTGCTGCTGACCCATAGCATCGAGACTCTCGGGCAGATGTCCTGCAATCCCTCGATCGGCGGGATCGGCAAGGGGCATCTGGTCAAGGAGGTCGACGCCCTAGGTGGCGCGATGGCCCTGGCTACCGACGATGCCGGGATTCAGTTCCGGATCCTCAATTCGAGCAAGGGGCCGGCGGTGCGCGCCACGCGTGCGCAGGCTGACCGGGTGCTCTATCGCACGGCGATCCGGACCAGATTGGAGAACCAGCCCAACCTCTGGCTGTTCCAGCAAGCCGCCGACGATCTGGTCCTGGAGAACACCGGCACAGGCGAGCGGGTGGCCGGAGTCAGAACCCAGCTCGGACTGACCTTCACGGCCCGCGCGGTGGTCATCACCGCGGGCACCTTTCTCAACGGCAAGATCCATGTCGGGCTGGAGAATCATCCGGCCGGGCGCGCCGGTGATCCGCCATCACTGTCGCTGGCGCAGCGCCTGCGCGAGCTTGGCCTGGGGCAGGGGCGGCTCAAGACCGGAACGCCACCGCGCATCGACGGGCGCACGATCGATTTTTCGGCCTGCGTAATCCAGCCCGGTGACCTTGATCCGGTGCCGGTCTTTTCGTTTCTCGGCCGCGCTGCCCAGCACCCGGAGCAGCGGCCCTGCTGGATGACCCACACCAACGAACGCACCCACGAGATCATCCGCGGGGGGCTCGACCGGTCGCCGCTCTACACCGGGGTGATCGAGGGAGTCGGGCCGCGCTACTGCCCGTCGATCGAGGACAAGATCCACCGCTTTGCCGGGCGCGACTCGCATCAGATCTTCCTCGAGCCCGAGGGCCTCACCACCCACGAGTACTACCCCAACGGGATCTCGACCAGCCTGCCGTTCGACATCCAGTTGGCGCTGGTCCGTTCAATCCGCGGGCTCGAGAACGCGCACATCCTGCGCCCCGGGTACGCCATCGAATACGACTACTTCGACCCCCGCGGCCTGCGCGCCTCGCTCGAAACGCGCGCCATCGGCGGGCTGTTCTTCGCGGGACAAATCAACGGCACCACGGGTTACGAGGAAGCTGCTGCGCAGGGCCTGCTGGCCGGCATCAACGCCGCGCTGCAGATCAGGGACCGGGAGCCGTGGTGTCCGCGGCGCAGCGATGCCTACCTCGGCGTGCTGGTCGACGACCTGATCACCAGCGGCGTGAGCGAGCCCTACCGGATGTTCACCAGCCGCGCCGAGTATCGGCTCAGCCTGCGGGAAGACAACGCTGATCTGCGCCTGACCGAGGTCGGCCGCAAGCTCGGCTGTGTCGACGATGCCCGCTGGGATTCCTTTGCGCGCAAGCGCGATGCCATCGACGACGAACTGCGCCGGTTGCGGACGGTGTCGCTCAACCCGAAGGTGGTTTCGCGCGAGCAAGCCATCGCAGTGCTTGGCCAGCCGATCGAACGCGACCACACCGCCGCCGAGCTGCTGCGCCGGCCGGATGTCCGCTACGACGCCCTGATGACCATCGCCGGTCCGTCGCTGGCAGACCGGGCGGCCCAATTCGGGCTCGCCGCTCCGGAGCTCGAACAGGCGATCGAGCAGGTAGTGATCCAGACCAGGTATGCCGGCTACATCGTCCGCCAGCAGCTCGAAATTGATCGCCAGGGTCTCAGCGAGGGGCAGGTGATCCCGGACGATCTTGACTACGTGAAGGTTCCCGGGCTGTCGCGCGAGGTCGCCCAGAAACTCGCCGCCCAGCGCCCCGAAACCATCGGCCAGGCATCGCGCATATCGGGCGTGACGCCCGCGGCAGTGTCGATCCTTTTGGTCCACTTGAAGAAGCGCAGGGGCGCCACGCAAGCGGTGTCGAGACAGTGAGTATTCACTCCGATAAGTCCGGCAGGAAGGCCCCAGGGCCGCCGGCGCGCGCGGCTGGTGGCGCTCCCGGGGTTGGTGGCAGCGCCGTCCGGAGCGGTGCCAGCGCGCTTGCCGACGAGTTGCGCGCCGGCTGCGAACGCCTTGGCCTGGCGCTGGAACCGGCGCAGCTGGAGCTCCTGCTGCGCTACCTCGATCTGCTGCGCAAGTGGAATGCGGTTTACAACCTGACCGCGATCCGCAGCTTGCCGCGGATGCTGGTGGAGCACCTGTTTGACGCTTTGGCGGTGGTAGCGCCGCTCGCCCGGCGGCTGGCGCCGCGCGGCGCGGCCGAGCGCCGGCTATGCGTGGTCGACATCGGCAGCGGGGCGGGCTTGCCTGGCATTCCGCTGGCGATCGTCTGGCCCGAGGCCGAAGTTCACCTGGTCGATCCAGTGGGCAAGAAGGCGGCCTTCCTGCGCCAGTGCGTCGGCACTCTCGGCCTGGCCCACGTCGCGGTCCACGGGATTCGGGTCGAGGAGCTGAGCCTGCCGCTGCCGGCCGACCTGGTGATCTGCCGGGCGTTCGCCTCGCTGGGCGACTTTCTCGTCGCAGCCGCGCCGCTTACCGGCCCGGATACCCTGGTATGCGCGATGAAGGGCACCGTGCCGGTGGCGGAAATGAGCTCGCTGGGCGCCCAGTGGGCCAGTCCCGAGGTGGTCGAACTCGCGGTCCCGGAGCTCGACGCCACCCGGCATCTGGTGCTGGTGCGCCGCGCCGCGGGTCGGGTTACGGACGGCGAACCCGGCAACGCCACGGCGAACGAGGCGGCTGTTACAGTCACACCCGGCGCGCGCAGCGCGCGCCTTCCCAGCAACGGAGCCTAACGGCCATGGCACGCAGATTCGTCATCGCAAACCAGAAGGGTGGGGTCGGCAAGACCACCACCACAGTCAATCTCGCGGCCGCACTGGCGAGCCTCGGGCGACGGGTGCTGCTGGTCGATCTCGACCCGCAGGGCAACGCGACCACCGGCAGCGGACTCGACAAGCGCGACCTCAAGCACTCGGTCTACCACGTGATGATCGGTCTGGCGGATGTGGTCGAGGCCTGCCAGCCATCGCCTAGCGGCGGCTATGTGGTGCTCCCGGCCAATCGCGACCTGGCCGGTGCGGAGATCGAACTGATCGACTTCGACGAGCGCGAATTGCGCCTGCGTGAAGCGCTGCAGGCCGTGGACAGCGAATACGACTACGTGCTGATCGACTGTCCGCCGTCCTTGTCGCTGCTCACCCTCAACGGCCTGTGTGCGGCCAAGGGCGTGATCATTCCGATGCAGTGCGAGTACTACGCCCTCGAGGGCCTCTCCGACCTGGTCAACACAATCCGCAAGGTCCACGCGAATTTCAATCACGCGCTCGAGGTTACCGGCCTGCTGCGGGTCATGTTCGACCCGCGCGCGACCCTCTCCCAGCAGGTTTCGAGGCAGCTCGCCGAACACTTTGGCGACAAGGTGTTTGCCACCATCATCCCACGCAACGTCAGGCTCGCCGAGGCGCCGAGCTACGGCAAGTCGGGGGTCGTGTTCGACCCGTCGTCAAAGGGCGCGCGGGCATATGTCCAGTTCGGCGCGGAACTGATCGAAAGAATGGAAGAGAGGCAGCCATGAAAAGGGAAAAGGGACTTGGCCGCGGGCTGGAGGCGTTGCTCGGCAGCGACCGCGATCCGGGCGCGGAAACCGCTGCTGCGCAGCCGATGATCGCGCTCGCGCTGCTCAGCCCGGGGCGCTACCAGCCCCGCAGCCGGATGGACGAGGGCGGAATCCAGGAACTGGCCGATTCGATCCGCGACCACGGCATGATCCAGCCCATCGCGGTCCGCCCGCTCGGACCGGAAGCTGATGGCCGCTACGAGATCATCGCCGGCGAGCGGCGCTTTCGGGCGGCCAAGCTGGCAGGCATCACCGAAGTGCCAGTGATCGTGCGCAACGTTTCCGATCAGGAGGCCGCAGCGCTGGCCCTGATCGAGAACATCCAGCGTGAAGACCTCAACCCGATCGAGGAGGCCCACGGGATCAAGCGGCTGATCGACGAATTCAGGTATTCGCACGAACAGGCCGCCGCCGCGATCGGGCGGTCGCGCAGCGCGACCTCGAATCTGCTGCGCCTGCTCAACCTCGCCGAGCCCGTGCAGACCATGCTGCTGGCCGCCGACCTCGACATGGGGCACGCCCGCGCGCTGGTCGGGCTCGATCGCGCTACCCAACTCATGCTTGCCAGCCAGATCGTCGAGAAGCGTCTGTCGGTGCGCGAAGCCGAGCGGCTGGTGGCCACGGCGCTGAGTCCTGGCGGGGTGGCCGCGGGCAATCGGCGGGTGGTGAGCCGCAAGTCCCGCGACCTGGTGCGCCTGGAGGAGGAGCTCGCCGACGCGCTGGGCGCCGAGGTGCTGATTACCGTCGGCAGCCGCAAGGGCGGGAGCCTGACGATCCGTTTCCATGGCCACGAGCAGTTCGAGGCGCTGGTGGCCAAGCTGCGCGGATAGCCATACAAGTCGTCCTGGTTTGACCACATTATGAGTGCGCCATTACAATTCTTTGGTTTCGTTGGTGGAAACCAATGTTGACGGGCCGGTGCGTCGGAAGCCCCGAATTCTGGTGGAGTTCCTGAACCATGTTCGTTGCCGTTGGTCTGCAGGTCGCAGCGCTGCTGGCGCTGGCTCCGATAGCGGGGTTGGTGTTTGGACTCGAGAGCGCAGTATCGCTCGGGTTGGGTGCCGCGATCGTGATAATCCCCAATGGACTGTTCGCGTTGCGACTCTCGCTAAACAGGGGACGCTCGCCGGAGTCCTATCCGGTGGTGTTCCTGCTCGGCGAGTTCGTCAAGATCGGTCTGACCGTTGCTTTGCTGATGGCGGTCATCAAGTGGGTGGAGCCGATCAGGTGGCTCGCCTTGCTGACCGGACTGATCGTGGCGCTGAAGATGCCGCTGTTCGTGCCGTTGGTGGCCCGGGCGGGGGCTGGTAATGACAAGGGTCCCGGCGGCGAATCCGACGGGGCGGAAGAATAACGCTGGACTGGACGTTAGCCAAAACTATGTCATCAGCTGCGACTGCGCCGACCGCGTCCGAGTACATCGTTCACCACCTCACCCACCTGAACACTTCGGGTGAGGCGCAAAAGCAGATCGTCGACTTCTCGATCATCAATCTGGACACGTTGTTCTACTCGGTGGCGATGGCGCTGCTCGCCGGGTTCCTGATGCACCGGGCCGCGCGACGGGTGACTTCCGGGGTGCCGGGGCGCTTCGTCGGCGCGATCGAGGCGCTCATCGAATTCGTCTACGAGCAGGCCCGTTCGATCGTCAAGGGTGACGTCTCGCAGATCGCGCCGCTGGCGCTCAGCTCATTCGTCTGGATCGTGTTCATGAATGCGATCGACCTGGTGCCGGTGGACCTGCTGCCCAAGCTTGGCCAGCTGGTTGGCATCCACTATATGCGGGTCGTGCCCACGGCCGACCTGAACGCGCCGATGGCGATGTCGATCGTGGTGCTGCTGGCCTCGCTCTACTACGGCATCAAGGTGAAGGGCGGCGGCGGCTTCCTGCACGAGCTGGTGTCGGCGCCATTTGGCGCTAAGGTCGTGCTGGCCCCGTTCAACCTGCTGCTGCAGATCATCGAATATCTCGCCAAGACCGTCGCGCTCGGGATGCGGCTGTTCGGCAACATGTTTGCCGGCGAGCTGCTGTTCATGCTGATCGCGCTGCTCGGCGCCACCACCACCTGGTGGGGCTTCGGAATGCAGTTATTCGCCGGCCTGGCGTGGGCGATCTTCCACATCCTGATCATTGTCTTGCAGGCCTTCATTTTCATGATGCTCACGCTCGTCTATCTTGGACAGGCGCACGAGCATCACTAATTTACTTTTTTAGAAACTGGTCTTTTCCCAAGGAGTCATCATGACCAACGTTGCTATGGTTGCAATTGCCTGCGGAATCATCATCGGTCTGGGCGCCCTCGGCGCCTGTCTCGGGATTGCGATGATGGGCGGCAAGTATCTTGAGGCCGCTGCCCGCCAGCCCGAACTGATGGACAAGCTGCAGACCAAGATGTTCCTGCTGGCTGGTCTGATCGACGCGGCATTCCTGATCGGCGTCGGTATTGCGATGATGTTCGCGTTCGCCAACCCGTTCGCGGGCTAGTCCTGGCGAGCCATGCTCGCTGAACTCAGCACAGGAAGTATCTCGTGAATATCAATGCGACCCTAATCGCCCAGATGTTTGTCTTCGCGGCGCTTTGGTGGTTTACGGCCAAGTTCGTATGGCCGCCGATCACCCAGGCCCTCGACGAGCGCGCCAAGCGGATTTCCGACGGGCTCGCTGCTGCCGACAAGGCCAGGACGGAACTTGCCGCCACCGAGCGGCGTGTCCAGGAAGAGCTCAAGGTGGCTCGCGCCGGCGCTGCGGAACTGCGCGCCGGAGCCGAGCGCCAGGGCGCGCAACTGGTTGACGACGCCCGCAGTGAGGCCACTCGCCTGATTGCGGCGGCCAAGAAGGCGGCCGAGGAAGAGGCCGAGCTGGCCATGCAGCGTGCCCGTGAGCAGCTGCGTGACCAGGTCTCGCAACTGGCGGTGGCCGGAGCCGAGCGCATTCTGCGCAAGGAAATCGATGCCGCCCGCCACGCCGAACTCCTGGCCAACCTCAAAAACGAGCTCCGGTAGTCAGCCATGGCCGAATCGCTCACGATTGCCCGACCCTACGCGGAAGCGGCGTTCCAGATCGCCCGCGACACCCAGACACTGCCCTCGTGGTCCGACGCCCTCGCGCGCCTGGCCGTCGTGGCCAGTACTGAGGCAGCGCGCGAGCTGGTCAGCAACCCGCAGCTGAGCGCCGAGCAAGTCGCGGCGCTGTGGGTCGAGGCCTCTGGCCCGCTTTCCGACCAGCAGAAGAATCTGGTTCGGGTACTCGCCGACAACGACCGCATCGGTGTGCTGGCCGAGATCGGCCAGCACTTCGAGCGGTTGCGCAACGAGTTCGAAAGCGTGCTCGAAGCGGAGGTCACGTCGGCCTTCCCGCTCGACGACCAGCAGCTGGCGACAATCGTGGCCTCGTTGGAAGAGAAATACCGCAGCAGCGTCAAGGCCCACGTGGTGGTTGACCACGATTTGATCGGTGGCGTGTCGATTCGTATCGGTGACGAAGTGATGGATGCATCGGTGCGCGGCAAGCTCGCGCAACTCGCAAGCACGCTCAGAAAGTGACGTACAGAACAGTCCACGCCCCAATGGGGCAGGAGAACACCCCATGCAATTGAATCCGGCAGAGATCAGTGAACTGCTGAAGAGCAAGATCGAGAACCTGCAGGTATCTGCCGATACCCGCAACCAGGGCACGGTCGTCTCGGTAACCGACGGCATCTGCCGGCTCCACGGGTTGTCCGACGTGATGCAGGGCGAGATGATCGAGTTCCCCGGCGACACCTTCGGGCTCGCGCTCAACCTCGAGCGCGACTCGGTGGGTTCGGTGGTCCTCGGCCCGTACGAGCACATCAGCGAAGGCGACACCGTCAAGGCTACCGGCCGCATCCTGGAGGTGCCGGTCGGCCCCGAACTGATCGGGCGAGTCGTCAACTCCCTGGGTCAGCCGATCGACGGCAAGGGCCCGATCAACGCCAAGATGACCGACGTCATCGAGAAGGTCGCGCCCGGCGTGATCGCGCGTAAATCGGTTTCGCAGCCGGTCCAGACCGGCCTGAAGTCGATCGACGCGATGGTGCCGATCGGCCGCGGACAGCGCGAGCTGATCATCGGCGACCGCCAGACCGGCAAGACCGCGGTGGCAATCGACACCATCATCAACCAGAAGGGCAAGGACCTGATCTGCGTCTACGTCGCGATCGGCCAGAAGGCCTCGACGGTCGTCAACGTGGTGCGCAAGCTCGAGGAATACGGCGCGATGGACTTCACCATCGTGGTCGCCGCGACGGCTTCGGAGTCGGCCGCGATGCAGTACATCGCCCCCTACTCGGGATGCACGATGGCCGAGTATTTCCGCGATCGCGGCCAGGACGCGCTGATCATTTATGACGATCTGACCAAACAGGCCTGGGCCTATCGCCAGGTTTCGCTGCTGCTGCGCCGCCCGCCGGGACGCGAAGCCTATCCCGGCGACGTGTTCTACCTGCACGCACGGCTGCTCGAGCGTGCGGCGCGCGTCAACGAGGACTACGTCGAGAAATTCACCAATGGCGAGGTCAAGGGCAAGACCGGTTCGCTGACCGCGCTGCCGATCATCGAAACCCAGGCCGGTGACGTTTCGGCCTTCGTGCCGACCAACGTGATCTCCATCACCGATGGCCAGATCTTCCTCGAGACCGACCTGTTCAACGCCGGCATCCGGCCGGCGATCAACGCGGGGGTATCGGTTTCCCGGGTTGGCGGTGCGGCGCAGACCGACATCATCAAGAAACTCGGCGGCGGCGTGCGGATGGCGCTCGCCCAATATCGCGAGCTGGCGGCCTTCGCGCAGTTCGCTTCCGACCTCGATGAAGCCACCCGCAAGCAGCTCGAGCGCGGCCGTCTGGTCACCGAACTGATGAAGCAGCCGCAATACCAGCCGATGCAGGTCTGGGAGATGGCGCTGACTCTGTTTGCCGTGAACAACGGCTACTTTGACGACATCGAAGTCGCCAAGGCACTCGATGCCGAGCGGGCGCTGCGCGAATTTGCGGGCACCAGCCATGCCGAACTGGTCGAGGAAATCAAGCGCGACATGAAGTTCAGCAAGGATATCGAGGCCCGGCTGCACGAGCTCGTCAAGGCCTTCAAGAAATCCGGCTCCTATTGAGTCCGGCATTTTGAAGCGAACCACGACAAGGATTCGAAATGCCCGGAAGTAAAGAGATCCGGACCAAGATCAAGAGCGTCCAGAACACGCGCAAGATCACCAAGGCGATGGAGATGGTCGCCGCGTCCAAGATGCGCAAGGCGCAGGAACGGATGCGCAAGGCGCGGCCCTACGGCGACAAGATCCGCAATATCGCGGCTCACCTCGCCGAGGCCAACCCCGAGTATCGCCATCCGTACCTGGTTTCCCACGGGGAAGTGCAGGCGGCGGGCATCATCGTCGTCACCACCGACAAGGGGCTGTGCGGCGGGTTGAACACCAACGTGCTGCGCGCCGTCACCAGCAAGCTGCGCGAGCTCGAGGACAGCGGGGTGCGGGTGCAAACCACCGCCTTCGGCAACAAGGGGCTGGGGTTCCTCAACCGGATCGGCGCTGCGGTGGTTTCGCATCTGGTGCACATGGGCGATACCCCGCACCTGGAAAAGCTGATCGGCCCGATCAAGGTCCAGCTCGACGCCTACGCCGATGGCGAGATCGATGTGGTCTACCTGGCTTACACCCGCTTCATCAACACCATGAAGCAGGAGGCGGTGATCGAGCAACTGCTGCCGCTGCCGACCGGAACTCTTACCGAGAACCTGCTCGAGTATTCGTGGGACTACCTCTACGAGCCGGATGCGCCGACCGTCCTCGACGAACTGCTGGTGCGCTACGTCGAGGCGATCATCTACCAGGCGGTGGCCGAGAACATGGCCTCCGAGCAGAGCGCGCGCATGGTCGCGATGAAGTCGGCGTCGGAGAACGCCAAGGAAGTGATCGACGAACTGCAGCTGTCCTACAACAAGGCGCGGCAGGCCGCGATCACCAAGGAATTGTCGGAAATTGTTGGAGGCGCCGCCGCCGTTTAGGCGGCGGACAAATTGTATTTTTGCCCGCCGTTTAGGCGGCGGACAAATTGCGTTTTTGCCCGCCGTTTAGGCGGAGCGTCAAATTTTGCAGAGCGCCAGCCGCTTCGGCGGTGTGCGCAACCCGGAACAGAACAGGAATCGAAACATGGCACAAGGTCAAATCGTTCAGTGCATCGGCCCGGTGGTCGACATCCAGTTTCCGCGCGACGCAATACCCCGGATCTATGAGGCGCTGCAGCTCGGCGACGTCGGCGAGAGCATGGTCGAGGCCGGGCTCACCTTCGAGGTGCAGCAGCAGCTCGGCGACGGCGTGGTGCGCACGATCGCGATGGGCTCGTCCGACGGCCTGCGCCGCGGCATGAAGGTCGACGCCAGTGGGGCGCCGATTTCGATTCCGGTCGGCAGCGGCACGCTGGGGCGGATCATGGACGTGCTCGGTCGCCCGATCGACGACGCCGGCCCGATCCAGAGCGATGAGCTGCGGCCGATTCACGCGCCAGCGCCGACCTACGAAGAGCTCAAGCCCACCACCGAGTTGCTCGAGACCGGGATCAAGGTTATCGACCTGGTGTGCCCGTTCGCCAAGGGCGGCAAGATCGGCCTGTTCGGCGGCGCCGGGGTCGGCAAGACCGTCAACATGATGGAGCTGATCAACAACATCGCCAAGCAATACGGCGGCTTCTCGGTGTTTGCCGGGGTCGGCGAGCGCACCCGCGAGGGCAACGACTTCTACCACGAGATGAAGGAGTCGAACGTTCTCGACAAGGTGGCGATGGTCTTCGGCCAGATGAACGAGCCCCCGGGCAATCGGCTGCGCGTGGGCCTCACCGGCCTGACGATGGCCGAGAAGTTCCGCGACGAAGGGCGCGACATCCTGTTCTTCGTCGACAACATCTACCGCTACACGCTCGCCGGCACCGAGGTTTCGGCGCTGCTCGGGCGGATGCCCTCGGCGGTGGGCTACCAGCCGACGCTGGCCGAGGAGATGGGCCGGCTGCAGGAACGGATCACGTCGACCAAGACCGGCTCGATCACCTCGATCCAGGCGATCTACGTTCCAGCCGACGATCTTACCGATCCGTCGCCGGCGACCACCTTCGGCCACCTCGACGCCACCGTCGTGCTGTCGCGGGACATCGCCTCGCTGGGCATCTACCCCGCGGTCGATCCGCTCGACTCGACCTCACGCCAGGTCGACCCGAACGTGATCGGCGAGGAGCACTACCAGACCACGCGCCGGGTGCAGGCCACGCTGCAGCGCTACAAGGAACTGCGCGACATCATCGCGATTCTGGGCATGGACGAACTCTCCCCCGACGACAAGCTCGCGGTCTACCGGGCGCGCAAGATTCAGCGCTTCCTGTCGCAACCGTTTCACGTCGCCGAGGTGTTCACCGGTTCGGCCGGCAAGTACGTCACGCTCAAGGAGACGATCCGCGGTTTCCAGATGATCGTCGACGGCGAGTGCGATGCGCTGCCCGAGCAGGCGTTCTACATGGTCGGCACGATCGACGAGGCCTTCGAGAAGGCCAAGACGCTGAAGTAAGCGCAAACTTACGGGGAATCGCATGTCTAGCATTCACGTCGACGTCGTCAGCGCCGAACAATCGATCTTTGAGGGCGAGGCCGAGTTCGTCGTGCTTCCGGGCGAGGTCGGTGAGCTGGGAATCGTTCCCCAGCACACTCCGCTGATCACGCGGATCAAGCCGGGCGCGGTGCGCATCAAGGTCGTCGGCCAGGCCGAGGAAGAGTTCGTGTTCGTCGCCGGCGGGATTCTCGAGGTCCAGCCGCGCCGGGTCACGGTGCTCGCCGACACGGCGATACGGGCTCACGACCTCGACGAGGCCAAGGCCGACGAGGCCAAGCGCGCTGCCGAGGAGGCGCTGGCCAGCAAGGCTGCGTCGATCGATTACGCCAAGGCGCAGGCCGAGCTTGCCGTGGCCATTGCGCAGATCGCAGCGATCCGGAAATTGCGCGGCAAATAGCTGGCGAGCGGTCGCCGCGACCAGGGGCAGCTGCGGCTGCCCCTTTCTCATTGTGGTGCAAGCACTTGCAAGGCATGGGAGAATAGTCGCTCCAAGCCGCGCTCGCGACACTGCGGGCCTAGCGCAAAAATCACCACGGAGGACCGTCGACTTTGGCCAGCCCAAACTATTCGTTCCAAAAACGCCAGAGAGAACTGGCCAAGAAGAAGAAGAAAGAAGAAAAGCTCTCACGCAAGGCCGAGAAGAGCGGCCCCACCGATGGCGAGGAAGGTTCTCCGGAGGGCGACGGGCAGGGAGCAGGTCCAGAAGGCCTCGTGAGCCCGGGCGGAGAGCAGATCTAAGGCTCGCCCGGCGAGTCGCCGGCATTCCAACCGCATCCCGACATTCACGTGAAGCTCTTTCCCGGCCTGGAGCGACTCTATCTGGCGATGCTGCGGGTCGTGCTGCGCCGGTTGGTGCGCGCGACCGTTGTCGACGAGCAGATGGACGCGCCGGGCATCGACCGCGGTCGCCCGATCGTCTACGCGCTGCAGATGCGTCAGGTTTCGACGCTGCTGATCCTCGACGACGTGGTCCGCCAGCTCGGCCTGCCCGAGCCGCTGTTGCCGCTGCTCTCGGGGGCGGTCAATGAACGGCGCTCATTCTTCTTCCTCACCAACAACGGTCAGCCAACGCCGCTGCGGCGCAATCCCTACGTCTACTCGAGGCGCCTGCGCCGGCTGATCGAGGCCACCCTCGGCGATGCTGCAGTCGACGTTCAGATCGTGCCGGTGAGCGTCTTCTGGGGGCGCGGTCCCACGACCCGCAAGGACACCGTGATCAGGGCGCTGTTTGCCGATAGCTGGCGCCCCCCGGGGCGACTGCGCCAGGCCATCAGGGTGCTGCTCCATGGCCGTGAGACGCTGGTCAAGTTCAGCGCCCCGGTCTCGCTGCGCGAAGCCGTCAACGCGGCTGACCCGGCGACCGCGATGCGCCGTGTCGGGCGGCTGTTGCGCGGCCGCTTCAAGCGCGAGCGTGAGCTGGCGGTCGGACCCGATCTTTCGCATCGTCACACCGTGATCAACAACGTGGTCGACAGCGCCCCGGTGCAGGCAGCCATCGCGGCCGAGTCGCAGCGCGAGGGCACCGATCCGGGACGCGAGGAACTGCGGGCGCGGCGCTACGCCTACGAGATTGCCTCGGACTATTCCTATCCGGTGGTGCGGGCGTTCATCGTCGCGCTCTCGGTGATCTGGGACCGCATCTACGACGGCGTGCGGGTCTATCGCTTCGAGACCATCGAAAAGATCTCCGGCGCCGGACAGGGCACGGGCATCATCTACGTGCCGTGTCACCGCAGCCATATCGATTACCTGCTGCTGTCCTACGTGATCTATCGGCGCGGGTTGCAGCCACCGCATATCGCGGCGGGCGCCAACCTCAATATGCCGGTGCTCGGGGGCCTGCTGCGCGCGGGCGGTGCCTTCTACCTGCGCCGCAGCTTCCGCGGCAATGCGCTCTACGCCGAGGTGTTCACCGAATACCTGCACACCATCCTGCGCCGCGGATTCCCGGTCAAGTACTACATCGAGGGCGGGCGCAGCCGCACGGGCCGCACCCTGTTGCCCAAGGCCGGAATGCTGGCGATGACGGTCAACAGTTTCCTGCGCGACCACGAGCGCCCGCTGGCCTTTGTGCCGGTCTACATCGGCTACGAGCGGCTCTTCGAGGGCGACTCCTATATCGCCGAGCTTGCCGGCAAGCCCAAGCGCAAGGAATCGCTGCTCGCGTTGCTGGGCACGGTGCGCAAGTTGCGCGAACGCTGGGGCAATGTCTACCTCAACTTTGGCGAGCCAATTGCTCTTCAGCCCTTCCTGGACGAGCAATGGCCGGGGTGGCGCGAGTTTGCCGAACGCAAGCCCGCCGATCAGGGTTCAGGCGCGCCGGCCGACGATCAGCTCGAACAAGACCGCCGCAGCGCGATCAGCGAGCTGGCCAAACGGATCGTCACCCGGATCAACGAGGCGGTGGTGATCAATCCGGTCAATCTGCTTGCGGTCTCGATCCTCGGCGCTGCGCGCCCGGCGATGGACGCCGAACTGCTGGCGCAGCAGATCGACCTGCTCAAGCAGGTCCTGATCAGCGCGCCCTATTCGGCTTGCATGCAGATCACCGAGCTCGACGGCGCTGCCGTGGTGCGCTACGCCGAGGAGTTCAAGCTGCTCGATCGGGTTGCCCATCCGCTCGGCGACATCCTCCAGGTTGCGCCCGAGCAGGCCGAGAAGCTCAGCTATTTCCGCAATAACGTGCTCCACGCCTTCGCGATGCCGGCACTGCTGGCCTGCCTGATATCGCAGAATGAGCGCCTCGAGCCGCCGGAACTGGTGCGGGTGGCGCGTCAGCTGTTCGTGTTCATGCGAAGCGAGCTGCATCTTGCTTCGCAAAGCGATCAGCTCGACGCGCGCATCTCCGCCTGCCTGGAAGCCTTGTGCGCCGCCGGGCTGGCGCGCGAGCAAGGCGGCTGGCTGACCCCTCCCGACCCGAGCACCAGGGAGTCGGTAGCGCTGCACGCGCTGGCCAATACCATTCGGCTGTCGATCGAGCGCTATGTGCTGGCGGTAGCGACCCTGGTTCGTTCGGGGTCCGGGGTCCTGGACGTCGGCGAGCTCGAGGAGTACTGCTGCCTGCTGGCCCAGCGCCTGTCACTGCTGCACGAGACCGGCGGGCCGGAGTTCTGCGACCGGGCGGTGTTCCACGCGATCATCGATACCCTGATCGCCGCCGGGATGGTCAGCGTGCTCGAAGACCGGCTTCATTTCGACCAGGCGCTGGTGTCGATTGCCCGTGATGCCGAGTACCTGCTCCCGGCGGATACCAGGCTGGCGATTGCTCATGCCGGTCAGCTGGCACGCGCCGCGACCAAGCCGGATGCCGCGGTGGCGCTTGACGCGACGGTTTCCTGAGCAGGCCGGTTCAGGGCCACAAATAACGGCGCCGGGGGCGAAGTAGAATAGCTGGTTCGGATCGGCGAGGACACGGGCGCGCCGCACTCCGCCACCGATACTGCCCGCGGCCGGCTTGGTGCCGGGACGTCACTGGAAGCCACCGCATTGAGCAACGACACCTTTCTGCGAGCGCTGCGGCGCGAACCTACCGATTACACCCCGGTCTGGCTGATGCGCCAGGCCGGACGCTACCTGCCGGAATACAACGCCACCCGCAAGCGTGCGGGCAGCTTCCTGGCGCTGTGCAAGAACCCGGAACTGGCCTGCGAGGTCACTCTCCAGCCGCTCGAACGCTTTCCGCTCGATGCGGCGATCCTGTTCTCCGACATCCTGACGATTCCCGACGCGATGGGACTCGGGCTGTATTTCGCCGACGGCGAGGGTCCGAAGTTCGAGCGCCCGGTGCGCGATGAGGCGGCGGTCGCAGCGCTCGCAGTCCCCGATCCGGGCGCCGAGTTGCGCTACGTGACCGATGCGGTGCGCACCATCCGCGGTGCGCTCAACGGCAGAGTGCCACTGATCGGGTTTTCCGGCAGTCCGTGGACATTGGCCTGCTACATGGTCGAAGGCGGCGGCAGTTCCGACTTCAGGGCGGTCAAGACCATGCTCTATCGGCGCCCCGACCTGATGCACAGGATTCTCACCGTCAACGCCGACGCTGTGGCCACCTACCTGAACGCCCAGATCGAGGCCGGCGCCCAGGCGGTGATGATCTTCGACTCCTGGGGTGGGGCGCTGGCCGACGGAGCCTTCCAGGAATTTTCTCTGGCCTATATACGCCGGGTGCTTGACGGGCTGTGCCGGGATCGCGAAGAGCTGGTCACACAATCCGACGGCACCCAGGTGCGCCAGCGCGTATCGGTCCCGACGATCGTGTTCACCAAGGGCGGCGGAATCTGGATCGAACAGATCGCTGCGCTGGGGTGCGACGCTGTCGGCGTCGATTGGACGCTCGGCCTGGGCGAAGCGCGGGCGCGGGTCGGAGCGCAATGTGCGATTCAGGGCAATCTCGACCCGATGGCCCTGATGGCCACGCCGGAGCAGATCCAGACCGAGGCCATCAAGGTGCTGGAGAGTTACGGGAGGCCACAGGCCGGCCACGGGCACATCTTCAATCTGGGTCACGGAATCTCGCAATTCACCCCGCCGGAGAGCGTTTCGGCGCTGGTCGAAGCCGTGCACTCGCACAGCAGGAAACAAAGGGTCTCCGGGGATAGCGCGCCCTCACTTTGACGCACAGCGAGCTTCTAAGAGGCCTGCGAAGGCGCTTTGAGGAAGGGTTTCGCGGAGAGCGGAACGAACTTATGCACATCCCAGGGCTCTCCGTGGTTTGCGCGGTTTGTTTCGATGTATTTAACAAGACATTGGCGTAACGCATTGAATTATCAGTGTTTATCGTCGCGGAGCTGCAATAGTTGGGTAAATCGGCGACTGATTACTGTGGAATTCCGAAGGTCCTTGACTTAATTGCCCACAGTTTTGTCCACAGGCTGGAGCCGCGGTTGCGGAAAAACAGTACAGCGGCGAAGGTTATTGGCCTAACCTCAAGTAAATTCTCAAAACCGGCGGCACCCCCGGTTGGGTCTCGGGTGCTCACCGAGCCCGGACAGCGGTGAGCGCGGCGGCCCCGATCTTTGCCAGGGTAGCGCTCGATATCCCGATCGCGCCCTGGTTTGACTACCTGGTCCCGGACGAGTTGGCGGGCCGCCTGCAGGCGCGCGATTGGGTCCTGGTGCCATGGGGGCGTGGCCGTCGGGTCGGCCTGGTGCTCGAGGTCGGTGGTCCGCCCGAGTTGGCGCCCGAGAAGATCCGGGCGATCGCCAGCCTGATCGCAGCGGCGCCGCGCGCGGACGCCGCCTGGCTTGAACTGGTCAATTTCGCCGCCCGCTACTACCATCGCCATCCCGGTGAAATCGCCTTGCCGGCGTTGCCTCGGCTGCTGCGCACGCCACCAACCGCGCGCGCGCGCGGCTGCGCCTTCGAGCGGGCCCGCGCGCGTTCGGCCGCTGCCGGTGCGGCCGCTGCCGATGCGGCGGCCCTCGCGACCGTGACCGCTCAGGCCGCTCCTGCCGCCGACGGTGAACCGGTGCAACTCAACGCCGATCAGCAGGCGGCGCTCGACGCGCTGCTTGCCGCCGAGGGATTCTCGGTACATCTGCTGCACGGCATTACCGGCAGCGGCAAGACCGAGGTCTATCTGCGCTGGATTGCGCGCCTGCTCGCGCGTGACAGCTCGTCCCAGGTGTTGATGCTGGTCCCCGAAATCGCCCTGACGCCGCAACTCGCGCAGCGGGTCAGCGCGCGTTTCCCTGACCTCGAGGTCGCAGTGCTGCACAGCGCCCTGGGGGAAGCTGATCGTGCTGCCCGCTGGCTCTCGGCTGCCGACGGCCGGGCGCGGCTGGTGATTGGCACCCGGTTCGCGGTGCTGGCGCCGTTGCCGGCGCTGGCGGCCATCGTCGTCGACGAGGAGCACGATCCGTCGTTCCGCCAGCAGGAAGGCGTGCACTACAGCGCCCGCGACCTGGCGGTGGTGGCGGCATCGCTGCGGGGCATTCCGGTGGTGCTGGGTTCGGCGACGCCGGCGCTCGAGAGCTGGTTCTCGGTGCGGCGCGGCCGCTATCAGGTGCTGGCGCTGCCTGAGCGGGCCACCGGCGCGATGTTGCCCAACCTGCGCATCGTCGATGCCCGGGGTGTGCCTGGTCCTGCCGGGCTGACCGAGGCGGGGCGCATTGCCATGGCCGGTGTCCTCGAGCGCGGCGAGCAGTCGCTGGTGTTCATCAATCGCCGCGGCTTCTCGCCGGTGCTCTCCTGCCAGAGCTGCGGCTGGCTCAGCCAGTGCCCCGATTGCTCGGCGTATCGCGTGCTGCACCGCGCGGGCGCCCGCGCCAAAGGCGGCGCCCGCTACCTGCTCCAGTGCCACCACTGCGGGGCGGCGAGCAACGTCCCGCGCACCTGTCCGGAATGCGGCAACGTCGACCTGCAGCCGCTCGGCGCCGGGACCCAGCGCATCGAACAGGAGCTCATCGCGCTCTTTCCGGGCGCTCGCATCGGCCGCCTCGACCGGGATGTGGCCAGCCGGCGCGGTGCTGCCGAGCAGGTGCTCGATTCGTTCCATGCCGGCACGCTCGATATCGTGGTGGGCACCCAGATGCTGGCCAAGGGGCACGATTTCCAGCGCCTCGCGCTGGTGGTGGTGCTCGACGCCGATGCCGGTCTCTACGCCGCCGACTTTCGCGCGCCCGAACGCCTGTTCGCCACCCTGACTCAGGTCAGCGGTCGCGCCGGGCGCGCGGCGCCCGGGGTGGCGCCGCGCGGCGAGGTGATCGTCCAGACCCGGTACCCGGAGCACCCGTTGTTCGCGGCGCTGCAGGCGCACGATTTCCGCGGCTTCGCCGACGCGCTGCTCGAGGAGCGCCGCGAAGCCGGATTGCCGCCCTTTCGCTACCTGGCGCTGTTGCGCGCCGAAGCCGCGGAACTGGACGAGGCGCTGGGCTTTCTCGCCGAGGCCAAGCGCGTGGCGCAGCTGGGCGCCGAGGCGGGGACCGAAATCATGGTCTTCGATCCAGTGCCGATGCCGATGGCGCGCATCGCCGGGCGCGCGCGGGCGCAGTTGCTGGTCGACTCACCGTCGCGCCAGCAGTTGCACCGTTTCGTCGACGCCTGGCTGGCGCGGCTGGGCGAGTTGACGACGCGGGTGCGCTGGCAACTCGAGATCGACCCCAACGAGATCTGAGTCCGGCACGCCACGATGTCCAGTTCCCTGAACGCCGCGCAGCGCGCGGCGATCCGCTATCTCGACGGGCCCTGCCTGGTGATCGCCGGCGCCGGCAGCGGCAAGACCCGGGTCATCACGCAGAAGATCGTCCACCTGGTGGAGTCGGGTTTCGATCCGGCAGCGATCGGCGCGATCACTTTCACCAACAAGGCGGCCCGCGAGATGTCCGACCGGCTCAAGCCGATGCTGCCGGGCGCGACCCGCGGGCGGGCGCCGAGCGTGTCGACCTTTCATTCGCTCGGGGTGCGCATCCTGCGGCGCGACGGCAGCCGGCTCGGGCTCAAGCGGGCGTTCTCGATCCTCGACGGCGAGGACGCCACCAACATCGTCCAGACCGCGCTGGGGACCACCGACCGCAAGGCGGCGCGGGCCACGCTGCAGCGGATCTCGCTGTGGAAGAACGCGCTGCTCGAGCCTGACCAGGCGGCTCTGGTGGCAGCCACCGAGGCCGAGCGCCAGGCAGTGCGGGCCTATCGCGACTATGCCGCCACGCTGGTCGCTTACCAGGCGGTGGACTTTGACGACCTGATTCGCCTGCCGGTGCAGCTCCTGCGCGCCCACGCCGAGGTGGCGCAGGCCTGGCAGGAAACGATGCGCTACCTGCTGGTCGACGAATATCAGGATACCAACGCCTGCCAGTACGAACTGCTGCGCCTGCTCGCCGGGCCGCGGGCAGCGTTCACCGCCGTTGGCGACGACGATCAGTCGATCTACGGCTGGCGCGGCGCCACCCTCGAGAACCTCCAGCGCCTGGGCACCGACTACCCGCAGCTCAAGGTCATCAAACTCGAACAGAACTACCGCTCGAGCACCACGATCCTGGGGGCTGCCAACCACCTGATCGGCCACAACCCCAAGCTCCATGAGAAGCGCCTCTGGTCTGAGCTCGGCGTCGGCGATCCGATCACGGTGGTGATGTGCGAAGACGACCAGGCCGAGGCCGAGTCGATCACGATGCGGTTGCAGGCACTGCGTTTCGAACGCCGGCTGGGTTGGTCGGATTTTGCGATCCTCTATCGCGGCAACCATCAGGCGCGGGTCTTCGAGCAGATGCTGCGCAAGGAGAAGGTGCCCTACGTGATCTCCGGCGGGCAGAGCTTCTTCGAGCGCGCGGAAATCCGTGATTTGTTGGCCTACCTGCGCCTGCTGGTCAACGACGACGACGATCCCGCCTTCATCCGCGCGATCACCACGCCCAAGCGCGGCGTCGGCACGGTGACCCTCGCGGCCCTCGGCACTTATGCCGGCGAGCGCCAGCTGTCGATGTTCGCGGCGCTCTTCGAGACCGGGCTAGAAGCGCGGCTCGGCGCGCGCCACCTCGAAGACTTGCGTACCTTCGGATCGTTCATCAATCGCATCGCCTACCGCGCCAGCCGCGAGCCTGCGGCCCAGGTGTTGGCCGACCTGGTGAGCGGCATCGAATATCGCGAGCATCTGTTCGCCAGCAACGACGACAAGGTCGCCGCCGGCAAGTGGACCAACGTCACCGACTTCATCGGCTGGCTCGAACAACGTGCCGAGCAGGAAGGCGACAACCTGCTGCAGCTCGCCCAGACCGTCACCCTGCTGTCGCAGATCGACCAGCAGCGCAGCGACGGCGACGCAGTGCGCCTGACCACCATCCACGCCGCCAAGGGGCTGGAGTTCCCGCATGTCTACGTTGCCGGCTGCGAGGAGGGACTGTTGCCGCATCACGGCGGACTGGTCGAGGACGAACTCACCGCCGGTCCGGCAGCAGCGGCGACGCTTGCCGCCCATATCGAGGAAGAGCGCCGCCTGATGTATGTCGCGGTCACCCGCGCGCAGCGCAGCCTGACCCTCACCTGGTGCAACACCAGGCGCCGGGGCAAGGAGAAGTTCGGCCGTGAACCGTCGCGGTTCATCGCCGAAATGGAACTCGCCGCGCGCGCCCCGGCAGCCGCCACGATCACTGGTGCTGCTGCTCGCGGACGGCTCGACGGGCTGCGTGACCTGCTCGCCAGCAAGAAACCGCCAGCGCCGGATGACTGACCCGGCGCCGACTAGTCGCTAGAATGAAGCTGACAGGATCGGGATGGCCGGGGAATTTTCCGGCGGCTTTCGCCGGCCCTGGAGCGAGCAACCGGCGACGACCATGAACAGATCACAACCCGGCATCCTCGGCGACCTGCCGACCCATTCCCGCTACCTTTCGTTCGCGCTCTCGCCCGGCATTGACCCCCGCCCCGCGCTGGCGGGGTTGCGCGGCCTGATCGAAGGTGACGGGGCGGTGGTGGCGGTCGGCAGTCCACTGGTCAGTGCTCTGGCGGTCGAGATCCCGGGGTTGCGCGACTTTCCAGTTCACAGCGGCGCCGCCGTGGCGGTGCCATCGACCCCGGCGGCCCTGTGGTGCTGGCTGCGCGGCGAAGACCCCGGGGTGTTGCTGCACCGCGGCCGCGCAATTCGTGCGGCGCTGTCCCCGGCATTCCGTCTTGAGAGCACGATCGACGGCTTCCTTTACAGCGAGAAGCTCGACCTTACCGGGTACGAGTATGGCACCGAGAACCCGACCGATGAAGCAGCGGTGGCCGCGGCCCTGGTCAGCGGCGGTGGCGCTGGCATGGCTGGCTCGAGCTTTGTCGCAGTCCAGCGATGGATCCACGATCTCGACGCCTTCGGGGCGATGCGTCAGACCGAGCGTGACCACACGTTCGGGCGCAGGATCAGCGATAACCAGGAGATCGACGACGCGCCGGAGTCGGCCCACGTCAAGCGCACGACCCAGGAGAGCTTCGACCCGCAGGCCTTCGTCCTGCGCCGTTCGGTTCCCTGGGCCGATGCCAGTGGCGAAGGCCTGGTGTTCGTCGCCTTTGGGAAGAGCTTCGACGCCTTCGAGGCCGTGCTTGCGCGCATGGTCGGCGCCGAGGATGGCGTCGTCGACGCCCTGTTCCGCTTCACCCGCCCGGTGACGGGCAGCTACTACTGGTGCCCGCCGATGGTGTCGGGCCGATTGAACCTGACCGCGCTCGGCATCTGAGCAGGCGCCGGGGCGCAGCGATCCCGTGTTGAGCGCCCCGTCGTGCGCGAGATCGTCAATCGCTCTCGGGTCATGGAGCTTGCCCTCTACGGCGCCGCCAGAACCAACTCATCAGCGGCTTGACGCTGATTCCGTGGACGAGAATGGACAGCGCTACCGCAATGAACGTCAATTGGATCAGCTCCACGGCCAGATCCTCGGGGAGACCGTGCTGTATGGCATACATCAGGTAGTACAGGGAACCGATGCCGCGTACCCCGAACCAGCCCACCATGCCGCGTATCGGCCACGAAGTGCGGGTCGCCAACAGGCCGGCGAGGACGCTGACCGGGCGTGCCACCGTAAAGAGAAACAGCGCAAGCCCCACCGCACGCCAGCTCCAGGAATCGAGAAACAGCGTGCCACCGAGCAGCAGAATGAGCACCATTTCCGAGAGCCGCTCCAGATGTTCCTTGAATACCAGCGATCCTTGACTGACGCTCGGCGCGGGATGACTGTCCAGGCTGGCGCTTGCCGCTTCCGGTTTGATTCCATCGGTTTGGGGCCGATCGGGGGAATCCCGTCGGGCGCCGGCCAGTTTATGTTCAGTCTGGCGCAGCGCAACGGCAGCAAAAAATACCGCCAGGAATCCCCACGCATTGAGCAGCACGCTCAAACCGTATACGACGCCGATCAGGCCGAGCCCGAGGAAGTCGTCCATGAGCTTGTGCTCGGGCGGATCGCCGCGCAGTTTCCATGCCAGACGGGCCAGCGCAGCGCCGGAAATGACCCCGATGGCGATTCCCGCCACCGTGGCCCACAGCACCTCCACCAGCGCCCAGCGCAGACCGAAGTCACCGATCTCGTGCAGCCCGAGCAATCCCAGTCCCAGCATCACAAACGGAAAGGCGCTGCCGTCGTTCATGCCCGCTTCGCAGGTCAAGGTGAAGCGGAGTTGGTCGCGATCACCGGGATGGCGGATCTGGACATCGGTCGCAAGCACCGGATCGGTGGGCGCCAGGATCGCACCCAGCAAGACCCCGGCACCAGGCGACAAACCGAGTGCGTAGTAGGCGAAGGCGGCGACCGCCCCGACGCTGACCGCCATGGAAGCCGTGGCCAACAATATCGGTGTACGCCAGCGGGGGAAACCGACCGGCACGGGCATCTTGACACCGGCGGAAAACAGCGAAATCAACACCGCCACTTCGGTCAGCACCTCGAGCAGCGCTGATTCCTTGAGCGGATTGAAGTGGAACAGTTCGAGCACCGTCGGCCCGACCAGCACTCCCAACGCCAGATAGACAATGGCGGGTGTGACCGGAAGGCGCTTGAGCATCGACGAAGTCAAGCCCCGCGCGAGCAACAGGCCACCCACCAGCAGAAACCAGTCCGCGTTTGTCATGGATTGCGTCGAGGGCTAACGTCCATCCCCCAACTCGAGCCAGCGACTGCTATTTGTGGGCAAGCTGTTTCTCGGTGAACAGGTAATCTTTCAGTTCTCCGGAAAATGTTGGGTCCTTGCGCCGAATCCACTCCAACACCATGGCGGCGTGCTCTTTCTCCTCGTCGCGATTGTGCTCGAGAATGGCCTTCAATTCCGGATCCTTGCATGCATCAGAGCGCTGGTTATACCAATCAACGGCTTCCAGCTCTTCCATCAGGGAAACTATCGCCCGATGCATATCGCGTGTTTCATTAGAAATCTCCTCTATGGGCTCGTGGTAACCGACATTGGACATGCTATTTTCTCCCCTTGGTTTCAGCGAATCTCGACGAGAGCCAGACGTCCCGGTCCAAATGGCCGGAAACGGCGTGCATCGAGTCAACTAATGTACAACGGAGCCCGACATGGCCACCACCTCTCCCACGATCAAGGTCGCCGTCGTACAGGCTGGCGCGATTCCGTTCGACACCGCAGCGTGCGTGAGCAAGGCGGTTCGTCTGACCGCCGAGGCGGCGGCCACCGGCGCCGAGCTGGTGGTTTTTCCCGAGGCGTTTATCCCCGGTTATCCGAAAGGCATGAACTACGGCCTGGTGGTGGGCGCGCGCGATCCGCTGGGGCGGGAGGAATTCCGCGCCTATCTCGCAGCCGCGATCACGGTTCCCGGGCCCGAGACCCAACAACTCGGCGAGGCCGCGGCCGCGGCCCGCGCCTTCGTCGTGATCGGGGTGATCGAGCGCGAGGGCGGCACCTGCTATTGCACCGTGCTGTTCTTCGGCCCTGACGGCAGCCTGCTGGGCAAGCACCGCAAGCTGATGCCCACGGTGATGGAGCGCGTGATCTGGGGCTTCGGCGACGGCTCGACCCTGACCGTGGTGGATGCGCCCTTTGGCCGGATCGGTTCGGTGATCTGCTGGGAAAACTACATGCCGATGCTGCGCATGGCGATGTACGCCAAGGGCGTGCAGTTCTATTGCGCGCCGACCGCGGACGACCGCGACACCTGGCTGCCGAGCATGAGGCACATCGCGCTCGAGGGCCGCTGCTTCGTGCTCACCGCCTGCCAGTACCTGCATCGCGGCGACTTCGTCGGACCGGAGCGGGTCACGCTGGGTGATTCAGCCGATGCGGTGCTGATGCGCGGCGGCAGCGCGATCATCGATCCGCTGGGCAATGTGCTCGCCGGTCCCGACTTCACCGGCGAAACCATCCTGAGCGCCGAACTCGACCCCGGCGACATCGGCCGCGGCAAGTTCGATTTCGACGTTTCCGGCCACTACAGCCGTCCGGATGTCTTCCAGCTGGTCGTCAACGAAGAGCCGATGCTACCGGTCGTGACCCGCAAGCCGCCGGCCTGAACGCACGCCTGCCATGAGCCTGTACGAACGGCACGTGCTGCCGCATCTCGTCAACTGCGTCTGCGGATCCGGATCGATGCGCCGGCAGCGCGAGAAGGTCGTGCCGGCGGCCCATGGCCGGGTGCTCGAGGTCGGCTTCGGCACGGGCCACAACATCCCCTACTACCAGGACCACCGGGTCGATCATCTCTGGGCGCTCGAACCTTCGCGAGCAAGCTGGGGGCTGGCGCGCTCGCGGGTGGCCGGCGCGCCATTTCCGGTTGAATACCTGCCCAGCAGCGCCGAGGATATTCCGCTTGCCCACGCGGTGGCCGACACCGTGGTCGTCACCTTTTCGTTGTGCACCATCCCCGACGTCACTGCCGCGCTCGCCGAAATCCGCCGCGTGCTGCGCCCCGGCGGCGAACTGGTGTTTTGCGAGCATGGCGACGCGCCCGACGAGGGCGTGCGGCGCTGGCAGAATCGGATCGATCCGCTCTGGTGCAGAATCGCCGGTGGCTGTCATCTCAACCGGCCGATTGCCGCGCTGATCCAGCGCGCCGGATTCCGGATCGAGCGGCTGGAATCGGGCTATGTCTCGTCACCGCGGTTCGCCAGTTATCACAGCTGGGGGGCGGCCACCTGAGTGGTTCGTGCCAGTGCCGAGCCTGCTGGCCCGGCAGGTTCGGCAGTGGCGCGCACGCACCGGGAGAGGCCAAGCTCCAAGGGGGAAAGCACCGATATGTTGAGTGGAAACGGCGTGCTAGCATGCTACCGATCACGGGCTAGTCCTGCCGCGCACATGAGGGAGAGTAGACAGATGACTACATTGAATATCCGGAAGTGGGGCGCGTTGCTCCTGGTGAGTGTTTGCGCGGCCCTGTCGGCGCAGGGCGCGCTGGCGCAAAAGATGAGCGAGATCCTGGTCTTTGGTCAGGAGGCCACGCCCCCGACCCTTGATCCGCATTTCTCCACTTCGGTGGCCACCCGCAATGTGGCGATGCACATTTTCGAACAGCTAATCACGCGCGACGAGAACAACAAGGTGATCCCGGAGCTGGCGCAGAGCTGGCAGATCAGCCCGGATCAGCTGACCTACACCTTCAAGATTCGCACCGGGCTGAAGTTTCATAATGGCAAGGAGCTCACTTCTGCCGACGTCAAGGCGTCGTTCGAGCGCTACCAGCGGGTGGGACTGGCCAAGGTAACCCTGGCTCCGGTGGTTGCCATGAGTGCGCCGGATCCGGCGACGTTCGTGATCAAGGTGGATAAGCCGCAACCGGTATTCCTGGAGGAGCTGTCGGCGTTCGTCGTGCCGATCGCCATCATTCCCGCCGAACAGGCGTCCAAGGAAGGCGGCAAGCTCGACCTGATCGGAACCGGTCCGATGCAATTCGTCGAATGGGTGCCGGACAGCCACATCCGGCTCAAGCGCTTTGAAGGCTACCAGCCCGACACCCGCTACAAGGGCACCGATGGCTTTGGCGGCCAGAAGAAGATGTGGTTCGACACGGTCGACTTCAAGATCGTCAAGGAAGCTGGCGCCCGGGTCGCCGGTCTCGAGTCTGGGCAGTTGCAGATCATCGGCGATCTTCCGGCCGAGTCAGCCAAAAGGCTGGCCAATGACAAGAGCATCGTCATCCATGACCTGAAGAATTTCTGGCTCCATGGCGCATGGGTGAACCACGCTCGCCCGCCGACCAATGACCTCCGGGTGCGGCGCGCCATCCAGATTGCGCTCGACATGGAAGAGATCATGGAGATTGCCACGGATGGCGCCTACACGCTGCAGCCCGGCTTTCAGTACCCGGGCAATCCCTACTACGTGACCAACGGCGAGGCCCTCTACAACGTCAAGGATCCCAAGAAGGCCGCCGCGCTGCTCAAGGAAGCGGGATACAACGGCGAAGAACTGGTGATCATCACCAATTCCAGCTACCAGAGCATGTACAAGGCCGCGCAGGTCGTCGCCGAGCAACTCAAGGCGATCGGCCTGAAGGTGCGGCTTGATGTCTTTGACTGGGGCACGGCGATGAAGAATCGTCGCGACCCGAATGCCTGGAACCTGTGGTTTACCGGCCAGGGAACCGGGCCTTCGATCGGACCGTTCACGGCGATGAAGGATGTCGTGTCGCCGCAGAAGAATCAGTTCGTGGCCGACCCGGTACTCGACAAGCTGTTCGCCGAACTGGTGAGCGGCACCACCTTCGAGGCCCGCAAGGCTACTTTCGGCAAGTTCCAGGAACGGGTCTATGACCAGGTGCTGTTCCTCAAGTTCGGTGATCTGATCCGCAAGCAGGCGGCGCGTTCCAATGTCAAAGGATTCAAGCCCTATCGAATCCCGCGGATGTGGAACGTGTGGCTCGAAGGATGAGCGAGCGGGGTTACGCAATGGGATTGAACTGCGCTGACGCGACGCCCGGGTAAGCTGGCAGATGACCGAGTTCATTGTCAGGCGACTTTTGGTCGCCCTGCCGGTGCTGTTGCTGGTCAGCCTGATTTCCGCGTCAATCATGCAACTGATACCCGGCGATCCCGCAGTGATGATCGCCGGGCAGAGTGCAACCGACCTCGAGATCGCCGCCGTCCGTGAACAGTTGGGGCTGAACCAGCCCTTCATTGAACGGCTCGGGCACTGGTACCTGGACCTGGCGCGCGGTGACCTCGGCGACTCGATCCTGCTCAACCGTCCGGTTGTGCAGGCCATCGCCGAGCGCGCCCCGGTGACCCTGGCATTGGCTGGTTTCGCACTGCTCCTGACCGTGGCAATTGGCCTGCCGTGCGGCATCATCGCAGCGGTTCGTGCCAATACCTGGGTCGATCAGGCCGTGCTGACCTTCGCGCTGATCGGCGTTTCGGTGCCGAATTTTTGGTTCAGCCTGATGTTGATCGTTCTGTTCGGGGTCATGCTGGGGTGGTTGCCGGCGGGTGGCTACGTGCTGTTCGCTGACGATCCGGTCGGTTGGGTGCGTTGCCTGATACTGCCGGGGTTTTCGCTCGCGCTGCTGCAGGTCGGACTGCTGACGCGCATCACCCGCGCCACGATGCTGGAGGTTCTGCAGCAGGACTACGTCCGCACCGCCCGGGCGAAAGGGATGTCGGTGTGGTCGGTCTACGGCAAGCACGCGCTGAAGAACGTCATGGTTCCCGTGATTACCGTGATCGGCATCAGCTTCGGACTGCTGCTCTCGGGATCGGTGGTCATCGAAACGGTCTACTCGCTCCCGGGCATGGGCCGCCTCCTGGCCAATGCGGTGTTTGGCCGCGACTACCCGCTGATCCAGGGCGGGTTGCTGGTGACGGCGGCGATGTTGGTGCTGCTCAATCTCGTCGTCGACGTGCTCTATGCCGTCATCGATCCGCGGGTGAAATATGGCCAGCGCTGATGCCGCCGCACTGCCGCCCGGCGAGCCGCTGACAGCGGTTGCGGGGTCGCCGGCGCTGTGGCGACGACTGGCCCGGAATCACCTTTTCATGACTGGCGCGGTAATACTCGCACTGGTGGTGTTGGCCGCCGTCTTTGCCGATCTCATTCAGATCCTGCCGCCAGGAAAAATGCAGGTGCGCCTGCGGTTCGTGACCCCGAGTTTCTCCTTCCCGCTTGGCACCGACAACTACGGCCGCGATATCTGGAGCCGGCTGGTCCATGGTGCGCGAATGTCGATGGCGATAGGTTTCGCCGTTGCGCTGATGACCGGAATCGCCGGCACCGCGATCGGAGTGTTCGCCGGCTATTTCAGGGGCCTGGATGGCCCGCTGATGCGGTTGATGGACGCGTTGATGGCATTCCCCGCCATCTTGCTCGCCCTTGCCATCGCCGCCGCCCTCGGTCCGTCCGCGTTGAACGCCGTGATTGCGTTGTCGATCGTGTATACGCCGCGCACCGCGCGCATCGTCCGTTCCACCGTGCTGGTGGTGCGCGAGATGGATTACGTTCAGGCGGCCCGCGCTTGCGGCGCCCGCCATTTCTGGATCATCCGGCGCCATGTCTTGCCGAACAGCATGGCGCCGTTGCTGGTGCAACTAACCTTCATCTTTGCCTACGCCATTCTGGCCGAGGCGATCCTGAGCTTTCTCGGGGTTGGGCCGCCGCCGCCCGCGCCGACCTGGGGCAACATGATTGCCGAAGGCAAGGACTACCTGCGTGAAGCGCCTTACCTGTGCCTGTTCCCCGGCATGGCGGTGGCGTTGACCTGTCTCGGACTCAACCTGCTCGGCGACGGCCTGCGCGATGTCCTCGACCCACGACTGCGGGTGCAAGTTGGCTGAACCCCTGCTGCGCGTCGAAGATCTGCGCGTCGTCTTCGGACCTCCGAATCGGGAGCAGGTTGCGGTCGACGGAGTCAGCTTCACGCTCGCGCCCGGTGAGATCCTGGGTATTGTTGGCGAGTCCGGGTGCGGGAAGACGCTGACCGCGCTATCGATACTCAAGCTGGTCCCGAGTCCGCCAGGCCGTATTGCCGGAGGCCGGATTCTGTTGCGGGGGCAGGATCTCGCCAACGTCGACGAATCGGCCATGAACCGGGTCCGCGGCAAGGAAATCTCGATGATTTTCCAGGAGCCGATGACCGCGCTCAACCCCGTATTCCGGGTTGGCGAACAGATTAGCGAGACCTTGCGCGTCCACGACGGACTCAGCCGCGCGAGTGCGCGCGAAGGCGCGCTGAAGATGATCAAGCGCGTCGGGATCAGCAATCCCGAACAGCGGCTCAACCAGTATCCGCATGAACTCTCGGGCGGCATGCGCCAGCGGATAATGATCGCGATCGCACTGGCATGCCGGCCACAGATCCTGATCGCCGATGAGCCCACCACGGCGCTCGACGTGACTATCCAGGCGCAGATTCTGCTGCTGCTGCGCGAGCTCCAGCAAGAGCTGGGCATGGCGGTGATCCTGATCACTCATGATCTGGGGGTCGTGGCGCAAGTCGTTGATCGGGTGGTTGTGATGTATGCCGGCAGGGTGGTCGAAGAGGGTGACGTGGCGGCGGTGTTTGAGCGCCCGGCGCATCCCTACACCCGGTTGTTGCTCGAAAGCATTCCGTCTCTCGACCAGCAGCAGGAGCGCTTGCAGACTATTCCGGGAATGGTTCCCAGCCTGTCGGATCTGCCCTCGGGTTGCCGGTTTCATCCGCGTTGTCCCGATGTGCGTCCCGCCTGCCGCGAGCAGGCGCCAGTCCTCTTCGAGGTCGAGCCGGGCCATAGCGCGGCCTGCATCGCGGTGAAGGGATATCGTCATGCCGACTGAGCCGCTGCTGCGCGTCAGGGGTCTCACCAAGCATTTTCCGGTCATGCGGGGGGCGTTGCTGCCCCGTGTCGTCGGGGCGGTGCGGGCCGTCGATGGCCTGGACTTCGATATTGAAGACGGCGAAACCTTCGGTCTCGTTGGCGAGAGCGGTTGCGGCAAGACCACTACCGGCCGGCTGATTCTGCGCTTGATCGAGCCGAGCGCCGGGACGATCCAATTTGCCGGCGAAGATCTGATGAGCCTCGCCCCAGAAGAGATGCGCCAGCGCCGGCAGCAGATGCAGATCATCCTGCAGGACCCCTATGGCTCGCTCGACCCGCGCATGACCTTGAGCGAGATCGTCGGTGAGCCCCTGCGAATTCATCAGATCGGCGATCGGGCGGCGCAGCGCAAGCGGGTCACCGAACTGCTCGACGTCGTAGGTTTGCGCAAGGAGTACGCCAACCGCTACCCGCACGAATTTTCCGGTGGGCAGCGCCAGCGCATCGGGATCGCGCGGGCACTGGCGCTGCACCCGCGCTTCATTGTTTGCGACGAACCGGTTTCAGCGCTCGACGTCTCGATCCAGGCGCAGATCATCAACTTGATGCTTGATCTGCAAAAGGAGTTCGGCCTGACCTACCTGTTCATCGCCCACGACCTGGGCGTGGTCAAGCATGTTGCCGACCGGGTGGCGGTCATGTATCTGGGTCGCATCGTCGAGATAGCAGGTCGCCAGGCCCTGTACGAGGCGCCGCAACACCCTTATTCCCAGGCGCTGCTGGCCGCGGTGCCGATTCCAAGGCCCTCGGCGAAGCAGGCGCTCACTCCCCTTAAGGGCGAGATCCCGAGCCCGAGTAATCCTCCCTCGGGGTGCCATTTTCACACCCGGTGCCCGCGCGCGGAGGAGCGCTGCCGCGTCGAGGCCCCGGTCCTGCGCGAGATCAGGCCCGGGCACTCGGCAGCATGCCTGTTGCTGACCCCCGAACCGTAGCGCCGGTCAGGATAGCGGCTCCGCGAGGGCGCAACCAGTACCTAAGACAAACAGCTGCATCTGGATCCACCATGACCATGTCCAAGAGCCGTATCCGTTCCGAAGTCGATTTCAAACGTGACGGCAAACAAGTCGGTTTTCTGCGCTTGCCACATTCGGTGCACCGTTCGGCCTATGGCTGGATACCGATTCCGGTTGCCTGCATCAGCAACGGCGCTGGCCCGAGCGTGTTGCTGATGGCCGGCAACCATGGCGACGAATACGAAGGTCAAATCGCCCATGCAACCCTGCTGCGGGCGCTGGAAGTAAAGGATGTGCGCGGCCGCATCATCTTCCTGCCATCGGCAAATTTCCCGGCTGCCATGGCGGGCCTGCGCACCTCGCCCATTGACGACGGCAACCTGAATCGTTCATTCCCCGGGAATCCCGACGGCAGCGCTACGGCCCAGATCGCCTGGTACATCGAGCATGAATTGCTCCCCCAGTGCGACTATGTGCTCGATCTCCACTCCGGAGGCAGTTCGCTGATGTATCTGCCCAGTGCCCTCAGCCGGCGTCACCCCGATCCAGCCAAAATGGCGCTGGCACTCGAGTTGCTGCAGGCCTTTGGCGCGCCCATTTCGTACATTACGGACGCGCCGCCGGGCGACGACCTGGCGCTGCCGGCGGCCGCGGCGCGCCAGAGCGTAATGCATCTCGGTTCCGAGTTGGGCGGCGGCGGCACTCTGACGCCAGCGGCCTTGCGCATCGCCCAAGGCGGTACCAGGCGGGTGCTCGCGCGAATTGGCGTGCTCGCCGCCACGGCTGCTCCTCCGCCAGCGCCAGCGACCCGCCTGCTGGAGGTGCGGGGCCCGGAATACTTTGTCTACGCACCGGACTCCGGCCTCTTTGAGCCGTCGGTCGAACTCGGCGATGAAGTTGTCGCCGGCCAGCCGGCTGGCCTCATTCATTTCCACGATACGCCGTGGCGTGAGCCCAGCCCGGCACTTTTCCAGCGCGGCGGCACCGTGTTGAGCAAACGCATGCCGTGCCGTACCGAGCGCGGCGACTGCCTCTTTCATCTCGGCACCCCTTATCAGGACGGACCAGCCCGATGAGCCATCCCCTAGTTGATTTCCGCAGCGACAATTGCGGGCGCGCCGCTCCGGAGTTGATTGACGCGCTGGTGAGGGCCAACAACGACACCGCTCTTGGCTATGGCGGCGACGCCCTGACCGCAAGCTTGCAGAAGCGCTTCGCCGAACTTTTCGAAACTCCGGTGCGGGTCTTTCCAGTGCCCACCGGCACTGCCGCCAACGCGTTGGCGCTGGCGGCATCTGCCACCCCGTTCGGGGCCGTCTACTGCAGTCCGGAAGCCCACATCCAGACCTCGGAATGCAACGCCACCGGATTCTTTGGCAGTGGAACCAAGCTGGTTCCGATCGCCGGGATCCACGGCAAGGTCAGTCCTGAAGCGCTGGAGGGCGCGATCGCAGTCGCCGGCAAGGGGCTGGCGCACAAGAGCCAGCCAGCGGCGGTGAACCTGGTGCAGGCTACCGACCTGGGCGCCGTCTACGGGATCGACGAGATCGCGGCGATCAGTCAGGTCGCTCACGCGCACGGACTCAAGGTGCACATGGACGGCGCCCGTCTGGCCAATGCGATGGTGCGTCTGGGGTGCACTCCGGCGCAGGCCACCTGGCGCTCCGGGGTCGATGTGCTGTCCTTCGGCGTGACCAAGAATGGCGGCCTGCTGACCGACGCGATCGTGGTGTTTACACCGGGGGTTGCCGAGGATCTCGGTTTTCACCTCCGCCGCGCCGGCCTGGTGTGGTCCAAAATGCGGTTTGCTTCGGCCCAGATCATGGCTTATGTGGCCGACGACTTGTGGTTGCGGTTGGCCCGGCAGGCTAACGACGCCGCCAGCGAAATCGCGGCGCAGCTCGAGTCCTTGCCTGGCGTCACCATGGCCGCGCCGGTCCAGGCCAACGAACTGTTCGTCGATACCGCGCCCGCCAATCTCGCGGGCCTGGAGAGTGCGGGGTTCCTGTTTCAGCGGCGCGCTCCCGGACGCGCGCGCTTCGTGTGCCGCTGGGATACCAGCGAGCACGACATCGCGGCATTGACGGGCTGGTTCCGCAAACAAGCCGCGGCCAGCTGACCGCGAGGCCATTTTCAGTCAGGGAGAGGGCGGCAATGATGAACGCGTCAAAGATCTGGACCCGCGTCGACTACGAGCGCGACGGCAAGCAGCACGGATGGCTGCAGTTGCCTCATTCGGTAACGCGCTCGGCCTACGGGAACATTGCGATCCCGATCACCGTGATCCGCAACGGCAAGGGACCCACCACGTTCCTGATGTCGGGCAATCACGGTGACGAATACGAGGGTCAGATTGCGTTGTCCAAACTGGCCCGCGACCTGGTTGCGGACCAGATAGCCGGCCGCGTGATCATCCTGCCCGCGGCCAATCTGCCGGCCGCGATGGCCGGGGTGCGCGTCTCGCCGATCGACCAGGTCAACCTGAACCGCGCTTTCCCCGGTGACCCTGATGGGACGCCGACGTATGCCATCGCCCATTACATCGACACCGTGCTCTATCCGATGGCCGACTTCCACCATGATTTGCATTCAGGAGGTTCGTCGCTGCAGTACCTGCCGTTTGCTTCAATGCGCCTCGGGGATCAACCCGACCTCAACCGCAGGGCACTAACGGCATTGCAGGCGTTTGGCGCGCCTATCGGCCTGGTCTGGGCCTACAGCCCCGACGCAAGGCTGTCGTCGGTGGCCGCGATCAATCGCGGCCTGGTCGCGCTGGGCGGTGAATTCGGCGGCGGCGGATCGGTGAGCACCTCGGGGGTGCGCATGGTCGAGCGTGGCTTGCGTAACCTTCTGGCGCATGCCGGCAACATCCCCGCCACGCAGGCCGTAGGTGATTTTGCGGGCCCCACCCGTCTCATGGAAATCAGCGGCCGCGACTACTATGTTTATGCCCCCGAGAGAGGGCTGTTCGAGCCCGCCGCCGAGCTCGGTGAGGAGGTGCGCCGGGGACAAGTTTGCGGCCAGGTACACTTCGTTGACAATCCGGGTCGAGTCCCTGAAGACTGCCACTTTGAGCGTGACGGCATGGTCATCTGCAAGCGTCACTATGGGCTGGTAGAACGGGGTGACTGCGTTATGCATTTGGCCACCAAGTACGCTGGCTGACGCGCTCGTGCCCTTCCCGCATACCGCCGAGGCGCTTGCGTGAACCCTTACGGCTGACGCACTGTCGCGGTCATGACATGGCGGGCCTTCAAGTTTCCGGGCGGAACCGATCGCGTGACGCGGCGACTCGTGATGGCGTTCGCGATCACCCAGATCATCGCCTGGGGGTCGCTCTACTACTCGATCGCGGTGCTCGGCCCGAGCATCGGAGCCGAACTCGGGCTGTCGCGCTCCGGGTTGTTCGGCATCGTCTCTCTGACTCTCCTTGTACTCGGCGCGATGGCGCCTACCGTGGGGCGCCTGATCGACGCCACTGGCGGTCGCATGGTGATGTGCGCCGGCTCGATTCTCGGCGCCCTGGCCTGCGCGACGCTGGCGCTCGCGCCCAACGTCTGGATCTATATGCTTGGCTGGGCAATCGGCGGAGTCTCGATGGCGATGGGTCTGTACGATCCGGCGTTCGCAACGCTCAATCGCCACACCGGGGCCAACTACCGGCGCGCCCTGACCATGGTGACGCTGGCGGGCGGTTTTGCCAGCACGGTCTTCTGGCCGCTGACGATGCAGTTGATGAACGCAATCGGCTGGCGCGGCGCGTTCGGCGTATTCGCGCTGCTGCATCTCTTCGTTTGCCTGCCGCTGCACTGGCTGGCGATACCGGCCGGTGGCGGCGAGGCCGCGGCGCCGTCCACGCCGGCGGGCGCGCCGGTTTCCCCGGCGGTCGCGGCGAGCGCCACCACCCCGGCCGCGCCAGCGGCCGTTCCAGGCGTGCAACCGCAGACGCGGACACTCCTGACCTGGCTGACGATTTCATTCGCGATCGCGGTGTTCATCGGTTCGACCATGTCGATGCACCTGCTGGGGCTGCTGCAGGCCACCGGGATGACCCTGGGTGCCGCAGTCACGGTCGGCGCGGTGATCGGACCGATGCAGGTCGCCGGTCGGCTGGGCGAATTCCTGCTCGGCGCGCGCGTGCAGCCGCAGTCGGTGGGCGCGACCGCGGTGGTCCTGCTGGTTGCGGCGATGGCAGCGCTCACCCTGGTCGACGGCTCGCTGCACGCCGGAATCCTGTTTGCGATGCTCTATGGCATGGGCAACGGCCTGATGACGATCGCCCGCGGCATGGTGCCGGCAGCGCTGTTCGGCCGGGTCGGCTACGGGGCGCGCATCGGCCGGATCGCGCGCTGGGTCTTCTTCGCCAACGCCGCCGCGCCGGCGACCTACGCCGCGCTGCTCGGCATGGGTGTCGGCTACCGCAACTCGGTGCTGGTGCTGCTGGCGCTCGCGGTCTTTGGAGTGCTGGCCTACCGCCGCGCGATGCTGCTGGCACGCGCGCTCCCCGCGTTCTGAAGTCCCGACCCTAGGCCGCCCACGCGGCGTCGCCGATCCCCACCCGGCCGGTGACCAGCTTGCCGACCCGGGCGCCGGTCGGCTCGCCCCCGGTCACGGCAATTTGACCCGCCACGATCACGGTGTCGATGCCACCGGCGGGTCGGGTGGGATGCTCGAAGGTGGCCGCATCGCAAACCGTGGCGGGATCGAAGATCACCAGGTCGGCGATCGCGCCGGCACGGATCACGCCCCGCCCCGCCAGTCCGAAACGTGCCGCGCTCAGACCGGTCATCTTGTGGATCGCGGTCTCCAGCGAGAAGAGCGCGAGATCGCGCGCGTAGTGGCCGAGCACCCGCGGGAAGGTGCCCCATAGGCGGGGATGGGGATGCGGATCGTGAGGCAATCCATCGCTGCCGATCATGGTCGGACCGAAGGCGAGGATGCGCTGCACGTCGGCTTCGTCCATCACGAAATAGACTGCCCCGGCGGGCTGGAGCGCATCGATCGCCTGATCTTGCGAGAGTCCCAGGCGCTGCGCTGCGAGGCCCAGTTCGAGTCCGGCCAGTTCGGGGTGCGGCCGGCTCCAGGTCACCAGCACTTTGGAAGCGAAGCGGACCGCGTCGGCGATCAGAATGGTGGACGAAGCGTGGTAGGGGTAGCAGTCGAGCGCCACGGCCTGGGTGCGCATTGCGGTCGCGATGCGCGCGATCGTCTCGACCGATCGTCCGTGCATCTTCTGGCCCGCCACCTTGTGGTGCGAGATCACCACCGGCACGCCCAGCGCGCGGCCAATCGCCAGCGTCTCCTCGATCGATTCGAGCACCCCTTCGTTCTCGTCGCGCATGTGGATGGTGAAGATGCCGCGGTGCGCGGCCAGCGGCCGCGCCACCTCGATCAGCTCGGCAGTGCTCGCCGCCGCTGCCGGGGCATAGGCGGGTCCCGCCGACATGCCGGTCGCGCCGGCGCCGAGTGCCGCATCGAGTTCGGCGCGCATCGCCGCGACCTGTGCGGGCGTGGCTTCCCGGTCGAGGCGCTCGAGCGCGCGCACTCGCAGCGTGCTGTGTCCTATGAGCGCGACGCAGTTGGTGGCCGGCCGGGCATCCGCCAGGGCCGCGGCATAGGCGCCAAAGGTGTCGAAGCGATACCACTGGCCGCTGCCGTCGAGCAGGTCGAGCGGCGGAGGGATGCGCGGCGGCGAAGGCGTCAGGCTGATCCCGCAGTTGCCGGTCACCACCGTGGTCACGCCCTGGAGCAGCTTGGGCAGCATCGCCGGGTCGGAGAGCAGCAGCCGGTCGTCGTGGGTGTGGACGTCGATGAAGCCGGGAGCGAGCACCTTGCCGGTGGCGTCGATCTCGATCCGGCCACGGGCGCCGTTCAGCTCGCCAACCAGTTCGATGCGGCCACCCGATATGGCCACGCCGCCCGTGCGTCGTGACGCACCGGTTCCGTCCACCAGCGTGGCATTGCGAATCAGCACCTCGTAGTCCATCAGCGATTATTACTCGATCCGCCGGCAACTTGACGACAAATCTAGGAAACGCGCGTCGCTTTCGGTACGATAGGCGCGCACGCCACTCAGGTCCCGCGCAAGACATTGCCCACGCCCGGTCGGGACCATCGTCTTACCCTTGAGGAGAAGTCAGAATGAGGCGCACCATGTTGTTGTCCCTGAGCGCAGCCGTATTTGCCGCGGCGCTGCCGCTGGCGGCCCAGGCGGCCGGCGAGATCCGCATCGCCCACATCCACAGTCTGACTGGCCCGCTGGAGGCCTACGGCAAGCAGACCAAGATCGGATTCGAGATGGGTCTGGACTACGCCACGGGCGGCACCATGATGGTTGCCGGCAAGAAGCTCGTCATCATCGAGAAGGACGACCAGGGAAAGCCGGATGTGGGCAAGAGCCTGCTCGCCGCGGCGTTCTCCGATGACAAGGCCGACCTCGCGGTCGGACCGACCAGCTCGGGCGTGGCGCTCGCCATGCTGCCGGTGGCCGAGGAGTACAAGAAGATTCTCCTGGTCGAGCCGGCGGTGGCCGATTCGATCACCGGTGACAAGTGGAACAAGTACATCTTTCGCACCGGTCGCAACTCGAGCCAGGACGCGATCGCCAACGCCGTCGCGCTCGACAAGGACGGGGTATCAATCGCCACGCTGGCCCAGGACTATGCCTTTGGCCGCGACGGCATCGCCGCGTTCAAGGCCGCTCTCAAGCACGCCAAGATCGTCCACGAAGAGTACCTGCCGATCAACACCTCGGACTTCACCGCTGGCGGCCAGCGCATCATCGACAGCCTCAAGAACCTGCCCGGGCGCAAGATCATCTACTTTTACTGGGCCGGCGCCGGCCAGCCGCTGAAGGTCGCCGACATGGACCTCAAGCGCTACGGCATCGAGATTGCCGCGGGCGGCAACATCCTGCCGGCGATGGTCGCCTACAAGCCCTACGTGGGCATGGAAGGCGCCACCTATTACTACTTCGGGATCCCGAAGAATCCGGTCAACGAATGGCTGGTCGCCAACCACTACAAACAGTACAAGACCCCGCCCGACTTCTTCACGGCCGGCGGCATGGCGGCGGCGATCGCCGTGGTCGACGCGCTCAAGAAGACCAATGGCGACACCAATACCAAGAAGCTCATCGCGGCCATGGAAGGGATGAGCTTCATGACGCCCAAGGGCAAGATGACTTTCCGCAAGGAAGATCATCAGGCGATGCAGTCGATGTTTCACACCCGCATCAAGGACGATCCGGCCTTCGCGTGGGGGGTTCCCGAGCTGGTGCGTGAGCTCAAGCCCGAGGACATGAATATCCCGATCAAGAACAAGCGCTAGCACGTCGCCGGCGGCACGTCGCCCGGCGACGTGCCGCACTCTCCTTGCCCTTTCTGCTTCACCGGATGCGACGGCCCGCGCGCCACCTACGCCCATGCTTGAAACGCGTGACCTCACCATCCGCTTCGGCGGCCATGTCGCTGTCGACCGGGTGTCGTGCCGCTTCGAGGCCGGCACCCTGACGGCGATCGTCGGCCCCAACGGCGCCGGCAAGACGACCTACTTCAACCTGATCAGCGGCCAGCTGCCGGCGAGCGCCGGCACCGTGCTGCTCGACGGCGAGGAGATCACCGCGCTGCCCGCACCGCTGCGGGCGCGCAAGGGGCTGGGACGCGCGTTCCAGCTCACCCAGCTGTTCCCGCACCTGAGCGTGCAGGAGAACGTCCGGCTCGCGGTCCAGGCGCGTTGCCACGGCGGTCTGGAACTGCTGCGCGTGTGGCTGGATCGCAAGCAGTGGATCGCTGAGGCCGTCGCGATCCTCGAACAGGTGCAACTCGGCGACAAGCTGGATTCGACCGCCGCCGCGCTGCCCCATGGCGACCAGCGCAAGCTCGAGGTGGCGATGCTGATGGCGCTCGACCCCAAGGTCTACATGTTCGACGAGCCCACCGCCGGCATGAGCGGCGATGACGTGCCCGTGGTGCTCAACCTGATTCGGGCCCTGAAGGCGCGCGCCGATCGAACCATCCTGCTCGTCGAGCACAAGATGGATGTCGTGCGCGAGCTCTCGGACCGCATCGTCGTGCTGAACAACGGCAAGCTGGTCGCCGACGGCGAACCTGCCGCAGTAATCGCGAGTCCCGTGGTGCAACAGGCCTACCTCGGGATCGTCCCCGAGGAAGGAGACGAGCGGTGAGTGCCATGCTGCAACTGCAGGGTGTGCACACCCATGTCGGCGATTACCACATTCTCCACGGCGTCGACCTGGAAGTTCCCGAAGGTCAGGTGACCATGCTGCTGGGACGCAACGGCGCCGGCAAGACCACGACGCTGCGCACGATCATGGGGCTGTGGCCGCCCTCAAAGGGCACGGTCTGCTTCCGGGGCGAGCCGATTCAGGGCCAGGCGACCCCCGACATCGCCCAGCGCGGCATCGCCTATGTTCCTGAAGCCATGGGCATCTTTGTCGACCTGACGGTCGCCGAGAACATGGTGCTCGCCGCGCGCGCTGCCGCGCGCGTCGAGGCCATCGACAAGGAGCGGCTGGAGTGGGTCTTCTCGCTCTTTCCGGCGCTCAAACAGTTCTGGCTGTTCCCGGCGGGCAAGCTCTCGGGCGGCCAGAAGCAGATGCTGGCGGTGGCGCGGGCCATGATCGAGCCGCGCGCGCTGCTGCTGATCGACGAGCCGAGCAAGGGGCTGGCGCCCTCGATCGTCAACAACCTGATCGTCGCGCTGCGCGAACTCAAGGCGCAGCGCAGCACTATCCTGCTCGTCGAGCAGAACCTGGGCGTGGCCACCGCGCTCGGCGACCGGGTGGCGGTGATGGACGACGGCCGCGTGATCCACGCGGGCGCGATGGCCGAGCTCGCCGCCGACGAAGCCCTGCAACACCGCCTGCTCGGACTGTCCCTGGGATCGCACTGATGAGCAACGCCATTCCCCGCGCACGCTTCGACGCGGTTCCGCTGATCCTGCTGGTCGTGCTGATGGCCGCGGCGCTGCCGCTGGTGGGTTCGCCCTCGACCTGGTTGACCCTGACCGTGGCCGGATTGGCGATGGGGATGATCATCTTCGTGATCGCCTCGGGGCTGACGCTGGTGTTCGGGCTGATGGACGTGCTCAATTTCGGTCACGGCGTCTTCATCGGTTTTGGCGCCTACGTCGCCAGCAGCGTCATGGTCGGAATGGCCGACTGGGCGAGTGCCGATTCGGTCATGCTCAACCTCGGCGCCATCGCTCTGGCCATGATCGCGGCGATGGTGGTTGCGGCGGCGCTGGGCTGGGGCTTCGAGCGCATCATCATTCGGCCGGTCTACGGGCAGCACCTCAAGCAGATCCTGATCACGATGGGCGGCCTGATCATCGGCGAGGAAATGATCAAGGTGATCTGGGGACCGGAGCAAACGCCGTTGCCGTTGCCGCCGACGCTGCGCGGCTCCTTCATCCTGGGCGACGCGGCGATCGAGAAGTATCGCGTGCTGGCCGTCGTCATCGGCCTGGTGGTCTTCGCCGCATTGGCCTGGACGCTGAGCCGCACCGAGGTCGGACTGCTGGTGCGCGCCGGAGTGCAGGACCGCGAGATGGTCGAGGCGCTGGGCTATCGCATCCGGCGCCTGTTCGTCGGCGTCTTCGTCACCGGTTCGGCGCTCGCCGGACTGGGCGGGGTGCTGTGGGGGATGTATCAGCAGATGGTGGTGCCGCAGATCGGCGGCCAGACCAACATTCTGCTGTTCATCGTGATCATCATCGGTGGCCTGGGCTCGACCCTGGGCTGCTTTGTCGGGGCGCTGATGGTCGGCCTGCTGGCCAACTACAGTGGCTTCCTCGAGCCCAAGGTCGCGCTCTTTTCCAACATCGCGCTGATGGTGGCGATCCTGTTGTGGCGCCCGCGCGGGCTCTATCCGGTGACCAGCCGATGAAAGCGCTGCTCTCGCACGATCTGCCGCGCAGCCGCGCTCTCGCGCTGGCGTTGATCCTGATCGTCTTCGCGCTCGCCTTCGCCCCGTTCCTGTTTCCCGGCGCGAAGGCCTTGGCGGTAGCTTCCAAGGTGCTGGTGTTTGTGCTGCTGGTGGCGAGCTACGACCTGCTGCTCGGTTACACCGGCATCGTCAGCTTCGCCCACACCATGTTCTTCGGCATTGGCGCCTACGGCGTGGCCATCGCCAGCGATCGGATGGGTGGGGGCTGGGCGGCCGTCGGCGTTGGAGTCCTGGCGGCGTTGGCGATCTCGCTGGTGCTCTCCTTCGTAATCGGGCTCTTCAGCCTGCGGGTCAAGGCGATCTTCTTCGCCATGATCACGTTGGCGGTCGCGGCAGCATTCCAGACGCTGGTGTCGCAGTTGCACGCCTTCACCGGTGGCGAGGATGGCCTGAGTTTCCGCAACCCCGAGTGGTTGAGCCCGTCCTTCGAACCCTTCGAGAATGAGATCTTCGGGGTGCTGCTGGACGGCAAGCTGCTGACCTACTGGCTGATCTTCGCCAGCGTCACGGTGTTGTTCCTGTTGCTGTTGCGCATTGTCAACTCGCCCTTTGGCCGAGTCTTGCAGGCGATCCGGGAAAACGATTTCCGCGCCGAGGCGATCGGCTATCGCACCGTGGTCTATCGCACGGTAGCCAGCGTGCTGGGCGCACTGTTCGCGACGCTCGCCGGCTCGTTGCTCGCGCTGTCGCTGCGCTATGTCGGCCCCGACACGGCGCTCTCCTTTGAGGTCATGCTCGACATCCTGTTGATCGTCGTCATCGGCGGCATGGGGACGATGTACGGGGCGGTGATCGGCGCCGTGCTCTTCGTCGTCGCCCAGAACTACCTGCAGGACCTGCTCGCGCTCGGGGCGCAGGCGGTGGCTGGTGTGCCGGTACTCTCGGCGCTGGTGGCGCCCGAGCGCTGGCTGCTGTGGCTGGGCATCCTGTTCGTCTTGTCGGTGTATTACTTTCCGAGCGGAGTCGTGGGCAAGTTGCGGGCCTGGGCGTTGCGGGGGAACAAGTGATGTCGTCGACGCCACTGAATCGCCCGACCCGGCTGTTGCTCAATCTCGGGCACGCGTTCGATCACATGTTCCTCTTGATCTTCGCGACCGCGGTCTCGGCGATCGCGGCCGATTTCGGCTTCGCGCGCTGGGAAGACCTGATGCCCTACAGCGTGGGCGCGTTCCTGCTCTTTGGCATCGGTTCGTTGCCCGCCGGCCGGCTCGGCGACCTGTGGGGGCGGCGCGCGATGATGGTCGTGTTCTTTGTCGGCATCGGCTGCGCCTCGCTGCTCGCGGCGCTCACCCAGAACGCCTGGCAAATGGCCGCGGCGCTGAGCCTGGTGGGCGCGTTCTCGGCGATCTATCACCCGGTCGGAATTCCGATGCTGCTGGCCGCTACCGAGCGGCCCGGAATCACCATCGGCGTCAACGGTCTCGCAGGCAACCTCGGGCTGGCGGCCGCCGCGCTCATCACCGGGTTCTTCGTGCAGCTGGGCGGTTGGCGGATGGCTTTCGTCGCGCCGGGCGTAGTCTCGATCGCGCTCGGCTGGTACTTCGCGCGGGTCGCGCCGGCCGAGATCGAGGCCCCCGGCCGCCGCCCGGTCGGGACCAATGAGCTGCCGCGCGCGGCTATGATGCGGGTCTTCGTGGTTATGACCCTGGCCGCGATAACCGGCTCCCTGCTCTTCAATCTCACCACCAACGGCAACGCCGAGCTGCTGCGCGCGCGCATGCACGGCGTGGTCGAGGAGCCGGCGTTGCTGGGTGCGTTGCTCGCCGCGGTCTACGTGGTGGCGGCGTTCTCGCAGATCGTGGTCGGTCGCCTGATCGACCGCTTCCCGGTCAAGATTCTGTACCTCTGCATCGTTCTGTGCCAGGCGCCACTGCTCACGCTGGCCGCTTACGTCCAGGGCTGGGCCTATTACGCCGCTGCGATCGCCTACATGGTCGCGGTGTTCGGCTCGATCCCCTTTGTCGAGGGCATCTCGGTGCGCTACGTTGACGACCGGATTCGTTCGAGGGTTGCGGGGGTGCGCCTGGCCATCTCGTTCGGCGTCAGTTCGCTCGCGGTCTGGCTGCTCGGCCCGGTAGTCAAGGCGGCGGGCTTCGATGCCCTGCTGCTGGCGATGGCGGCGGTATCGCTGTGCACCGCGGCCTTCGTCACCCTGCTGCCGCCGACTGCCCCCCGGGGCCCTACGAGCAACTGACTCGCGCTTAGCGCGCCGCCCCGACCATGTATTCGACCGTTGCCTTGATGTCGGCGTCGCTGGCATCGGCGCGGCCACCGCGCGCGGGCATCGCGCCCTTGCCCTTGATCGCCGTGGCCACCATGGTGTTCATGCCGGTGGCAATCCGTGGCGCCCACGCCGCCTCGTCGCCGAACTTCGGCGCGCCGGCGACGCCGGCCGCGTGGCACCCCGCACAGACCGTGTCGTAGAGCGCCTTGCCCGGTGCCGCCGCTCCGGCTTGCGCGTCCGCGGCCGGGGCATCGGCCGAGGCCAACTCGAAACCGGCCACCGGGCGAATCCGCTGTTCGATCGCTTCCTCGGTCATCGCCGACTTGTCGCCTTCGGCGCCGGTGGTTACGTAGCTGACGATCAGGGCGATCACCGCGATCGGCACCAGCAGCGCCAATGCAACTACGATCAGCAGTTGCTTGGGTGTCTTGATGAATGATTCGGAATGGGCGTCGCTCATGTCGCTTCCTGGGAATGCCGGCAATGGACCGAGACACGCCGCGCGAGTACTCGCGGCGGTCACTCAAGAGCTTGAAGTATAACGATTATCACTGGCTTTCCAGAGTGCGCTCATGGACGGTGGGGGCAAAAAAAGGTATGCTTCGCCCCCTCCGTGCCGGCCCCGTTCAGGTGCCGGTTCGCCACGCGCCCGTAGCTCAGCTGGATAGAGTACTGCCCTCCGAAGGCAGGGGTCGCACGTTCGAATCGTGTCGGGCGCGCCAATGAAATCAAGGGCTTGCGTGAAAACGCAGGCCCTTTGCACATCCGAAATGGGGTTTTTGCTGCAATTTTGCTGCAATGGCTCCGCAAAACGCTTGGCTACACCTTGCTTCTACAAGGAGCAGGACGATGGCAAGCATCATCAAGCGCGGACCGCACCAGTTCCAGGTGCAGATTCGCCGCAAAGGCTACCCGCCAAAACAGCTGACG
>JAGXFG010000047.1 GCA_024637395.1 Burkholderiaceae bacterium | reverse complement strand
GGATGCCGGACTGGGTCGACGCTGCCGTGGCGGACTACACCCAGCGTTTCCCCCCCGAGATGAGGCCGGAATGGCGCGAGGTGCGCGCCGAGCCGCGCAGCCGCAGCGCCGACACCGGGCGCTGGCTGACGCGCGAAGCCGAGCGCATCCGTGCTGCGCTGCCCGAGGGCGCCCACATCGTCGTGCTCGACGAACGCGGCACCGACCTGAGCACCATGAGCCTGTCCCGAGCGCTCGCGCGCTGGCGCGACCAGTCTCGCCCCGTGGCGATCCTGATCGGCGGCCCCGACGGCATCGACCCGGCGCTCAAGGCCGCAGCCCACGAGACCATCCGCCTGTCGAGCCTGACGCTGGCCCATGCGATGGTGCGGGTACTGCTGGCCGAGCAACTCTTTCGGGCCTGGTCGATCATCAGCGGCCACCCCTACCATCGCGCCTGAGACTGCGCCCCGACAAGATGCCTACCGACTTCGTCTACCTCGCTTCGAAGAGCCCCCGGCGCGCCGAGCTGTTGCGCCAGATCGGGGTCCGTTTTGAACTGCTGCTCGAACCCGACGAACATGCCGCCGAGGCACTCGAACATACCCGACCAGGTGAAGCGCCAGCGGCCTACGTGGTGCGCGTCACGCTGGCCAAGGCGCAGGCCGCCGCGGCACGGCTGGCGGCGAGCGCCTTGCCGAATGCACCGATACTCGCCGCCGACACCACGGTGGTGCTGGGCTCGCGCATGCTCGGCAAACCTGCGTCAGCGGCCGAGGCGAGCGCGATGCTCACCGCGCTGGCCGGCCGCACGCACAGCGTGCTGACGGCAGTGGCGCTGGCCCGCGGCGGGCATATCAGGCACCTTCTGAGCCGCTCGCGGGTGCGCTTCGGCCGCATCACGGCCACGGAAATCGCGCGCTACGTAGCCGGCGGCGAACCGATGGACAAGGCCGGCGCCTACGCCGTCCAGGGCGAGGCCGCGCGCTTCATCCGTCGCATCGACGGCAGCTACTCCGGTATCATGGGCCTGCCGCTCTATGAGACCGCACGCCTGCTGCGGGACACCGGCACCGGGCGCTAGGCATGGAGAGCGAAGAGATCCTCATCAACCATACGGCACACGAGACGCGGGTCGCGATCGTGAGCCAGGGCGTGGTGCAGGAACTGCACATCGAACGCGCGGCGGCGCGCGGGATCGTCAGCAACATCTACCTCGGCAAGGTGGCGCGGGTGCTCCCCGGGATGCAGTCGGCGTTCATCGACATCGGGCTCGAACGGGCCGCATTCCTGCATGTCGGCGACCTGTGGCAATCGCGTGCCCACGAGCCCTCCCAGACGATGCCGATCGAAAAGACCATCTTCGAGGGCCAGCCGATCCTGGTGCAGGTGCTCAAGGATCCGCTTGGAACCAAGGGCGCTCGGCTTACCACCCAGATCAGCATTGCCGGCCGGTTGCTGGTCTACCTGCCGCAGGACCCGCATATCGGCGTTTCACAGCGCATCGAGGACGAGGAAGAACGCGCCGCGCTGCGTGCCCGGCTCGCCGAAGTGATGCCCCCTGACGAGAAGGGCGGGTTCATCATCCGCACCCTGGCAGAAGCTGCGGGCAGCGCCGAACTCGAATCCGATCTCATTTACCTGCGCAAGTGCTGGCTGGAAATCGTTGCCGGCAGCCGCCGCAGCGGTATTCCGGCGCTGCTCTACCAGGGCTTGAGCCTGAGCGAGCGCGTGGTGCGCGATCTCTGCGCCGAGGCCACCGGTGCGGTCGTAGTCGATTCCGATGCGGAGCTCTCGCGCCTGCGCTTGTTTGCCGCCACCTATTCACCGGATGCAGTCGCGCTGCTGCGGGGCTACCGCGGCGAATTGCCGCTCTTTGATGTTCACGGGGTCGAAGACGAGATCGAGCGCGCGCTCTCGAGGCGGGTCGATCTCAAGTCCGGCGGCTACCTGGTCATCGACCAGACCGAGGCGCTGACCACGGTGGACGTCAATACCGGCGGCTTCGTCGGCGAGCGCAACTTCGACGACACCGTGTTCAAGACCAACCTCGAGGCGGCACATGCGATCGCGCGCCAGCTGCGGCTGCGCAACCTGGGCGGGATCATCGTCATCGACTTCATCGACATGGTCACCGACGAGCACCGCGAGAGCGTGCTCGCCGAACTGCGCCGGGCGCTCGCCCGCGACCGCACGCGTTCGAACGTCGCCGGCTTCACCTCGCTGGGGCTGGTCGAGATGACCCGCAAGCGCACCCGCGAGTCGCTCGCCCACCTGCTGTGCGAACCCTGCCCGACCTGCGACGGCAAGCGCGAACTCAAGACCGCACGCACCATCTGTTACGAGATCCTGCGCGAGATCAGGCGCGAAGCCACCCAGTTCAATCCGCGCGAGTTTCGCATCCTCGCCTCGCAGGCAGTCATCGACCTGTTCCTCGAAGAAGAGGCGCAACCGCTCGCCGGACTGGGGGACGAGATCGGCAAGACCGTCTCGCTCTACGTCGAGTCCGGCTACAACGTCCAGCAATACGACATCATCCTGGCCTGAAGGCGCTCCGCGCCCGCGCCAGTCCGGCTAGGCCGGCTTCTTCTCGCGCGGCAGCCTGCCGAGCAGGTAGAACTGCTCGTTGGGCATCATCGAGCTGAGATTGGCCATCCGGTTGCTGAGCGCGAAGAACGCCGCAATGGCGCCGATGTCCCAGGCGTCCTCGTCGTCGAAGCCGTGTTCGCGCAGGGCCAGGAAGTCGGCTTCCGAGAGGCTTTCGGAGTCCAGCGCGACGGTCATTGCGAAGTCGAGAATCGCGCGCTGCCGTGCGGTGATCTCGGCCTTGTTGTAATTGGTGGCCAGCTGGTCGGCAACCCGGGGGTTCTTGGCGTAGACGCGCAGGATCGCGCCGTGGGCGACGACGCAGTAGAGGCAACCGTTGGCGCTGCTGGTCGCCACCACGATCATCTCCTTCTCGGCCTTGGTCAGGTTGCCTTCACGCAGCATCAACGCATCGTGGTAGGCAAAGAAGGCGCGGAATTCGGCCGGGCGGCGGGCGAACTTGAGGAACACGTTGGGCACGAAGCCGGCCTTTTCCTGGACCTCGAGAATGGTGGTGCGGATGTCGTCCGGAAGATCGGCAATCTCGGGCATCGGATAGCGATCGCTTGATTCAGTCATCGTGGGTCTCCTTGGGCAGGTTGGGACGCCAGCCAAGACTCGCTGGCGATGTGTCCGGAATCATCCCGAAGCATACTGTATACGGTATAGCCGTGCATACACGCCGTCGTGGGCGAGCAGCTCGGCGTGGGTGCCCTGTTCGATGATGCGACCGGCCTCGAGGACCAGGATCAGGTCGGCGCGCTCGATCGTCGAGAGTCGATGGGCGATCACCAGCGTGGTGCGGCCTTTCATGGTGTGTTCGAGCGCGACCTGGACGTCGCGTTCGGTTTCCGAATCGAGCGCCGAGGTGGCCTCGTCGAGCAGCAGGATCGGCGCGTCCTTGAGCAGTGCCCGCGCCAGTGCCAGGCGCTGGCGCTGGCCGCCGGAGAAACGGGCCCCGCGCTCCCCGACCTGGGCATCGAGCCCGCCCGGAAGTGCCCGCACGAAGACCCCCAGTGCCGCCGCCTCGAGCGCCGCCCAGACGCGCTGGTCGTCGACCTCAGCGGCCGCGCCAAACACCACGTTGGCGCGCACCGTGCCATTGAAAAGCACGATGTCCTGGCTGACCATCGCATACTGCGCCCGCAGATCGGCCAGCCGAATCGAATCCAGCGCGACCCCGTCGATCAGGATCCGGCCCGAGCCAGGCTCGATGAATCGCGGCAGCAGATTCATCATGGTGCTCTTGCCGCCACCCGAGGGACCGACCAGCGCGACCACTTCGCCAGCCCGGATCTCCAGGTCGAGCCCTTTCAATGCCGGCACCTCGGCTCCGGGGTAACCGAAACTCACGTTCTCGAAGCGCAGGTCGCCGCGCGACCTCCCCATGGCCACCGTGCCGCGGTCGCTCTCGCCCGGCTTGTCGATCAGCGCGAACACCCCTTCGGCGGCCGCCAGTCCGCGTTGCAGCTGTTCGTTGACGTCGGCCAGGCGCTTGAGCGGCGCCAGCAGCATCAGCATCGCGGTGATGAAGGACACGAAACCGCCAACCGTGGTCTGGTTGTTGGCCGATTGCATCAACGCGATCGTGATCACGATCGCCACTGCCACCGAGGCGCACAGTTGGGTGATCGGCACGGTGGCGCTGCTGGCCACCGTGATGCGCATCGCAAAACCGCGCAGCCGGTCGATGGTGCGATCGAAGACGCCGCCCACCTGATCGTAGGCGGCGAAGATCTTGATCACCTTGTGGCCATGGACCGCTTCCTCGACCACCCTGGTCAACTCGCCGGTATGTTCGAGATTCTGGCGACTGAGCAACCGCATCCGCCGGCTGTAGACCATGATCACCAGCGCGGTCACCGGTATCAGCCCGAGAGCCACCAGCGTCAGTTGCCAGTTGAGCCACAGCAGCCAGCCGAGCAGGCCGACGACGACCAGCGAGTCGCGAATGATGATCGTCACCGCACGGGTTACGGCGCCGGTGACGTTGGTGACTTCGAACACGATCTTGGAGATCAGCAGCCCCGAGGCCTCGCGCTCGAATTCGGCCGCGGGCAAGCGCATCATCCGCGCGAACATCTCGCGGCGCATGTCGACCAGCACGCGATTGGCGACCCAGTTGATGGCGTAGCTGCTGGTGAAAGTCGCCAGCCCGCGCACCAGGAAGATGCCGATCAGCGCCACCGGCACGAGCCACAGCGGCAGCGTCCCCTTGGCGACGAAGCCGTCGTCGAGCAGCGGCTTCATCATGGCCGGGAACAGCGGCTCGGTCGCGGCCGCGACCACCATCCCGATCAGCGAGACGGCAAAGCCCGCGCGGTACGGTCTGGTGTAGCCGAACAGGCGCATATAAAGCGGGAAGCTCTTCACGGTGCGCGCACTCCCTTCGTCAGTACTCGACCGCCGCGGACTGGGGTCGCAGGCGTTCCCGCAACTCCGCCAACAGTGCGTCATCGGGACGCACCCGCCAGGGGCCGCCCAGTTCAATGGTGCAGCCGGCGCTGCCGTTGAGATAGACCACCACCACCGGCAGGGTGCCCTGCGGATCGCTTTCCTGGGCGACGAACGGCAGCAGCACACTGCGCAGCACCGTGACATCGACCCCGCCCGGCGCCACCAGCCGCAGCCGCTTGCCGAACTCTGACCGGGCCTCGCTGAGTTCGAGCAGGCGCTCCGCCACCACCCGCTGACCGCCGGTGAAATCGTCCTTGCTGACCTTGCCGAGAACCACCAGCAGTTGGTCCTCGCGGACTACGGCACGCTGCGCTTCAAGGGTCTCGCTGAACACCGACACCTCGATCGCGCCGGTGCCATCGTCGAGGCGAACGAACAGCATCTTCCCGCGGCGCGTCATCTGGATGCGCTGGGCCGATACGATCCCCGCGATCCACACCGGCTGGGGCTGGGGTTGCAGATCGCACAAGCGGGTGCGCGCAAATTTCCGCACTTCAGCGGCGCAATCGTCGAACAGGTGGCCGCTGAGGAACAGGCCGAGCGCCGACTTCTCCTCCTGGAGCCGTTGGCGGGGGCTCCACGCGGTAGCCGGGAGCCATTGCGGAGCGCTGGCCTGTTCCTGATCGTCGTCGCCGAACAGGCTGACCTGGTCGATGTCCGCGGCGCGGGCATCGGCCAGATCGATCGCGCGACCGACGTTGGCCAGCAGGCGCGCGCGGTCGAGGTCGGTTGAATCGAAGGCGCCGGCGCGCACCAGGGCCTCGATCGCGCGGCGGTTGACGCACTTGCGATCTATACGGGCACAGAAATCGTAGAGATCGGCAAAGGGTCCGCTGTCGCGCGCGGCAATGATGTTGCGCACCGCCGCTTCGCCCGCGCCCTTGATCGCTCCCAGGCCATAGCGCAACGCGTCTTCGCCCACCGGCTCGAACCGATGCGCCGAGGCGTTGACGTCCGGACCGAGAATCCTGACGCCGTTGGCCTTGGCGTCAGCCACCAGGATCTGCACCTTGTCGGTGTCACCCATGTCGCATGACAGGGTGGCGGCGATGAACTCGGCCGGATAGTGGGCCTTGAGCCACGCGGTCTGGTAGGTGAGCACCGCGTAGGCCGCCGAGTGGGACTTGTTGAAACCGTATTCGGCGAACATCGCCATCAGGTCGAACAACCGGTTGGCCAGCACCGCGCCATAGCCGCGCTCGACCGCGCCGGCCACAAAGGTGTCGCGGTACTTGGCCATTTCCTCGGGCTTCTTCTTGCCCATCGCGCGCCGCAGCAGATCGGCGCCACCGAGCGTGTAGCCGCCGATGGTCTGGGCGATCTGCATCACCTGTTCCTGGTAGACGATCACCCCGTAAGTCGGCTCCAGGCAGGGCTTGAGATCGGGATGGAAGTAGTCGATCGTCTGCTGTCCCTTCTTGCGCATGATGAAGTCGTCGACCATGCCCGAACCCAGCGGCCCCGGCCGGTAGAGCGCCAGCACCGCGACGATGTCCTCGAAACGATCGGGCTGGAGCTTCTTGACCAGCTTCTTCATGCCCTCGCTTTCAAGCTGGAACACGGCCGTGGTGTTGGACTCACGCAGCACCGCGTAGGTGGCCGGATCATCGAAGCCGATTCTCGGCAGGTCGATCGCCATGCCCGGATGGCGCGCCCGGATGTACTCGACCGCCAGCTCGATGCTGGTCAGGTTGCGCAGGCCCAGGAAGTCGAACTTCACCAGCCCGACCGCTTCGACGTCGTCCTTGTCGAACTGGCTGATGACACCGGAGTCAGCGCCGGGCTGGCGGTAGAGGGGACAGAAATCGGTCAACTTGCCGGGCGCGATCAGCACCCCGCCGGCATGGGTGCCGACGCTGCGCGCCAGGTCCTCGAGCGGTTCCGCCAGCGCCAGCAACTCGCGAACCTCGACCTCCTTGCGTTCGCGCTCGCGCAGCTGCTCCTCGCGCTCGCGCGCCTTCGCGAGCGACAGCGGCTTGTTCTGCTCGACCGGGATCAGCTTGGAGAGCTGGTCGCAGAAGTTGTAGCCCATGTCGAGCACCCGCCCGACGTCACGAATCACCGCCCGCGAGGCCATCGTGCCAAAGGTCGCGATCTGCGATACCGCCGACTCGCCGTACTTGGCCCGCACGTAGTCGATCACCAGGTGGCGGCGGTCCTGGCAGAAATCGATGTCGAAGTCCGGCAGCGATACCCGTTCCGGATTGAGGAAGCGTTCGAACAGCAACCCATAGGGGATCGGATCGAGGTCGGTGATCCCGAGCGCATACGCGACCAGAGACCCAGCCCCCGATCCCCGGCCCGGTCCGACCGGGACCTGGTTCGCCTTGGCCCAGTTGATGAAGTCGGCCACGATCAGGAAGTAACCCGGGAAGCCCATCTGGGAGATCATCACGCACTCGTATTCCAGCCGCTGCCGGTATGACTCGCGGCGCAGCGCTCTTTCACTCTCGTCCCCCGGCATGGCGGCCAGGCGCCTTTCAAGCCCGGCATGCGCCAGCTGGCTGACGTAGTCGTCCAGTGTCACCCCTTCAGGAGTCGGGAATGCAGGCAACTGCGGCTTGCCGAGCACCATCTCGAGGTTGCAGCGCCGCGCGATCTCGACCGCGTTGGCAAGGGCCTCGGGCAAGTCGGCAAACAGCTCGGCCATTTCGGACTGCGACTTGAAGTACTGCTCCTGGCTAAAGTTACGCACCCGCCGCGGATTGGCGAGAATCTCGCCCTGGGCGATGCAGACCCGCGCTTCATGGGCCTGATAATGGTCGCGTTCCATGAACTGGACCGGGTGGGTGGCGACGACCGGCAGGTCGAGCCGGCTGGCCAGCCGGGCGCTCGCCCTGGTGCAGGTCTCATCGTCGGGGCGCCCGGAGCGCTGGAGTTCGAGGAAGTAGTCACCCCCGAAACGCAGCTGCCAGCGCTTGGCGAGCGCCGCCGCCAGTTCCTCGTTGCCGGCCAGCAGCGCCTGGCCGATATCGCCGTGAACCGCCCCCGAAAGCCCGATCAGACCGTCATTGACTCCTTCAGGTCCCTCGTCGAACCAATCCTGAAGCAATTCGCCGCGGCCGCGCCACTCATTCTCGATCCACGCGCGGCTCAGCAGGTCGCACAGCCGCAGGTAGCCCTGGCGGTTGCGCACCAGCAGCAGGATCCGGTGCGCCCGGTCGCGATCGCGGCCGTTGGTCAGCCAGCAGTCGACCCCGAGCAGCGGCTTGATGCCGCGCTTGCGCGCCGCCTTGTAGAACTTGATCCAGCCGAAGACGTTGGCGAGGTCGGTGATCGCCACCGCCGGCTGCTGGTCGGCGGCCGCCGCGCCCACCAGCGCGTCGAGCCGGACGATCGAATCACTGATCGAAAACTCGGTGTGGGTGCGCAGGTGGACGAAGCGGGGTTCAGTCATCGGTTGTCATGGGGGCGAGGCGCACAAATAAAGCGCCCAACGGACCCCGCCGGGGGTCCGCGTATCGGTAGAATTCTACCCGCTCGTCCCTGGACCCTCCATGACCGCCGAAACCCGCGCGCCAGATCCTTTTGAACAGGCCATCCTGGCCCGCGTGCGCCACCGCCGGGCGGCGCTGACCATGGCATTCTGCGCCCTGTGCTGGAGCAGCGCCGGCGGCCTGGTGCGATTGCTCGATCGCCAGAACGGCATCGAACTGACGTTCCTGCGCAGCCTGTTCTGCGCCCTGGCGGTGTTCGCGCTGCTCGCCTGGCGCCGGCGCGCCAGCCCGCTCAAGCCAATCATCGCCATGGGCTGGCCCGGCCTGATCTCGGGCGTGATGTGGGCGATCATGTTCACCGCGTTCACGCTCGCCATCACCCTCACGACGGTGGCCAATACCCTGCTGGTGCTGAGCCTGGCGCCGTTCTTCGCTGCCGTTCTGGGCTGGCTGGTGCTGCGCCAGCAGGTCGTGTCGCGCACCTGGGTGGCGATGTCCGTGGCCGGGTTCGGGATCTGGTGGATGGTCCGGCACGGGATCTCCAGCGAAGGCTACGCCGGAATGACCATCGCGCTGGCGTGCCCGCTGGCCTCGGCGGTCAATTTTGTCACCATGCGCAAGATTCACACCCGCATCGACCTGATGCCGGCGGTGCTGGTCGGTGCAGTCATTTCGCTGATCGTCATGGCCCCTTTCGCCCTGCCCTTCACGCCCTCGCCGCGCGACGTCGCGATCATCGCCTTTCTCGGCGTCTTCCAGCTCGCGCTGCCGAGCATGCTGCTGGTCCGGGCGACCCGCTTCCTGTCGCCCCACGAGGTAGCCCTGATCGCACTGCTCGAGGTGGTGCTCGCCCCGCTCTGGGCCTGGATGTTCGGCGGTGAGGTGATGAGCATCGCCACCATTCAGGGCGGCCTGCTGGTAATCGGGGCGCTGGTGGCCAACGAGTTCTTCGGCACCTCGCGGGCCGCGGCGACGGTCGGACCGACCTAGGAGCGGGCCGCGGCGAGGACGCGCGCCACCTCGGCAAAACCGGCACCGCAGGGCGCCGCGGTAACCCACGCCGGCAGGTGCGCGATGCGACCGCTGAACTGCGCCACGTTGGCGACCCCGACCGCATTGGGCAGGTACGCGAACAGCGGTGCATCGTTGGGCGAGTCGCCCACGAACAGGCAGCGCGAGCGCTCGGCGTCGAGGTCGAGTCCGTAGCGCTCGCGCATCATGGTGTGCGCCATCGTGAGCTTGTCATAGTCGCCAAACCAGCCGTTGACGTGGATCGAGCTGACCTTGGCGTTCATCCCGGCGGCCCGCATCAGGGCCACGATCCGGTCCACGGCCGATTCCGGCAGCGGCGCGACGTCCTCGCGAAAATCAATCGCCAGGTCGTAGATCCGGCAGAACTGGTCCGAGGCCAGCGCGCAACCTGGCACCTCGCGCAGGATCCGCGCGCCGACCGCCGTGAGCTTGGCTGCCTGGGCCCGGCGCTCGTCCTGCCCGAGCTGATGGCGCGCGCACAGCTTGCGCTGGCCCTGGTCGTACCAGAAGTAGAACGCGCCGTTCTCGCCAATGACCCCATCGACCGGCCACATGCGGGCGATGTGGTCGCACCAGCCGGCGGGACGACCGGTAGTCAGGATCACCCGTATTCCGGCGCCCTGCAGCAGCTCGAGCGCGCCGTAGGCCTGGGCAGTGAGCCGGCCGTCGGTCGTCACGGTGTCATCGATGTCGCTAAAGACCGTGTGGATCGCGGCGGCGGTGGCTAGCGGCATCAAGGCCAGGGGCTGCATGCTCAAGGTCGTTCTCCGGGCAGAAGCCGAATTGTAGCCGTCCACCATTGCGCTGCTGGCCACCGGCGCACGGATCGGTGGCACCGCCGCGACCGGGCGGCTGCGCAACAGGAGCTTCCATTATGATCAGGCACGATGAGCAACTACGTCGGACGTTTCGCCCCATCGCCGACCGGACCATTGCACGCCGGGTCGCTGGTTGCTGCGCTCGCCAGCTACCTCGATGCCCGCGCCCACGACGGCCGCTGGCTGTTGCGCATCGAGGACCTCGACCCTCCGCGCGAAATCCCCGGTGCCGCCGAGGCAATCATTGCCGACCTCGCCCGGCTCGGTTTCGAAGCCGACGCTCCGGTGCTCTTCCAGAGCGCCCGCCAGGGCGCCTACCAGGAAGCCTTCGAGCGCCTGCAGCGCGCCGGTCGGGTCTATCCCTGTGCCTGCAGCCGGCGCGAGATTGCCGATTCCCAACCCGGCTCCGCGCCCGGCGCCGAGCTCGTCTATCCGGGCACGTGCCGGGCCGGCCTGCCGGCCGGGCGCGCGGTCCGCTCCTGGCGGCTGCGAGTCACCGACGAGCCGATCGTCTGGGCGGATCGTCCCGCCGGTTGGGATCAGGGGCGGACGCAGCAGACGGTGCTCGCCGCCGAGGTCGGCGACTTCGTGGTGCGCCGCGCCGACGGCCCCTGGGCCTACCAGCTTGCGGTGGTGGTCGACGACGCCTGGCAGGGCATAAGCGACATCGTGCGCGGCGCCGACCTGGTCGGTTCCACCGCCCGCCAGATCCATTTGCGCGGGCTGCTGGGCTACCCCGCGATCAGGACCCTGCACGTGCCGGTGGTGCTGGCAGGCGACGGCCAGAAGCTCTCGAAGCAGACTGGCGCGCGGGCGATCTCCACCGCCGACCCGCTCGCGGCGCTGAAGAACGCCCTGGCTCACCTCGGCCTCAGCGTCCCGAACCCGGTCACGATCGGCCAGTTCTGGCGGCAGGCAATCATGCGCTGGCGTGATTCCGCCTGGGCCCAAGCAGAGCAATAAAGAATCCATCGGTCCGGCGCGGAAATGGTGTCTACGAGCGCGGAAGTGGTAAATTGGCCCTTGTTCGACCTAATCGGGCAGTGACTGCCCCGGCGGCTGGCATGCCGCGCGTTCAAGCCCCGGCGGCTGGCATGCCGCTGTCCTGGCAACCGCGGTCGCGCTGACAGTTGCTGGCTGCGGGAAGAAGGAAGAAGCGAAGACCGCTTCGGCCCCGGGCGCAGCCCAGGCGCCAGCACCTGCGGCACAGTGGGGCAAGACGGTTGCGGCAATCAAGGCGCGCGGACAACTGGTTTGCGGCGTGAACACCGGCCTGGCCGGCTTCTCGGCGGCCGACAGCGAGGGCAAGTGGTCGGGGCTGGACGTCGACATCTGCCGCGCGATCGCCGCCGCCATGCTGGGCGACGCCAACAAGGTCAAGTGGGTGCCGCTGAACGCGCAGCAGCGCTTCACCGCCCTGCAGTCCGGGGAAATCGACATCCTGTCGCGCAACACCACCTGGACCCTGACCCGCGACGCGTCGCTGGGGCTGAACTTCACCGCCACGACCTACTATGACGGCCAGGGCTTCATGATCCCGACCAAGCTCAACGTCAAGAGCGCCAAGCAGTTGAAGGGCGCGACGGTCTGCGTCCAATCGGGCACCACCACCGAGAAGAACCTCACCGACTACTCGCGAGCCAATAAGCTCGACCTGAAGCCGATCGTGTTCGAGAAGCTCGAGGCCGCGACTGGCGCGTACTTCTCGGGTCGCTGCTCGGCCTACACCACCGATGCCTCGGGACTGGCTTCAACGCGCAACAAGGAAGCCCAGAATCCCAAGGATCACATGATCCTGCCAGAACTGATCTCCAAGGAACCGCTCGGGCCAGTGGTCCGCCGGGGTGACGACGAGTTCTTCGCCATCGCCAAGTGGGTGATCTTCGGGCTGGTCGAGTCCGAGGAATACGGCATCACGCAGGCCAATGTCGAGCAACTCGCCAAGACCAGCAAGGACCCGGTCGTGATGCGCATCCTGGGCACTTCCGAGGACACCGGCAAGCTGCTGGGCCTGGACAAGGACTGGATGGGACGCGCCATCAAGGCGGTCGGCAACTACGGCGAGATCTTCGAGCGTAACGTCGGCCCAAATTCCGCGCTCAATCTGCCACGCGGCGTCAATGCGCTGTGGAGCGAAGGCGGAATCATGTACGCGCCGCCCGTGCGGTAAGCGCTGATCCAGCCACCGGCACGTCCGCGAACAAAGTGGGGCGTGCCGGCTGGCGGGCAATCGACTTGATTACTGACTGACGGGGATCGCGACCATGCCCGACCGACAGCCAAACAAGCGAAGCCACTGGTCCTGGCGCAGCCAGGCGTTCCGCGGACTGGTCTACCAGGTCATCGCCGTGGCGCTGCTGGGCAGTGGCATCTGGTACCTGGCTTCCAACACACTCGCCAACATGGCGGCGCGCGGCATCCAGAGCGGCTTCGGGTTCCTCTCCGGGTCGGCCGGTTTCGACATCGGCGAAACGGTTCTGCCGTACGACGCGCTCGACCCCTACTGGATGGCGTTCCTGGCCGGCGTGCTCAACACCTTGCGGGTGGCGATCATCGGCATCTTCTGCGCCACGGTGCTGGGCACGGTGCTGGGCATCGGCCGCTTCTCGCACAACGCGTTGGTCCGCGGACTTTGCTACTGCTACGTCGAGGTCTTCCGCAACGTGCCGGTGCTGCTGCAGCTGATCCTGTGGTACCTGCTGTTTGCGGAGGCACTGCCGCCGGTCAACGACGCGCTGTCGGTGTTCGGCACCTTCTGGCTGAGCAAGGGAGGATTGTCCTTTCCGGTGCCGATCTGGGGGCTGGGGCAGGCGCTCGCCGGAGTCGGGTTGCTGGTCGGAATAGTCGTCGCCTTTTTCTACCGGCGCTGGGCCCGGTCCGAATTCGAGCGCACCGGCAGGCCACGCAGCATGGTGCTGGCGCCGTTGGCGATGGTGATCGCCACTGCCATCATCGGATGGCTGATCGGCGGCGCCCCCACCTCGTGGAACATTCCCCACCCGGGCACGTTCTCAATGGAGGGCGGCGCCTCGGCCACGCCGGAATTCATGGCAGTGCTGCTGGGACTGGTGTTCTACACCTCGGCCTTCATCGCCGAGGTGGTCAGGGCCGGGATTCAGTCGGTATCGCGGGGACAGAGCGAGGCGGCGAGCAGCATCGGACTCAACAAGGCGCAGTCGATGCGCCTCGTGGTCCTGCCCCAGGCGTTGCGGGTGATCATCCCCCCGATCACCAGCCAGTACCTGAACCTCACCAAGAACTCCTCGCTCGCGGTCGCGATCGGCTACCCCGACGTGGTTTCGATCGCCAACACCGCGCTCAACCAGACTGGTCGTGCAGTCGAATGCATCGCCATCGTGATGCTGGTCTACCTGACTACTTCCCTGTCGACCTCGGCGTTCATGAACTGGTACAACGCGCGCGCCGCGATCAAGGAACGCTGAGATGGATGCCATCGTGTTCAAGCCGATTGCACCGCGCCCCTCCCCGGTCCGCATCGAGGGTCTGGTGCCGTGGATTCGCACCAACCTGTTTGGCGACTGGGGCAGCATAGTAACCACCGTCGTGATCATCACGCTGATCGCCTGGTATCTGCCGGCAATCGCCAACTGGACCGTGCTGCACGCGGTCTTCACTGCCAATGCCGACGCCTGCCAGGCGGCCCGCGGCACTGGCGCATGCTGGGGCGTGATCACCGAGAAGTACCGCCTGATAATCTTCGGCCGCTACCCCTTCGAGGAACAGTGGCGGCCGCTGGTGGCGACCGTGCTGCTGATTGCGCTGCTGGTGAGCAGTTGCGTGCGCATATTCTGGAAGACGTGGCTGATCGGGCTGTGGCTTGCAACCCTGGCCATCTTCTTCATTCTGATGTTCGGCGGCTGGTTCGGATTGAGCCGCGTGACCTCCGACCAGTGGGGCGGTTTGCCGTTGACGATCATGCTGGCCGCGCTGAGCGTCGTCCTGGCCTTCCCGCTGTCGATCTTCGTGGCGCTGGGACGCCGCTCCAATCTGCCGGCGATCCGCACCGTGTGCATCGTCTACGTCGAGCTGAACCGCGGCGTGCCGCTGATTTCGGTACTGTTCATGGCATCGTTCCTGTTCCCACTGTTCATGCCGGTCGGGAAGTCGCCCGATGTGCTGCTCCGGGTGCTGGTCGGAATCATTCTCTTCGCCGCCGCCTATCTGGCTGAGATCGTGCGCGGTGGCTTGCAGGCCCTGCCCAGCGGCCAGGCCGAGGCGGCGCATTCGCTCGGACTCACTTACTGGCAAACACAGCGCAAGATCATTCTTCCGCAGGCCCTGGCGACAGTGGTCCCGGGAATCATGAACACCTTCATCGGGATGTTCAAGGACACCTCGCTGGTGACCATCGTCAGCCTCTACGAATTGACCGGGGCGCTGGGCCTCGCGCTCAATTCGGACGCGAACTGGCGGCCGTTCAAGATCGAAGGCTACCTGTTCATCATGTTCATCTATTTCATCTTCTGCTTTGCAATGTCGCGCTACAGCCTGTGGATCGAAAGGCAGCTCGCCGTCAGCAAGAATCGCTAGGAACCTCGCCAATGAGTGAACCCATCATCATCTTCGACAAGGTCAACAAGTGGTACGGGAACAATTTCCACGTGCTGCGCGACATCGACCTCGAGGTGGCAGCCGGCGAGCGCATCGTCATCTGCGGCCCGTCTGGATCCGGCAAGTCGACCCTGATCCGGTGCATCAACCGGCTGGAGGAGCACCAGGAAGGACGGTTGATCGTCGACGGCACCGAGATGAGCGACGACGTGCGCGCGATCAACGAGATCCGGCGCAAGGTCGGGATTGTCTTCCAGCAATTCAACCTGTTCCCGCACCTGACGGTGCTCGAGAACCTGACACTCTCGCCGATGTGGGTCGGCAAGATGCCCAAGAAGGAAGCCGAAGAGCGGGCCATGCAGCAGCTCGAGCGGGTGCAGATCGCCGAGCAGGCGGAGAAGTACCCCTTGCAGCTCTCCGGCGGCCAGCAGCAGCGAGTCGCGATCGCCCGCTCGCTGTGCCTCACGCCCAAGATCATGATGTTCGACGAGCCGACTTCAGCGCTCGATCCCGAGATGATCAAGGAAGTGCTCGACGTCATGATCGAGCTCGCCGGTCAGGGCATGACCATGCTGTGCGTCACCCACGAGATGGCGTTCGCCAAGGCTGCAGCGGACCGGGTGATTTTCATGGACCAGGGGCAGATCGTCGAACAGAACAGTCCCCACGAATTTTTCGACAATCCCCGCAACGAGCGCACCAAGGACTTCCTCTCGAAGATCCTGACGCACTGATTAGCTGAAACGGCTGCCCATTCGGGCAGCCTTTGCGGCACGCGCTGGCAGCCGGCCAGCGCGCCAGGCTAGAACTTCTTGCCGCCGAGCAGCGCCGCCAACTGGGGCTTGGCGTGCCGTTGCTGCCTGCCAGCTCCTGATTCGAGAGCGGAGGTCGCGGCTGGTTGCGCGTCGTCGCCACCGTCATCCTCAACCGGCTGCGCTGGCCGGTAGGGCTCAAAGAAGAACGGGTCGTCGGATTGTCCGGGCACCTTGCCGACCGGAGCGGCCTTGGCGACCGCTCGCGGGGCGTAGCGTTCGCGCTCGGCGCGACGCGGGCGATCCACCCGCCCCGGCGGGTCACGACGCGACGCCGCGGCGACTTCGAGGTTCTCGGCGGGCAGCTTGCGCTTGAGCAGTTTCTCGATCTCCACCAGCAGCCGCTCGTCGACCGGACTCATCACCGACAAGGCCACGCCGCTGGCACCGGCGCGGCCGGTTCGGCCGATCCGGTGAATGTAATCCTCAGCCTGGTACGGCAGGTCGTAATTGATCACTGCCGGGAGCTCGACGATGTCGAGGCCGCGAGCTGCGACGTCAGTCGCTACCAGCACCCTGATCTCGCCCTTCTTGAAGGCCTCCAGCGTTGCCAGCCGCTCCTGCTGCGTCTTGTCACCGTGGATCGCGGCGGCATTGAGTCCTTCGAGATCAAGCTGGCGCGCGAGCCGTCCGGCACCGATCTTGGTGTTGCTGAATACCAGTACCTGGGCCAAGTTGCGATCAAGGATCAACTTGGCTACCGCCGAGCGCTTGGCCTCGACGGAACCGACCCGGAAGATCAACTGCTCGACGTTGTCAGCCGTTGCGTTGCGCGCCGCCACTTCGATCACTGCCGGATTGGTGAGGATGGTCCCCGCCAGCTTGCGAATCTCATTGGCAAAGGTAGCCGAGAACAACAGGTTCTGGCGCGGCGTTGGCAGCAGCGCGGTGATGCGCTGGATGTCAGGCAGGAAGCCCATGTCGAG
>JAGXFG010000005.1 GCA_024637395.1 Burkholderiaceae bacterium | reverse complement strand
CGTTGAATCCGGCTGTCCTCGGCGGCAAGTACGACTTCGGCATGGTCACTGTTGCGGCCAGCGTTGTCGACCAAGGTGAACTAGACGGTGGCGTCAAGGGCTTCACGCTCGGCGCCGGCGCCAAGCTTGGCCCGGTCAGCCTGGTTGTCGACGCCGCCCGTGTAACCACGGACGGCTACAAGTCGACCAACTACGTGCTCGAAGGCAAGTATCCCTTGTCCAAGCGCACGTTCGTATACGGTGCGGTGCAACGTTTAGACCTGGCCGACGTGACCACCACCAGCTTTGGTATCCGTCACAACTTCTGATGACCGGCTGACGCAAGTCAGCAGTCAAACCGAAGTAAAAAGCCCCGCTGTTCGCAGCGGGGCTTTTTTTATTCCGGGGCGCCTCTGCGGCGCCCCAATCACTACTAGCCTTTCTTCTTCGCTTCCTCGTCGCGCAACTCGCGGCGCAGGATCTTGCCGACGTTGGTCTTGGGCAGCTCGGTGCGAAACTCGATGTGCTTGGGCCGCTTGTAGTTGGTCAGATCCTTGGCGGCGAACTCCATCAACTCGCGTTCGGTCAGGCTGTCGCTCTTCTTGACGACGAAGAGCTTAACGGCCTCGCCGGAATTCTCGTCGGGCACGCCCACCACCGCACACTCGAGCACTCCCGGGTGCATCGCGACCACCGCTTCGACCTCGTTGGGATAGACGTTGAAGCCCGAGACCAGGATCATGTCCTTCTTGCGGTCAACGATCTTGGTGTAGCCGCGCTCATCCATGATGCCGATGTCGCCGGTCTTGAAGAAGCCGTCCGCGGTCATCACCTTGGCGGTCTCTTCGGGTTTCTGCCAGTAGCCGGCCATCACCTGCGGGCCGCGGATCGCGATTTCGCCGGGCTGGCCCAGCGGCACCGGGTTGCCGTCGTCGTCGAGCAGCACAACTTCGGTCGAGGGGAACGGCAAGCCGATCGTGCCGCTGTAGACGTCAGTGTCGGTCGGAGTGCCAATCGCCCCCGGCGATGTTTCCGAGAGTCCGTAAGCTTCGCAGATCGGACAGCCGGTAATCGCAAGCCACTTACTGGCGACTGCCTCCTGGACCGCCATTCCGCCACCCAGCGAGACCCGGAGATCGGAGAAATCGACCTTCCTGAAACCGTCATAGTTGGCCAGCGCGTTGTAGAGCGTGTTGACCGCCGGGAACTGGGTGATCTTGTAGGGCAGGATCTCCTTGACCAGCGCCGGCAGGTCGCGCGGATTGGGGATCAGGATGTTGAGTCCGCCCACGCGCATCATCAGCAGGCAGTTCGCCGTCAGTGCGAAGATGTGATACAGGGGCAGCGCGCACACCGTAATGCTTTGCTCGGGCGGAGGCGGCTTCTTGGGGTTGCGCAGCGCCGGCTGCATCCAGGCCTCCGACTGCAACACATTGGCGAGGACGTTCTTGTGCAGCAGTGCCGCACCCTTCGATAGCCCGGTGGTGCCGCCGGTGTACTGGAGGAACGCGTAGTCGTCGTTGGTGATCGTGACCGGCTTGAAATTGAGCCGCGCGCCCTGCTCCAGCACCGCGTTGAAGCTGGTCGCGCCCGGCAGTTCGAAAGCCGGAACCATCTTCTTGACGTGGCGCACTACCAGATTCACCAGCGTGCCCTTGGCGAAGCCCAGCAGGTCGCCCATGGCGGCCATCACCACGTGCTTGACCGCCGTGCGCCCGATCACCTGCTGCAGCGTGTGCGCGAAATTTTCGAGGATGATGATCGCCTTCGCGCCCGAGTCGGTCAGTTGATACTCGAGCTCGCGCGGCGTGTAGAGCGGATTGACGTTGACCACCACCAGGCCAGCCCGCAGCACTCCGGCGATTGCCACCGGATACTGCAGGACATTGGGCATCATGATCGCTACCCGGTCGCCCTTCTGCAAGCCCTGCGCCTGCAACCAGGCGGCTACGCAGCGCGACATCTCGTCGACTTCGGCGAAGGTGATCTCCTTGCCCATGCCGACGTAGGCGTTGCGCTCGGCGTACTTGGCGAACGCCACGTCCATCAGATGCACCAGCGAACTGTACTGCGTGTAGTCAATCTCAGCAGGCACGTCCTTGGGATAGCTCTTGAGCCAGAAACGATCCATGTCCCCTCCGCTTTGGTATTCGGACCGCCGCTACCTGCGCGGCGATGACGAGGTCAATTATGAACAAATTTCAGCGCTCTCGATACTCCCTCAGGATCCGGCCCCGAGGCGCTGGTTGCGCTGCTCGCGCGGCAGCCTCGCCAGGGCGCGGACCGCGCTGTAGAACTTGGGCAACGAACCGCGCTCCTCGGCCAACAGTCGCATGAGCCCGGGCACGAGTTCGGTGTACTCGACGACTGCGCCGAGGTGGGCGTTGGTGACACCGCCGGCAAACCAGCGGTCGTACCCCGCGAATCCGCCCCAGTGCACCCGCAGTTCACCATATTCGCGCTGGAGCGCCGCCAGCACCTCGGCCTTGCGCTCGCGCTTGTCGTCGTCGGGGGTGTCGCTGTCGTAGATCTGCTCGAGCTGCGCTCGGTGGCGGCGCAACAGCGCGATGAAATCGCGCCGCCGCTGGGCAAACACCTCGTAGCTGCGCCTGGGTTGCAGGTCGCCCGTGCGCTGCTCGTGCGCGGCCAGCCAGCGCGCGATGCCCACCTGCTCGACAGTGGTCGCAAACGATTCGTTGAAGCGCGAGTCGTTCTTCACATAGAGGATCTGGTGGGACAGCTCGTGAAAGATCAGCCGCGCCATCTCGCCCTCTGGGTAACGGGTGAGCGTGTCGGGCAGCGGATCGTCGAACCAGCCCAGCGTCGAATAGGCAGGAACCCCGGCGACCTGCACTTCCAGCCCGCGCGAGCGCAGCCTTGCCGCGTAGCGCTCGGCGTCTTCCCGGGCGAAGTATCCCCGGTAGCTGACGCAGCCGACTATCGGGAAACACCACTTCTCGAGTTGCAGCGATAGCTCCGGCGCGGCGAACACGTTCCAGACCACATAGGGCCGTCCGATCCGCGCCAGTGACCGGTAACTGCCGTTGTCGGGCAATGCCAGCTCCGTCGAGGCGAACGTGCGCACCTCCCGCGCCAGCTCGAGCTTGGCGCGCAGCGCCGGCGACAGGCCGGGCTCCTGCAATACTTCGGCAATCGGCTCGGCGCTATGCATCAGCGCCAGGTGGCCGCGCACCGATTGCCAGTAATAAGCCACGCCTTCGAGCGGTGCGGCGCAACCGGCCAGCGTTCCGGCGGTGCAGACGGCGAGCAGCGCGGCACGAATCATCGCGCGCCGTTCCCGGCCAGTTCGACTTCCACCAGGCAGTCGTAGAAAGTCGGCCCGCCACCGAGGTCAGTCAGCGCCTGCCCGGTAACCGCATTGACGTTTCGTCCGCGCGGCGAGAGCTTGTGCCACCAGACGCCCCAACCCAGCACCACCCCGGGGCGGATGCGATCGCCCACCCTCGCTCGCGCCACGAACGAACCGCGATCGTTGAAGGCGCGCACCATGGCGCCCTCGGCGATGCCGCGCGCCGCTGCGTCGGCGGGGTGGATGACGCACTCCGGCTCGCGCTCGCGCTCGGCGAGGCTGGCGACGTTGACGAAGGTCGAATTCAGGAAATGTCGCGCCGGCGGTGAAATGAATGACAGCGGATAGCGCCGCGCGAGCTCGGGATTCGCCGCCGCCGACTCGTATGGTTCGAGATAATCGGGCAACGGATCCAGCCCCTCTGCAGCCAGACGCTCGCTCACGAACTCGCACCTGCCCGAGGCGGTCGGGAAACCGCCCTCGGCAAACGGCGCCGCCGCAATCGCAAGCCTGAGCCAGCCGTTGCGGCGCACGTCGGCGAGCGTCGCGCCGCCCAGCCGCGGGTCAGACCAGTCGATTGCCGCGGCGGCGATTTCCTCGTCGCTGGCGCGCAGGGCCGGGTCGTCGAAACCCATTCGTGCCGCCAGGTCGCGGAAGATCGCCGAGTTGGGCCGGGCCTCGCCGGCCGGCGACACCGCCGGCTCATTGGCGACCAGGTAGAGGTGACCGTAGGTCTTGTGCAGATCGAAGTGCTCGGGCTGCATCGTCGCCGGCAGCACGATGTCGGCGTAATCGGCGGTATCGGTAAGGAAATGCTCGAGCACGACCGTGAACAGGTCCTCACGCGCGAAACCCCTGATCACCCGCTCGGAGTCCGGCGCGACTGCCACCGGGTTGGAGTTGTAGACCACCAGCGCCTCGACCGGCGGATCGGCAGCCAGCAACGCATCGCCGATCGCCGACATGTTGACCGAGCGCGGCTGCATTGGCCAGTCGGGGAGCAGATCCGCTCTGGTCAGCGTCTTGTCCACCGGGAAGTTGCTGCTTACGGAAAGCAGCGCGCCCCCGGCCGGGTCGCGCCAGGCGCCAACCAGGGCAGGAAGACTGACGATTGCCCGCACCGCGTTGGCGGCGCCGCGAGTGCGTGCGAGGCCGTAGTTGAGCCTGATCGCTGCCGGTTTGGTGGTGCCGTAGGCAAGCGCCAGATCGATGACCTCTTGCTCGGAGATGCCGCAGATCGCCGCCACCCGGTGCGACGGGTAGGTCGCGGCGCGCTCGCGCAGCGCGCCAAAGCCAAAGGTGTAGCGGGCAATGTAGTCGTCGTCGAGCAAGCCGCGTTCGATCAGCACGTTCATCATGCCGAGCGCCAGCGCGGCATCGGTGCCGGGACGCAACGCCACGTGGGCGTCGCACTTTTGAGCGGTATCGCTACGATAGGGATCGATCGCGATCAGCCGGGCGCCGTTGCGCCGCGCCTGCTGCGCCAGGCTCCAGAAGTGCAGGTTGGAGGTTATCGAGTTCGACCCCCAGATCAGGATCAGGCGCGAATCCGCGAAGCGCTCGACGTCCATCCCGACCGAACCGCCCAGCGTATGGCTCAGCCCTGCCATGCCGGCCGACGAGCAGATGGTGCGCTCGAGCAGCGACGCGCCCAGCCGATGGAAAAAGCGCGACGCCATCCCCTCGCCCTGAACGAAACCCATCGTGCCAGCGTAGCTATAGGGCAGGATGCGCTGCGGATCGCGCGCCGCGATGGCGCTGAGTCGCGCGGCTACTGCATCGAGCGCCTCGTCCCAGCTGATCGGCTCGAATCGCCCCTCGCCCTTGGCGCCAACGCGGCGCAGCGGCACGGTAAGACGATCGGGGTGGTAGAGCCGCTCCGGGTAGCGGGCGACCTTGGTGCAGAGGGTCCCGCGCGTGGTCGGGTGATCCGGGTCGCCGGCGACCCTGGTCACCACTCCGCCGGCCACCGTCACCAGCAAAGCGCAGGTATCCGGGCAGTCATGCGGGCAGGCACCGCGGACAATTTGTGGGGCAGTAGATTGGGACATTTGCTCTCGATCCGGATCTCGGCTGGACACCTCACGCAGAGCCTACACCAGCGGCATTGGCGGCGGCTAGGCGAGCGCTCGTCATCTCCCCGGTGGGCCAGCCCTGGAACGGGGCCGCAATGCTAGTATTCGTGGTTTGGTGAAATCACTGTCTGGCGGCTGGGACCATGAAACTAGTTGAAGAAATCGCCGGGTTCGCCCCGGAAATCGCGATCCTGCGCCGCGAGATCCATGCCCACCCCGAACTCTGCTATGAAGAGCACCGCACCGCGGAACTGGTGGCGACGCAACTGGCGGGATGGGGAATCGAGGTTGTGCGCGGACTGGGCGGCACCGGCGTAGTTGGCACCATTCGCGGCACCATTGGCACCGGCAGCGGCACCCGCGCCATCGGACTGCGCGCCGACATGGACGCGCTGCCAATGACCGAACACAACGGCTTCGAGCACCGCTCGAGCACTCCCGGGCGGATGCACGCCTGCGGGCACGACGGGCACGTGGCGATGCTGCTGGCCGCCGCCCGCCACCTCGCCAGGCACCGCAATTTCGACGGGGTAGTGCACCTGATCTTCCAGCCTGCCGAAGAGGGCGGCGCCGGCGCGCGCAAGATGATCGAGGACGGACTCTTCAAGCAATTCCACTGCGATGCGGTGTTCGGAGTGCACAACTGGCCGGGACTCGCGGTCGGCGAATTCGCGGTCGCGCCCGGTCCGGTGATGGCCTCGAGCAACGAGTTCGAGATCGTGATCACCGGCAAGGGCGGCCACGCTGCCAACCCGCACCTCGCGGTCGACCCGGTGCTGGTGGCATGCCAGATGGTGATGGCGCTGCAGACCGTGGTCACCCGCAACAAGAAGCCGATCGATACGGCGGTGCTCTCGGTCACCCAGATTCACACCGGCGAGACCAGCAACGTCATCCCCGACACCGCAGCGATCAACGGCACGGTGCGCACCTTCAGCATCGAGGCGCTCGAGCTGATCGAGCAGCGCATGCGTGAGATCACCACCGGGCTGCCGCCGGTCTTCGGTGCCACGGCCGAGTTTCATTTCCATCGCAACTATCCGCCGACGATAAACCACGAGCGTGAGAGCCTGTTTGCCCGCGAAGTGCTCACCGAGATGGTGGGCGAGAGCGGCGTGCACGTCTGCGAGCCGACCATGGGCTCGGAGGATTTTTCGTACATGCTGCTGGAGCGTCCGGGCACCTACGTGCTGATCGGCAACGGCGATGGCGCACACCGGGCCAGCGGCCATGGCGAAGGGCCGTGCACGCTGCACAATCCCAACTACGATTTCAACGACGAGCTGATCCCACTGGGCGCGAGCTTCTGGGTCCGGCTGGTCGAGAAATTCCTGGCCCCGGCCGCGTAATGCTGGCTTTCGTAATCCAACGCCTGATCCAGGCGACGATGGTAATGCTGGTGGTCGCCTTCATTTCGTTCGCGCTCTTCCAATATGTCGGCGACCCGATCCTGGCGATGGTCGGGCAGGAAACCTCGCAAGAGGACCGCGCGGCGCTACGCGAGAGCCTTGGCCTGGACCAGCCTTTCTACGTGCAGTTCGTGCGCTTCGCCGGTCGGGCAGTCCAGGGCGAGTTCGGCATTTCATACCGCCAGGGTCGAAAGGTCTCGACCCTGATGAAGGAGCGTTTCCCGGCCACGCTCGAGCTATCGCTGGTGGCAGCGGTGCTGGCGCTGGTAATTGGAGTGCCGCTGGGGGTGTACACGGCGCTGCGCAAGGGCTCGTTCCTCTCGAACGTGTTCCTTGCCGGATCGCTGTTGGGCGTGTCGCTGCCCACCTTCCTGATCGGGATCCTGCTGATTCTGCTGTTCGCGGTGCTGCTCGGCTGGCTTCCGTCCTACGGTCGCGGCGATGTGGTATCGATCGGCTGGTGGACCAGCAGCCTGCTGGGCGGCGGCTGGAAGAACCTCGTGCTGCCCTCGATCACGCTGTGCCTGTTCCAGCTGACGCTGATCCTGCGGCTGGTGCGCGCCGAGATGCTCGAAGTGCTGCGCACCGACTACATCAAGTTCGCCCGCGCCCGCGGGCTCAGCGACCGGGCAGTTCATTTCGGCCACGCGCTCAAGAACACCCTGGTGCCGGTGATCACGATCACCGGGCTGCAGCTCGGCTCGATCATCGCCTTCGCGATCATCACCGAGACGGTATTCCAGTGGCCGGGGATGGGCTTGCTCTTCATCCAGGCGGTACAAAGCGCCGACATCCCGATCATGGCCGCATACCTGTGCATGATCGCGCTCATCTTCGTGGTGATCAATCTCGCAGTCGATCTGCTCTACTTCGCGGTCGACCCGCGACTGCGCCTTGACCGTGCCACGGCAGCGCACTGATGCCGACCACAATCCCGACCAACGTTACAACTCCGACGCCGATGCTGCAGACCGCCGATCAAGCCAACAACTCTGCCACGCTGCTGGCTGCGATCGAGGGCTTCGCCCCGGATCTGAAGGCAATCCGGCAGGAGTTGCATCGCCACCCGGAGCTCGGATTCGAGGAGGTTTACACCTCGGATCTGGTGGCGGGCGAACTCGCCCGCTACGGAGTCGACCACATTGAACGCGGCGTCGGCGTCACCGGCATCGTCGCGGTGATTCGGGGCCGGACCAATACCCGCGGGCGAACCGTCGGGCTGCGCGCCGACATGGACGCGCTGCCGATGGACGAAGACAACGAATTCGCGCACCGTTCGGCCAAGCCCGGGCTGATGCATGGCTGCGGCCATGACGGCCACACCACGATGCTGCTGGGCGCGGCGCGCCACCTTGCCGCGAATCGGGATTTCGACGGCACGGTACATCTGATCTTCCAGCCTGGCGAAGAGGGCTACGCCGGCGCGCGGGCGATGATCGAGGACGGCCTGTTCACTCGCTTCCCCTGCGACGCGGTATTTGCGATGCACAACTGGCCGGGACTTTCACCGGGGCAGATCGCGGTGCGGCCCGGACCGATGATGGCGGCCGCCGATCGGGTGACGATCACGATCACCGGGCGCGGCGGCCATGGCGCCCACGCCTATCTGGCGATCGACCCGGTCGTGGTCGCGGCCCACATCATCACTGCCACGCAGTCGATCGTCTCGCGCAACGTCAATCCGATCGATTCGGCGGTGGTGAGCCTGTGCTCGGTCCAGGCCGGCAACCCTGAAGCCATGAGCGTGATCCCGCAGGAAGCGCAGATCGTCGGCACGGTGCGCACCTTTCTAGCCGCTACCCAGGACCTTGTCGAGGAGCGGCTCTGCGCTCTGGCGACGGCGATCGCAACCGGCCTCGGGGCCCAGGCCATCGTGCGCTACGAGCGCCTGTACCCCGCGACGATCAATTACACCGCCGAGGCCCTTTTTGCCCAGGAGGTGGCTGCTGACCTGGTCGGACCCGCCAATCTGGTCACCGACATGCCGCCCAGCATGGGCGCGGAGGATTTCTCGTTCATGTTGCGCGAGCGCCCGGGCGCCTACCTGCGCATTGGCCAGGGTGGCGCAGCCAGCGGATGTTTCCTGCACAATACCAGGTACGACTTTAACGACTCGATCCTGCCGCTGGGGGCTGCGCTCTACGCGCGCATCGCGCAGCAATGGCTGGATCGGGCTTGATTCCGGAAGCCATTAGAGAGTCCTGTAAGTAAACTGTCGCGGCCAAAGTGCCGCCTCTTGGAGGAGATGGAGATGAAACTGTCGTTACGAACTATGGCCCTGGCATTTGCCGCTGCGCTCGCGATGAGCACGGCGGTCCACGCCAAGACCTTCCGCATCGCCGATCAGGGCGACGCGCTGTCGATGGACCCGCATTCGCTCAATGAGTCGATGCAATTGAGCTTCACCGGCAATATCTATGAGCCGCTGGTCGGGCGCGACAAGAAACTCGGCCTCACCGGCCTGCTGGCCACCAAGTGGTTCCAGCCCAACCCGACCACCTGGCGCTTCGAACTGCGCAAGGGCGTGACCTTCCACGACGGCACACCGTTCACCGCCGACGACGTGTTGTTCTCGCTCGCCCGTGGTGCCGCCGACGGCTCGGACATGAAGTCCTACCTCGGCCAGGTCGCCGACGTGAAGAAGGTCAACGACTATACCGTCGACGTGATCACCAAGGCACCGTTCCCGATCCTGCCCGATCTGCTCACCAGCTTCTACATGATGAGCAAGACGTGGTGCGAGGCCAACGGCGCCGCCCACCCGGTCGACAAGCGCAAGGGCATCGAGAACACGGCATCGTTCAAGGCCAACGGCACGGGCGCGTTCCGCCTGAAGTCGCGTGACCCGGGCGTGCGCACGGTGCTGGTGCGCAACCTCAATTACTGGGACAAGGTCGACACCAACGTCGACGAGGTGATTCTCACCCCGATCGGCAACGACGCCACCCGCGTCGCGGCGCTGCTCTCGGGCGAGATCGACATGATGCAGCCGGTTCCGCTGCAGGACATCCCGCGGCTTTCGGCCAACCCGAAACTGAAGGTCATGGTCGGCCCGGAAATGCGCACCATCTTCCTCGGCATGGACCAGAGCCGTGACGAACTGCTGTTCTCGAACGTCAAGGGCAAGAACCCGTTCAAGGACAAGCGGGTTCGCCAGGCCTTCTACCAGGCCATCGACATCGAGTCGATCAAGACCAAGATCATGCGCGGCGCCGCCAATCCCACGGCATTGATGTACGCGCCGGGAGTCAGGGGCTTCACCGAGTCGCAGAACAAGCGTCTGCCCTATGATGCCGCCGCGGCCAAGAAGCTGCTCACCGATGCCGGCTATCCGAGCGGGTTCGAAGTCAAGATGAACTGCCCGAACGACCGTTACGTCAACGACGCGCAGATCTGCCAGGCGGTGGCCAGCATGCTCGCGAAAATCGGGGTCAAGATCAACCTCGAGGCAGAGCCCAAGGCAACCTATTTCCCGAAGATCCTGTCGCGCAACACCTCGTTCTACCTGCTCGGCTGGACGCCCAGCGGCTACGACGCCCACAACCCGTTCTACAACCTGATGTCGACCCCCGGCGCGGCTGGCCAGGGCCAGTTCAACCTCGGCAGCTACAGCAACGCCAAGCTTGACGAGTTGACCAAGAAGATAGCCTCGGAAACGGACCAGGCCAAGCGCCAGGCAATGATCGAAGAGGCCAACAAGATCCATACTGACGACATCGGCCACCTGCCGCTGCATCAGCAGGCGCTGGCCTGGGGCATGAGCAAGAACGTGACCCTGGTGCAACTGGCCGACAACTTCAATCCCTTCAAATGGGTCGTGATGAAGTAATAGGTCAGCACCCCTAGGCGAAGTGAATGAAGCATTCTGCTGCAACCTCCGAGGGGCACCCGGCCAAACCGGGCGCCCTTCGGCGTTTTCTCGACGGCGACCTGTTCCACAGTTTCCGGAACACGCCGGTGGCCGTCGTCGCGGCAATCGTCGCGGCGATAATGATTTTTGGTGCGGTCTTTGCCAACCTGATCGCGCCCCACACGCCGTTTGATCTGGCCACCCTCTCACTCGACAACTCGCTCCTGCCGCCGGCCTGGATGGCCGATGGCCAGCTGTCCTACCCGCTGGGCACCGACGACCAGGGGCGCGACGTCTTCTCGACAATCCTCTACGGGTCACGAATTTCTCTGCTGGTCGGGCTCGCCGCGGTAGCGCTGGCGATGATCCTGGGCGTGGGCCTGGGCCTGCTCTCGGGCTACCTCGGCGGCCGGCTCGACGCGTTCATCATGCGCGTGGCCGATGTCCAGCTCTCCTTTCCGGCGATCCTGATCGCGCTGCTGATCGATGGCGCGGCGCGCGCCGCGCTGCCCAGCGACATCCACACCGACATGCTCTCGCTGATCGTCCTGATCGGGTCGATCGGACTGGCCAACTGGGTCCAGTACGCCCGCACGGTGCGCGGCTCGACCTTCGTCGAAAAGAGCAAGGAATACGTCCAGGCTGCGCGCGTGATCGGGGTCCGCCCCTGGCGGATCATGATCCGCCACGTCCTGCCGAATGTCCTGGGACCGGTGCTGGTGATCGCCACGATCAACGTCGCGACCGCCATCATCACCGAGGCCACGCTGTCGTTCCTGGGCGTCGGCGTTCCGCCCACCTCGCCGTCGCTGGGCACGATGATCAACACCGGCAACCAGTTCCTTTATTCGGGTGAATGGTGGCTGGTGGTATTCCCGGGCGCCGCCCTGGTGCTGTTGTGCATGTCGGTCAACCTGCTGGGCGACTGGCTGCGTGACGCGCTCAACCCGAAGCTGCGATGAACTCCCCCCTGCTCGAAGTCAAGAACCTGAGGGTTGAATTCCCCAGCCGCCACGGCACGCTCACCGCGATCGACGACATCTCGCTGTCGCTCCAGCCCGGCGAGGTGCTCGGGGTGGTCGGCGAATCGGGCGCCGGCAAGTCGCTCACCGGCGCCGCGATCATCGGCCTGCTCGAGCCGCCCGGACGGATTTGCGGCGGCGAGATCTGGCTCTCGGGCCGCCGGATCGACCAGCTGCCGAGCGCCGAGATGAGGAAGATTCGCGGCCGCGAGATCGGCGCGATTTTCCAGGACCCGCTCACCTCGCTCAACCCGCTCTACACCATCGGCGAACAACTGGTCGAGACGATCCTGACCCACCTGCCGCTGACCGCCGCGCAGGCCCGCGAACGGGCCGTCGAACTGCTCGAATCAACCGGGATTCCGGCGGCACGGGCCCGGATCAATTCCTATCCCCACCACTTCTCGGGCGGCATGCGCCAGCGCGTGGTGATTGCCCTGGCGCTGGCGGCCGAGCCCAAGCTGGTGGTGGCCGACGAGCCCACCACGGCGCTCGACGTCTCGATTCAGGCCCAGATCATCACCCTGATCAAGAAACTGTGCCGTGAACACGGCACCTCGGTGATGCTGATCACCCACGATATGGGCGTAATCGCCGAAACCGCCGATCGGGTGGCGGTTATGTACGCCGGCAGGATCGCGGAGATCGGGGCGGTATCGGACGTGATCAATCGCCCGCAGCATCCCTACACCATTGGACTGATGGGATCGATTCCGTCGATCGCCGAGGAGCGCGATACCTTGGCGCAGATCGACGGCTCGATGCCCCGGCTAAACGCCATTCCGAACGGATGCGCGTTCAATCCGCGCTGTCCGCAGGTGATGGACATCTGCCGCCAGCGCCGCCCGGAGCTGACCGCGAGCGCTACTTCGCTGGCTGCCTGCTGGCTCCATGAATCGCCCGCGAGCATCGGAGCGAAGCAATGAGCGCGCTGGTCGAGGCAAAGGGCATTTCCAAGATCTTCGATGTCTCCCGGCCGTGGCTCAATCGGGTCCTCGAACGCCAGCCGCGGCAGCTGCTGCACGCGGTCGACAACATTTCGTTCTCGATCCGCCGGGGCGAGACGCTGGCACTGGTGGGCGAATCGGGCTGCGGCAAATCGACGGTCGCCAGGATGCTGGTCGGGCTGTACACCCCCAACGCCGGCTCGATCATCTTCGACGACAAGGATCTGGTCGGCGAACTCTCCAGCCCGCGCGGCGCGGCCTTGCGGCGCCGGATGCAGATGATCTTCCAGGATCCCTACGCCAGCCTGAACCCGCGCTGGACAGTGGCGCAAATCGTTGCCGAACCGATCTGGGTGCATCAGCTGATGAGTTCGCGCAGCGATGTCGACGCCCGGGTCCGGCAACTGCTCGAGCACGTCGGCCTAGCGGGCGGGGACGCGGACAAATTCCCGCACCAGTTCTCGGGTGGACAGCGCCAGCGGATATCGATCGCACGCGCGCTGGCATCGCAACCCGAGTTCCTGGTCTGCGATGAGCCGACGTCGGCGCTCGACGTTTCGGTGCAGGCCCAGGTGCTCAACCT
>JAGXFG010000046.1 GCA_024637395.1 Burkholderiaceae bacterium | reverse complement strand
TCTCGGAAAAGATCGGCACCGTCCTGTTCATCGCGCTGGTTGCTTTCATCTGGATCCTCGTCGAAACCTCCGGAGAGGAAGAGCCGGCAGCAGAACAGCCGCCGGCGGAAGAAATCGCCGCCACTGACCCGGCGCCGACCGAGCCGGCCAGGCCGAAACCGACGGCCGACCAGCTCGCCGCCGCCCTGAATGTTGTCGAGGCAGAGCCCAAGGTCATCAGCGCCGCCTGGCAGGACGAATCACTGCCCAGCTTGCTGGTCGGGGTGGCAGACGACGGCACCCGCCGGGACGGGTACGCGGAATATATCTGCCATATCCTCGCCGAGCAGCGAGTGTATGGCGGGGTCGTTCACGTCATGGACAACTACGCCGAAGACTGGACCGAACTCGGCGAGCACTGGTGCAAGATCAAGCCGCCGCCTGCATCAGGCGGTTGATCGCTTGAACTCAATCACCCACACCCACGGGTTTTCGTCCCATGCGTCTTTGCCTTTGATCGACTCCCAAAGCGATCGGAAACTTCGTACTGGGCACGTGACCCCAAACGATGTTTGGTCCAAGTAGTGCTTCCATACGGCTTCGTCACCGTATTCCCACACGCCTTCTGCCTTGGCGTCCGCCTCGTTAATGTCCTGCAACCGCTCAACGCGCACGTCCGTGATTTCGAGCGTGATCCGGCTGGCCCAGCGGGGCATGTGGATGGATGGGGTCCATTTCACCGGGGTCTCGTTGCCATTGCAGTCATAGCAATGCACGGCATTTGGGTTGGTGGCCCGGTAAGTGATTTTCTCGTGCGGGGAGCCTGAGCCGGACAATGTGCGGATCTCATACCCGAACGCCTCACGCACCCACAGGCGTTCGCCGGGCACTCCATAGGGAGGACGAACGCGAATCGCGTTGGTTGAATGCGGAATTTCTCCAATGCCCCAGCGGCATTTGCCTTCATCTTTCCGGCTTGTGCTTTCAATCACATACCCGAGGTACTGATGATCATTTGACGGCTGCGGCTTCACGACCCGCCGCGTCTGCGTTTTCCGGCCGTCGAGGATGGCGCGCACCATGTCGTCGTTGAATAGAATCGGTCGCTCTTTCATGCCTCACCCCCTCTGAAAAACCCAGCAGCGCACCGACTTCGGTGTCATCCCGCTGGCGTCCGTATACCGAATCCCCGACTTCACCACCTTGTTGTTCGCCATGAACTTGTAGCGTTTCGAGGTCTTCAGGTGGCGCTTTAGATCGATGATCGGCGGCACCTGTTGTTTGCGGGCGTTCGCCTGCTCGACGAACTCGTTCAGGTTCACCGCGATCAGATCCGAATCGCGCGCATGGTTCAGCCGCGCCTCGATGCCGCCATCGTTCAGGAACTCGAACGCCTCCCAGAACTCCTTCACGATCGGGTGATCTTCCTCGATGGCCTGCTGGCGCTCGAGTGCCAGCGCCACCGTCCAATCCTTCGCCTCGTCGATCGCCCCGGCGGGCATCTGCATCACCCGGCCCAGCGCCTCCACCAGCGCCATGATCTGCGCGTGGTTCTTCGCGATCCGCACGCTCTTGATCTCCGGCAGATCCATCAACTTGCGCTCGAACTCCGGCGTCTTCGCCAGGAAGGTTTCCATCACCTGGTTCTCGCGCTTGGTCACCTGCAGGATCCAGCCGCTCACGTCCTCCGTCGGGATGCGCTCGAGGCGCTCGGCCATCGCCTTGGTGCCCGGGTTGTGGCCATCGCGGGTAAAGCCCAGGTGCACGATCCGCTGCAAGATCGCCTCGCTCGCATTCACCGGGTCGTTCTGGGAGATCACCAGCGCCCCGCGGAACGGCGGTTCATAGGTCTCGTTGCCGCTGTTTTTGTGCCCGCGCGAGCGGCTGGCCCGGCCGTTATAGGCCGTCTTCATCTCGTCCCAATCGAAGCGCTTGGACTTGGCAATATCCTCGTCCCGGTCCGCCTCGATCAGCACCACCGGCAGGTTGCTCACCTGGGCAAAGTTGCGCGACCGCGCCGCGAGCGTCGACTTGCTCGGGTCAAAGCCCTCGTAGTCCCGGCGGCCGACCAGCTTCCACAGGAACTCGATCAGCGTCGACTTGCCCGCGCCCGGCTCCCCGACGATCTCCAGAAAGGGATAGCTCTTGTGCGCATCCCGGATCTGCTCCGCGAACAGCGAGCCCATCCAGTACGCCAGCGCGATCACGCCCAGCCCCTGGTAACTGCCGTACAGATCATCCATCCAGTCCGTGGTCAGCTCCTCCAGGTCCGGGTTGATCGCCAGCCTCACCGACTGCGAAAGCGACTTCACCGACAGCGGCCGCCCGTTGTTCGACAGGTCGAAGAAATCCTCGCCGTTGATGTCCGTCACCCGGCCCTGGTGAACCGCCAGATCACCCAGCAGCCACGCCTCGTGCTCCGGCGAATAGCCCGTGAAATCGATCGTATCCACCACCTTCAGCCCTCCTAGCTGATTCTTCAGAATGCGGTCAAGCTGCTGGCTCGACCCCGTCCAGACCGCGCCGGTCGCCACCGAAAGCAGCCGCTTCTTGAACTCGCTCGCACTGGCCAACTGCCCACCCGTGAACGTCGCGTTCACCTCCGCCTGCTTGCCCATCGGCAAGCGGATGCGCGTGTAATACCAGCTCTCATCGGTGATCGCGTTCGACTGGAAATACAGGAAATCGAACGCACAGTTCGCGATCTCGGTCAGGTTGCCCGACTTCTCCAGCGCCTTATCGTTGATCTCCTGCTCGGAAAGCTCCGGATTGCCTTCCTCGATCTCCTGCTGGGCCTTCGTCAGCTTCTCCACGTCCAGCTTGAACCAGTACGTGCGGTCCCGGTGCACCACCGAGAACTCGCGCCAGCTGCGCCGGTTGTAGATCAGCCGTGCCTTTTCCTCGGCCGAATCGGCCAGCAGCATCGCGCCCAGGAACCGGCCCTCGTTCATCAGCCAGTCGTCGATCTGCTTCCGGGCGTAGAGATCGTTCCAGTCGCGCTTCTTGCCATCCCGCGTCGGGATCTCGAACGCCTCCGCCTCGAAGCCCGCCTCCCGCGCCGTGGCCACGTGCTTGCGCATGTAGCGTTTGCCGGCCGTGTCCGGGTCCAGCGCGAAGACTACCTTCACGCCCTCGTCCAGCTTCTCCAGGAACGCGCTCGGGTAGTTGTTGCAGGAAAGGGCCGCCACCGCCGGCGTGCCGGCCAGCGTCAGCGCGATCGCATCGAAGATCCCCTCGACGATCCACACCTCGGAAAGCGTGGAAACGTCCACCCCCGGCGGCACCCACACCATGGCCTTGTACCGGCCATGAAAATGCGCCTTGCGCCCCAGCTGGCGCTCCTTGTCGATGAAGCGCTCCCAGTACACCCCGTCGGCAATCTCGAAGCGCACCGTCGCCGTGCCGACCTTCTTCTTCGGGTCGTAGAAGCTCCCCTGGGTAAACCACCCGGCGATCTTCTCCAGCGGCAGCTGGCGCACCATCGACAGGTACGCCTTCGCCGTCGCCAGCGGGTCGGTCTCCGTCGGCGCGAACCGCTTGGAGAAATCCGCGAAGGCCTCCGGATAGAGATCCTTCACGTGCCCCTCCCACGCGCACTTGTTCAACCGCCCGCAGCGGATCAGCCAAGGCTCTTGCGCGTGGGTGAACAGCTCCTTCTTGCTGCAACTCGGGCACTTGCCCTGGCGCAGCCACTTGCCGGCCGTCTTGAGCCCGTAGTCCGCACGCAGCCGGTCAGTGATGTTGTCTCGAAGATTGGCATCCATGTATTGCCTTCCCCCTTCAAGCCGCAGCGACGGAAGTCGGAACAACCACCTGCTTTTCGTGAGTGAAGTTGGCCTCGACGATCGCGCGGGCCAGTGGTGGGCAGACGCTGTTGCCGATCAGGCGCACCTGGACGTATTTCGGCACCGGCTTTCCATTGGCCTGGTCGAACCGGTAGGAGGCTGGGAAGCCTTGGGCCATGGCCAGTTCGTGCGGCTGAAGCATGCGCATGCCGATGTCGGTGATGACGTACTGCTCGCCGTCGATCGTGACGGTGACCAGTTGGAGCCGGTCCTTCGTCGTGATGGTCGGCGCCGGGGCCTGTAGGTCGCGACCGGTCTCGCCGGAGCCGCTGCCGTAGTAGGGGGCGAGGAAAGCGGCGACCGTAGCGGCATGCGTTCCGCCGGCGCAGATCGTGGATAGCGGATCGCGCGGGTCGCGCCCGCCCCTATCGCCCCCCTTCAGGTTGAGCATGGTCACCGCTACCGGGGCGTTGTGATCGGTGGCCGTTACGGTCGGCAGTGGCTTCCGCATGTCGTCACCGACCACGCCGGTGTAGTGCTTGGCGAGGAAGGCCGAGACCACGCCGATCGGCGCACATCCGCCTGGGTTTACGCCGGGACGGGTGACGTTGGCGTTGGCCGTGATGGTGTGCATGGGTTCGTCTGCCCGGTGGCCGATTGCCCCGGTTCTGAACTTGGTGATATGCGGGGCGACCACGGCGAAGCTCCCGCCCTTCGGCCAGGCAGTGATCGTGCGCAGTGGCTCGGTTGTCGGCTGGACTCTGTCGCCGCCGTTGCCGTAGTTGGCGATCGGCACGATGAACGGGTCGCCGCTCTCGACCACGTAGCGCATGACGCCCTTGGCGATCCGTCGCAGGGTGTTGTCGGCCAGCGGACGGGCGCGATCGAAGATGGACGGGCAGGGCAGTGACCAGTCGATGCACTCGGCCGCGGTCCGGTGGGGTTTCATCCGGCCGGCGCGCACTTCCCGCGAGTCAGGCGCGCCGTGGCTAGGCTTCGGCCAGGTGATGGGCAGGCCGTCACGCCGGGCGACCAGGAACATCCGCCGGCGGATAGTCGGGGCCCCGTAGTCGCTGGCGCGCAGGATCTTCCAGTCGACGGCGTAGCCGTGGCGCTTGAGCGTGCGGACGAAGGAGCGGAACGTCTGCCCCTTGCGATCCGGATCCGGCACGACCTTGCCGTCCCGCTTGATCAACGGGCCCCAATCGAGGAACTCCTCGACGTTTTCGAGCGCGATCATCCGCGGTTTCACCCTGGCTGCCCATCGAGCGGCCACCCAGGCGAGGCCACGCACGCTTTTGGATACCGGACGCCCGCCCTTGGCCTTGCTGTGGTGCCGGCAGTCAGGCGAGAACCAGGCGAGCCCGACGGGCATGCCGTGGGTGGCCTGCTCCGGGTCAATGTCCCACACGTCGGCCACGGCATGCTCGCTGCCGGCGTGGTTTTCCGTGTGGATGGAGATCGCCGCTTCGTCGTGGTTGATGGCGAGATCGACCGGGCGGCCCAAGGCCTGCTCGATGCCCTCGGATGCGCCACCGCCGCCGGCGAAATTGTCGACCAGCAGCTCGTGGCCGAACAGGTCGAAGTTGGGAGGCATCTTGCTCATGCCACCACCTCCCGGCTCTCGGCCATCTCGCGAATCACCTCCATGCTTTGGGTCACCCCGGTGACCAGCCGCGCGCAGTGGGCGGCGTCCTTCACGGCGTGGTGCTTGGTGTCCGGGTCCTGCTTGGGCAGCACGATGCCGAACTGCTCGGAAAGCTCGGTGCAGTAGGTGCGGGCATCGCGGACGTGGCGGTAGTGGATTGGGAAATCACCGGCCACGCCGGCCCGCTCGACCAACCCCTGGAGGATGCGCATGTCGAACTCGGCGCCCCACGCCCACCAGGTGGCGTCATCCGGCGACCGAGCGTCCACGCTCTCCAGCCAGGCACTCAAGCGCCACAGCATCTGTCTCTTATACACATC
>JAGXFG010000045.1 GCA_024637395.1 Burkholderiaceae bacterium | reverse complement strand
GCTCTTGCTCTCGAGCGCGGTGCCGGCGACTCCGCCGGCGACCGCGCCGAGGACAGTTGCCAAGGTGTTTCCGCTGCCGCCGCCGAGGTTCGATCCGATGATTCCGCCAGCGACAGCACCAACCGCGGTGCCGACGCCGAATCGATAGTCGTCGTCGACCTGCACGATATCGAGCCTGAAGATCCTGCCGTAGCGGTCATGGACCCTCTCGTTGATCGGTGCAGGGGCAGGGGCCGCGGTCTCGCCGTAGCGCACCGGACTCATGTCGGCACACCCGGCTGTTAGCACTGCCGCAACGACAATTACTGCGCATCTGGTCATTTTCATCTCAACGCCCTCCAGTAAACTGAAGCAAAGGTTAATTTTAGCGCTATTCGTTCGGCCTGTTAATAGCCATTTACCGTTGTCCGCGTCGTCCTGGCCCACGCTGGTCGAGCAGCGCGCGTTGCTCTGGCGTCAATGCCGCGTAGAGGTCCTTTAGGGCTGCAGCCGACGAATCCATCTTGGCCTGCTGCTTGGACTGTTTGACGAAGGCTTGCCAGGCGCCATCCTGGGCAGCGGAGATCCCGAGATAGGACTTGAAGCGCTCCATCCGGGCGTCGGCGTAGGCAGCGTAATCACCATCGTCCCTGCCGGGTCCGTTGCCCCACATCATGCCGTGGCCGTGGCCGCCGCCCATCATGCCGTAGCCCGGACCGTACCCGTCGCCGCCCATCCCCCAGCCGCCGGGATGGGCGTAAGCCACTGCGCTCGCCGCGATGGCGGCGCCGGCCAGCAATGCGACAACTGCTTTGCGAACTGTCATGTTGTTCTCCTTGCGTGGGTCCGTCCGAGACTGGCCTCTTGTTCGCCAGCCAAACCCTGGGAGGATTACCTTCTCCTCCACGCCACCATGAGACCATTCCATTTTAGGCGCAGCATGTCACGGCCAGGCATATTTGTAGCTCGGCATGTCTGGGGTGGGGTTGGACACAATGGATTACACAATTTCCCGTCGCCGCGGCGAGAACGAGGTATAAGACTGGCCATGGACCAAAGCGACCACATTCTCATCGTCGACGACGATCAGGAAATCAGGCAATTGCTGGGCGACTATCTGGCGCGCAACGGAATGCGCGTCACCGCGGTGGGTGAGGGCGGCGCGATGTGGCGCGCGCTGGAAGCGGGCCAGATCGACCTGATCGTGCTTGACCTGATGCTGCCTGGCGACGATGGACTTACTCTGTGCCGCAACCTGCGGGTTCGCTCCGACGTCCCGGTGATCATGCTGACTGCCCGCGGCGACGAGACCGACCGGATTGTTGGCCTCGAGATGGGTGCCGACGACTACCTGCCCAAGCCGTTCAACCCCCGGGAATTGCTGGCTCGCATCAAGGTGATCCTGCGCCGCGCCCGCAGCCTGCCGCGCAACTTGCGGCCCACGCAGGCAAGGGGACTGAAGTTCGCTGGTTGGACGCTCGACAACCAGCATCGCCACGTCGTCTCTCCCGAGGGAGTGGTGGCTCCGCTGAGCGGAGCCGAGTACCGTTTGTTGCGGGTTCTGCTCGAGCATCCCAACCGCGTGCTCAGCCGTGACCAGTTGCTGGATCTGACGCAAGGCCGTGAGGCTGACGCGCTCGATCGCAGCATCGATGTCCTGATCAGCCGGTTGCGACACCACATCAACGATGATCCGCGCGATCCGGCGGTGATCAAGACCGTTCGGGGCGAGGGCTATGTGCTGTCAAGCCCGGTCGAGGAACTCGACTGATGCGGCTGCTGCCCCAATCATTGTTCGGGCGCATGGCGCTGGTGCTGTTTGGCGGCTTGCTGTTCGCGCAACTGCTCAGCTCGGTCATCAATTTTGCGGAGCGCGACCGACTGCTGCTGCACGCCAGCGGGATGCAGCCAGCGCAACGCATCGCTGACATCGTACGTCTGCTCGATTCCGTAGGCCCCGACGAACGTGCCCGGATCGTCGCGATTCTCAATGCACCGCCGCAGCTGGTGTCGCTCGGTCGGGAGCCCCTCCCGACCGAGCCAGAGCCGGACTTCAACGCGGTGCGCCTGGCGTCGGTGTTGGGCGACGCCCTGGGCAGCGAACGCGAGATTCGCGTTCGCTCCCTGGCGTGGTCGGAAGCTCCTCCGGGGCGTGATGCGCGGCCGTGGCCGTGGCGCGAACGGGAAACCGGACCGCCGATTGGCAGGGGGTCGGGGATCGGTTCCGGCATGATGATGCAACCCGGCAGGGAAATGGGGCCGGGGATGGGAATGGGCATGGGGAGCGGCATGGGAATGGGCATGGGTCCGGGCAGGCACGGCGGCCTGCTGTTCCTGGTCCAGGTAAGGCTCGGGGATGGCGCCTGGGTAACGTTCGATACGCTGGTGCCGCGCGAGTCTGCGGATCTGCCCTTGCGGCTGGTAGCGACGCTGATGATTTCGTTGGCGGCAGTGCTGCTGCTGTCCCTGTTCGCCGTGCGCTGGGTGGTGCGCCCCCTGGGCGTGCTCGCCAAGGCTGCCGACGAACTGGGCCGCGACATCGACCGCGCGCCATTGCCGGAGACCGGACCGCTCGAGGTGCGGCACGCGGCCGCGGCATTCAACGTCATGCAGGGACGACTGCAGCGCTTCATTCGGGAGCGGATCAGCATTCTGGCGGCGATGTCCCACGACCTCAAGACCCCGCTCACCAGGATGCGGTTGCGCGCCGAGTTGCTCGACGAAGCGACCCGCGATCGGTTCGGGAAGGATCTTGGAGAAATCGAGGCGATGGTCACCGAAACGCTCGAATTCATTCGCGGCGTGGATACAGCTGCACAGCGCCAGCCGGTGAACATCGACGCTCTGCTCGAGAGTCTCCAGGCCGACTACCTGGAGACCGGCGGCAGCGTGCGCATCGAGGGCGATCCTGCCGGGCAGATCGTCGCCAACGCCCCGCTGTTGCGGCGCTGTCTCGGAAATCTGCTCGACAACGCCTTGGCCTATGCTGGCTCGGCAGTCATCGCGGTGAGCTCTGGCAGCGCTGAATTGCTAATCCGCGTGCTTGACGAGGGGCCCGGTATTCCCGAGACCGAGCTCGAGAAGGTGTTCGAGCCGTTCCATCGTCTCGAGGGTTCGCGCAGTCGCGCCACGGGCGGCACCGGGCTGGGATTGACCATTGCCCGCAACATCGCTCAAGGTCACGGCGGCAATCTGGTTGTGCGCAACCGTGTTGAGGGCGGTCTGGAAGCCGTTCTCACGCTGCCCCGGGGAAGCGCCAACTGACTTTGCACCGTGCTACCAGCTGAGGCTGGCAGTACTTGTTTTTTGGTTCCAGAAGAACGGGTGCCGAAACCACGGGTATTGCCGCAGCTCCTTGGCGGCTATTCGCACGGCGCCTCTCCGTCAGGGGTGCCGCCGGCAGCGTTGCTGCCAATCAGGCGTTGTGCGAGGTATTCCCGGCGATAGGTCTCGAACGGGGTGGTGTCGGACTCTTCCAGCGCGATTCGTTCGGCGACCGACTCCGCGGTGATCCTGAGCAGTCGATCCATCTGTTCCTGGGGGAGTGTGGTCGCGAGCAGCAGTTCGCGATGGCGCGATGACTGCGCCAGCGCAAAGCCCAAATGCGAATTTTCGTAACCCGCGGCCATCTCCTGCAGAACCCTGGCCGATGGCGTCAGCGTCGGGTCGGCGAGCGCTGCTCGGGCCTTGGCGAGAGCATCGCGATGGGGAGTGTCGGATTGGAGCCTGCCACCCGAGGCGGTATTGGCGCCCTGTGCCGCGTCGAGGGCCGCGGCGACCGGCGCCACGCCATCGAGCAGTTCCAGACCCCATTGTGAAAGCGGGACCTCTCGTTCGCCGCGCGTCAGGCGCATCGCAGGGTCGCGGCCGCGCTCGGCAGTCAGGTACTGATTGCGGGCGATCGCCTTGATCTCTTCCGGCGTATCCGGCGGGCTCTCGGAGAGCAGGCAGTGGAGCAGGAAGGCGTCGAGAAAGTTCATCGTCGACGGCTCGATGCCGACTGGCGAGAACGGATCGACGTCCATGCAGCGCACCTCGACGTACTCGACCCCGCCTTCGCCGATGGCGTGCAGCGGTCGCTCACCGCGATGGACGCTACGCTTGGGACGAATGGTCCCGTAAAACTCGTTCTCGATCTGGAGCAGCGTGGTGTTCAGCTGGTGATAGTCATCGCCGTCGCGGACTCCCACTGCTTCGTAAGCGGGATAGGGCTCACGCAGCGCGCGACAGAGTCTCCTGGCGTAGGCCTCGAGGCTGTTGTAGCTCACCGCGAGCGACGACTGGGCGTCGCTCTGGTAGCCGAGCGGCCCCATCCGCAGCGTGGTGCCCTGCGGGAGGAACAGCGTGCACGCTTCCAGTTCTGAAAGTCCGCGGGCAGTGTGGGTGACGAACGACCTGCTGGCCGCGGGCGAGGCGCCAAAGAGGTAGAGCAGGAGCCAGGAATGACGGCGGAAGTTGCGGATCAGGGAAAAGTAGGCGTCATTGCGATAGGCCACCGGATCGGCCGTCGAACCGTCGCGCTGCTGCAGCAATTCCCAGGTAGCGTCAGGGAGCGAAAAGTTGTAGTGGACCCCCGAGATGGTCTGCATCCGGCTGCCGTAGCGGTAGGACAGCCCCTTGCGATAGACCGTCTTCATCCGCGCGAGGTTCGAACTGCCGTACTGGCCCAGCGGAATTTTGTCGTCGGCAGGCAGCCGGCATGGCATGCTGCTTGCCCAGATCACCTCGTCGCCGAGCTGGCGCTGGACGAACTGGTGAACGGAGGTCAGCTCCTCGACGCAGGCGGCAGCATTACCGTGAACGCCGGTAATCAGTTCGAGCTGTGACTCGCTGAAGTCGGTGGTGACATGGGGGTGGGTGAGCGGGGCGCCAAGGGCGGCGGGATGCGGCAGGTCCGAGAGCATCCCGTCGGGGCGCGCGCGCAACCCTTCCTTCTCGACGCCACGATTGAGGTTGCGCAATACCGCTGGCGGGAGCGCCTCCAGACGATCGATGATGCGGTCCAAGCGTTGTCTCCCGAGGAGGTGTGCAACAGGGAAGCTTAGCAGAAGAGCCGGACTACCTCGGCAGACCATGACGAAGTACGGCACCATGGCAGCTGGCGTTCCGCTGTCGGCGCGACGCTCGCCAAATCATCGCGTCACGAGGGACGCGAGCAACCCGGATGCGTCGGTAGACTTCGATCCGGCGGCCGTCTTGCCGGCTGGTTCAGTTGCCGGCGTCAGTTCGCCGGGAAACCCGCCTCGCGCGCCTTGACCAGCGCCACCACGGCTTCGTTGACCGGAGTGGGAATCCCCAGCTTGGCGCCCTCGCGGGGAATGGCGCCGTTGATCACGTCGATTTCGCAGCGCCGGCCGGCGAGGTAGTCAAGCAGCATCGAGGGCCGGGCACCGGGGATGCGCTCGCCAAGCTTGCGCACGTGCTCGTAGGGATCCCCGACATCCAGGCGGATACCGGCGGCATTGGCCACCGCGACTGCTTCGTGGGTGCAGGCATCCGCCACTCGCCAGGCGTTGGCATCGGCCATGATTTCGCCGATCGTCATTTTGGTCAGGGCTGATGGGCCGGAAAAAGTGACGTTGAAGATCAGCTTTTCCCAGACCATCTGGCGCAGGTCTTCAAACAGTCGCACCTTGAAACCCGCCGACTCCCAGATCGCGGCCGATGCCTCGAGGGCAGGGCGCGGCAAGCCGGCGTAGGAACCGAAGCGGATCATCTCCATGCCGTTGTGGTGCACGTGTCCGGGAGCGCGCAGTGACGCGCCGAAGCCGCCCACGACGCCGACGGCGAGCTGATCGGGAGCGATGATCGCCGCCACCCGCTCGGCCGACCCAAGCCCGTTCTGAATCGCCTGGACCGTAGTGCCGGCGCCAAGCAGCGGGGTGAGCGAACGCGCAGCAGCTTCGACGTCGAACGCCTTGGTGGCGATTATCACCAGGTCACAGGGCCCGATGCCGGCGGTGCTGGTGCCCGCGTGAATCGGTACGGTCCGATCGCCGCTTGCACCTTCGACCCTCAGTCCATTGCTGGCCATCGCCGCGGCGTGATCCTCCCACAGAGTGATGGCGTGCACCTCATGGCCGGCGTCGACCATCAACGCGGCGTAAACCGAACCCATTGCTCCGCAACCGACAATCGCTACCTTGGCCACACTGTGCTCCTATTGTTGTTCGCCGCCATCGCGCATTATCAAGCTTTCGCCTCGGCACTGCGCGCTGCGCTATTTCCAGCGCACCGGCTCGATGCGCACGTTGTGTTCCGGATTGCTGAGGCTCAGGGCGCCCTCGATCACGGTCGCGTCGAGTTGCATGTTGCGGCTCGCGATTGCGGCCAGTACCTGGGTTTCCGCACTGGGCAGGCGCCAGACCTGAAGGTTGTCGAGCCGGGTGAGCTTGCTTTCAATGCCCCGCCACCAGACCTCGGCAGCATGGTGAAAGGCGTAGACCACGACCGCGTCAGCCTTGCTGCAGGCCTTGGCGAGCGGCTTGTCGTCGGGCTGGCCAACTTCGATCCACAAGCGCCTGTGGCCGGTGAAATCGGTCAGCGAGGCGTCCGGATCGTCGGGGTCGGACAGTCCACCAAAGGCCAGGACCCCATCGCCCTTGCACATGTCCTGCAGCTGGTGGGCGTTGAGCGCCATGGCGGCCAGGCGCACCATCATGCGTTCGTCGGTTTCGCTCGGATGGCGCGCCAGAGTCAGGGCATGGTCGGCGTAGTAGCCGTGGTCGATGTCCGCGATTTGCAGCGTCGCCTTGAAGATGGTGGATTTGAGCGCCATGGAGTGGGATTGTAGGCTGCGCGCGCTGGTACGATCCAAGATTGGAGCGTTGGCGATGAACCCCAACTCATGATGACCCGATCACCAGTGCTTTTCCTCGCGCACGGCGCGCCTACTTTCGCCCTCGAACCGGGACATCTCGGTCCGCTGCTGGAGGGTCTGGGGGGCAGGCTTTCGGCGCCGGCAGCAGTGCTGGTGATTTCACCGCACTGGCAGACGGCGCAGTTGCGGGTGATGGCGAGTGCCGCTCCGGAAACGATTCACGATTTCAGCGGGTTTGCCCCGGAACTATACGAACTGGAATACCCCGTGCCGGGACACCCGCAACTCGCGGCGCGGACGGCCGGGCTACTGGCGGAATCGGGCTTTGAGGTCAGTCTCGACGAACGCCGCGGCCTGGATCACGGTGCCTGGGTGCCGCTGCGCTACCTCTTCCCCGGGGCTGACGTGCCAGCTTTCCAGGTCTCGCTGCCCCATGGGATCGATCCTGCGGGCGCATTGCGCCTTGGCCGGGCGTTGGCGCCGCTGCGCGAGCACGGGGTCGTAATTGCCGGGTCCGGCAGCCTCACTCACAACCTGGGCGAGTTCCGCGGCCCGGTGGCAGGCAACGCCGCCTACGTCAGCGAGTTTCGCGACTGGGTGCGCAATGCGGTGCTGGCCCGCTCGACGGAAGACCTCATTGCCTATCGGCGCCTGGCGCCGCACGCCGTGCGGGCGCACCCGAGCGACGAGCACTTCCTGCCACTGTTGGTGGCGCTAGGTGCTGTTGGCGAGGGCGAGGAGGCGCAGGTGATCGATGGCGGCATATGCTATGGCATGCTCGCGATGGAATCCTACGCGTGGGGACTGGAGCGGTGATCAGTCAGGATCAGAAAACTGTCGCGGCGATTGCGGTCTGGGACCTGCCGCTGCGGCTGTTTCACTGGCTCCTGGCGGTGACCGTAATAACCGGCATCTCCGCGGCGCTGCTCGGCAATCTCGACCTGCACGTGCTCTGCGGCCAGATCGCGCTGGCACTGCTGCTGTTTCGCATCGTCTGGGGATTCGTAGGCCCCGAGCACGCGCGGTTTCGCAGCTTCGTGCGCGGACCCCGTGCGATCGTGGCCTATGTGCGCTCGATGCTGCGCCCGCCGCACCATTTCCATGCCGGCCATAATCCGCTGGGCGCTCTGGTGGTGATCCTGATGCTCGCGCTGTTGCTCGCCCAGGCGGTCTCGGGGCTGTTCGCCAACAACGACATTGCCACCGAGGGGCCGCTGGCGCGTTTCATCAGCAAGGCCACTTCCGACGCCATCACCGGGCTGCACGACCGCAACGGCTGGCTGATCATCGGGTTGATTGCGCTGCACGTCGGCGCGGTCTTTGGCTACCTGCTGAGGTTCCGCGACAACCTCATCCGCCCGATGGTGACGGGCACCAAAACCCTGCCGGCTGGCGAGAGCGCCACCGCGATCAGTGGCCACCGGCTGGGGCTGGCGCTAGCGGTGCTGGCGCTTTGCTCACTTGCCGCCTGGCTGGTGTTCGCAGCGCCACGCTGGATTGCACCGCTGCCATATTAGGCCGTTGGAGCCAGGCGCAGTCGGTAACGGCGGCACCAATGGCGCAGCCGTTACCAGGCGGGCGAATTGCTATTTGGTGCGGAAGTCGTCGTGGCAGGTTTTGCAGGTCTTGGCGGTGGCGCCGAACGCGACCTTGATCTGGTCCATGTTGCCGCTGGCGGCAGCCTGGGCCAGCGCCGCCGCGGCCTTGCCGGCCTCGTCACCTTCGGACTTGAACTTGGCAGCATCGGTCCAGATGTCGGCCTTGGCCTTGGTCGGGGCACCCGTCTCGGTGCCAGGACCGAATCCGTCCCAGGGCATCTGCATCAGTTGCGACAGGAAGGTGGCGCTGCGCGAAAAGTCGTCCTTGTTGTAGGGCTTGTCACCCTTGACCTGGGCGGCCATATTGCCGAGGTGCCAGCCCTGGGCTTTCATGATGCCCTGGCGGTACTGGATCGAGCGCTCGGCAGCGCTTTGCGCGTAGGCACCAAAGGACAGGCTGGCCAGCAGCGCTGTCGCGGCGATGATCTTGAATTTTCCGTGCATGGAGGTTCTCCGGAAGGGGTGGTGCGTAGTGACATTTGGGGGCGCTGGAATTATTCGCCATTTCCAAACTCCGGCCGCCAATCAGCCCTGTCCAATCATGGGTACTGCCGTGGCGGCAGCGATCAGAGCAGCCTGGAGAGCACCATCGCGACCGTGAGCAGGACGCCGTGCGCCGTTGCAGCGGCGATAGTCATCGGCAATGCCGGGGCGAGTTGCGCCGGGTCGCTCGCGTGGGCAAAGAGAATTCTCGTCGCCCGGAACGTCAGTACCGCGGGCGCCAAGGCAATCAGTGTCGGCCAGGGAAGGACGCCTTGGGCAACGGCGCCGGCCAGCCACAGGTAGCCGGCGCCAGCGAGCAGCGGATAGCCCCAGCGCGCCTGTTCGGTTGGCAGGCGCACTACCCAGTGGCGCTTGCCTGCCGCCGCGTCCGCGGCGCGATCCGGAAACTGGTTGATATAGAGAATACAGACGACCAGCAACGCAAAGCTCAGGCCTGCTGCCAATGGCAGGGCAGCCAATTCGGCGCGCTGCACGAAGTCGGCCCCGGATGCGACGACAAGGAAGCCGATCAGCAGGCAGGCTTCGCCCAGACCGCGGCTATTAAGTGCAATCGGCGGGGCGGAGTAAGCCCAGCCGATCAGGAGCCCGGTCGCCCCGATCAGCAGCAGACCGGTGTCCGACTCCGCCGTCAGCCACAGCCCCGCGATCATCGTTGCCACCAGCAGGGCGATGCCGTAGGCAAGCGTCTGGGCGGGGGTCAGAATGCCGTTCTGGATGAAGCGGCTGCCGCCGGTGTAGGGATAGATCCGCTCGGCATTGGCGCCATCGGTTCCGCTCATGGCGTCGTAGTAATCGTTGAGGACGTTGAATCCGCCCTGGGCGACGGCAATGAAGAGCAGGGTGGCAAGCGCGGTCAGAGGGTGCAGCGTGACGCCGCTGGCGTAGGCTGACGACAGGCCGATCGCGCCCGATAGCATCGTCACGGTGACGAACGGCGGCCGGGTCGCCAGGAAATAGCGCAGCGCCGCGTTACCTAGTCTGGCGGCGTCAGGTTCGCTTACCGGAATGGCCAACTCCTTGCGGCTACAAGTGGCAGCCAATCATGCTGCTCGATACCCCTGCCGGTAATGTTACACCGCCGTCGTTAAGATGGGCCGACCGCCGTCACAAATTATCTTTTATGATAAAAAAGCCGGCAAAACAATCATTTATAGGAAATAGTTAAAGTCCGTTCTTAACAACAATCGGGCCGCTTGACACCGGCGATTCAGCAACCGGCGGCGCAGTTGCCGGTGCCGTCGAATTCCATCGTCTGACCGCTAAGTGGAATGTAGACGGGAACCTTGACCGCCTTGCGGAAGGTCTCGGTCCTGGTGCCGGCGATCAGTTTGCCGCCCTTGGTGGCCGGCTCATTGGCGTGCGAAGCGATGACCGAATTGGGCTTGACCAGGTCATTGATCACGTACGCCGCCTCAACCGGTCCGGTGGTGAAGGTGCCGCCGATGTTGATCACCGCCAGGTTGGCGCCGTAGTGGCGGCGCACCACCAGATCCTGCTCGGCGGTGATCCCGGTGTCTCCTGACAGGTAGGCGACCGTGCCGTTGGAGAAGCGCAATACATAGCCGCCGGGTGGTCCGACGTAGGCGGTGAGGCCGTTGGCGGCCAGCGCCTCGCCATGTTCCTTGTCGAGATAGGCGGGATCGAGTCCGTTGCTATGGACCGCCGGTACGCTCGAGACGGTCACCCCACCGACTTGGTAGCTGCCGCCGAAACGCACCAGCGCCACCTGCCCCGGATCGCCGCCGGCAGCCTTGATCCGGCGCGCGAAGAACGGCGGCATTTCGCCGCCGAGCAGCAATTTCGCCTTCTTCGCCACGACGATGTTCACGGTGTTCGAGTTCGGGGTATCGCGCACCGAAAAATCCGGCTTGGCGCAGGTTCCGGCGTTCGCGGCCGCCTGATGGACGTCTCCCAGGTGATCGTGGTGGACGTGGCTGAGCAGCACGGCGTCGATTCGGCCCAGCCGCGGATCGTCGGCGCCACGCACCGTTCGGCCGGCATCATAGAGAATCCGCGTGCCGTCCGGGTCCTCGAAGATCAGCGCCCGGTCGAGAAGGCAGAATTCGCCATCATGACTGCCCAGCGGGGTGATCTTGACGTTGGCGGCGGTGGCGCTCTGGGCCGCCAGGGCGAGCGCAAGCGATGAGAGCAACAGCGTCCATCGGTTCATAGGTTTCTCCTGAAAATTTCGTTCGGGAGTCACCAAAGGGCGGTGAATTCGCCGGCCGGATGGCTCCGCGGTGAGCGTGAATCCCAGGCGGAGTTTGCCAGCTTGAGCGCTGGCACCCGGCACAACCATGCCGCTGAAGTGATTTTTTCCCCGCATCGCCGGCATGGTCTTGGCGCCGGCCAGGCGCTACTTCCTGGGCATCGCCCCCATGCCGCCGCCAGCGTTCAGCGGGCGGGCCAGCGCCTTGACCTCGACGCTGGTCTGCCGGTGATCCGGCCCTTCAATCACCAGTGTGATCGGCACCATGGCGCCGGCCTTGATCTGCGACTTGAGGTTGATCAGCATCAGGTGGTAGCCGCCGGGCTTGAGCTCGACACCCTTGCCAGCCGGAATGTCGATTCCGGCCACCGGAGCCATCTTCATCACGTTGTTGTCCATGCTCATGCGGTGCAGTTCCACCGCGCCTGCGACCGGCGTGGTGGCCGAGACCAGCCGCGCATCTGCGGGCGAATCGAGGTGCATGAATGCGCCGGTCACGCTTTGCTGCGCCACGGTGGCACGGACCCAGGCGTCGGCCACCCGGACCTGGGCGTGGGCTGTCGCAACAGCGAGCATAGCCAGCAGCGCACCGAGCAGGCATTTCATATTGAGTTTCATGCGATCGCTCAGGATGACTCCCTCATCAGGGAACGCAGGTCCGCCGCCACTGCGTCAGCGCCGAGGGTGTGCTGCTCGACCAGGCGCAGGCGCCCGAGCGGATCGAAGACATAGGTGAGGGCGGTGTGACTGACGGTGTAGGTACTGCCGGTCGGAACTTTCTCGAAAAAGACCTTGAACTCCTTGGCGGCGTTCTTGGTTTCGTCGGCGTCACCGTAAAGCCCGAGGAAGTCGGGATCGAAGGCTTTGGTATACGCGCGCAGCAGTTCAGGCGTGTCCCGCTCGGGGTCCACGGTGACGAAGATCACCTGGACCTTGGCGCCGTCACCACCGAGCATCTTGCGCACTTCGATCGCGCGCGCCAACGATGTCGGGCAGACATCGGGGCAGGTCGTGTAGCCGAAGAACAGCACCACGTACTTGCCGCGGAAATCAGCCAGTTGGCGGACCTTGCCATCGGGGTCGTGCAGCGAGAAATCCCGCCCCCAGCCGGCGCCGGTGACGTCGATCCCATTGAAGTGCGGCGCCTCCTTGGCGCAGCCGGCAAGCAGCAGCGCCACAGCCAGGACCAGGACCCTCAATATCGCCGCCACGTGCATCTCCCGTCGGTAGCGCCGGTGCTATTTATCGCGCTTGCCGCCGCCCGGCTTGTTGGGCAGCTTTTCCGGCTTGTGCGGACCCCAGACCCGGCTGAAGTAGGTGTCGGCAAGGTGCAGCGCGCCGACGGGATTGTGCGCCAGGACCCGATCCTTGGTTACCAACGTGGTGACCAGGGCTTCGCTGTGACGGATGAACAGGCTGTCGTGCCCGACGCACAGGCCCATGATCACGTTCAGTTCGCAGCCCGCGCGATTGAGCAGTTGCGCCTGCGAAACGGGATTGCACATCGCCTCGAAAGTGCCGGGACGAATTTTCTCCTCGTCCTTGAGGCCGATTTCTTCCTTGGGTACGCCGCCGTTCTTGCAGGCGATCGAAGTGACCTCCAGCCCGTGGCTCTCGAGGATGGCGCTGAACACCCGGGCCAGATCCACGAACGAGATGCACATCGCGATTCCAACCTTGCGAAAACCCATCCTGGTCGCGAACTTGCAGATTTCCTCGACCCGCGACCACTCGCAATAGCCCTCGCTCTCGATGATGGCGGCAGTCTGCGCGACGCGTTTCGTAAACGGGTCGGCGTATTGTTCCCACGCTCCGGAAATCCCGTCCGGATCCACCTTCGATGGGCAAAACCCGGGGCCGCGCTCATCGCCTTCTCCCAGGCGGCAGGCCCGAACCGTGCTCGGGCAGTACGCGCAACCTGGCGTGTCATAGCTCATGCTGAATCTCCATCCCTGGATAGGGCGGCTCGACGCGCCGCCAATAGTGTTAATGTTATCTGAATCGCCTGATTGGCCACCAGAGGAAACAAACCATGGCCGGCGCCAGCCTGCTGACCCTGCTCGACGACATCGCGACCATTCTCGATGACGTCGCGATCCTCACCAAGATCTCGGCCAAGAGCGCGGCGGGCGCAATCGATGATGTTGCGGCGCTGAGCAAGATCGCAGCCCGCAAGACCGCTGGCGTGCTGGGCGACGACCTGGCGCTCAATGCCGAACAGGTGCTCGGCGTCAGGGCTGAACGCGAACTGCCGGTGGTCTGGGCAGTGTTCAAGGGCTCGCTGATCAACAAGCTGATTCTGGTGCCGGGGGCGCTGGCAGTCAGTTGGGTTGCAGCCTGGATCATCACGCCGCTGCTGATGGCCGGCGGCCTGTTTCTCGCCTACGAAGGCTTCGAGAAAGTCTGGCATGCGCTGGGCGCGCGCCGCGCCGAGGATGAGGAACATCGCGCCGAACTGGCCAAGGCGCTGGTCGATCCCAAGCTCGACCTGGCCGAGCTCGAGAAGGAGCGGATCAAGGGAGCGATCCGGACCGATTTCATCCTCTCGGCCGAGATCATCGTGATCACACTGGGCACGGTGGCGGCGGCGGCATTTGGCACCCGCCTGGTGGTGCTCTCCGGGATCGCTCTGGTGATGACGATCGGGGTCTACGGCTTCGTCGCCGGCATCGTCAAACTCGATGACGCCGGCCTGTACCTGAGCCGGCGCAGCGGCGACGGGGCTCCGAGACGGATGATTCGCGCGCTGGGGCTCGGGATACTGTCAGCGGCACCATGGCTGATGAAAGGCCTGTCGATAGTCGGCACCGCAGCGATGTTCCTGGTTGGCGGCGGCATCCTGGTCCACGGCATCCCCCAGCTCGAACACCTGAGCACGACGCTGGTGGCGGAGAGCGGTCAGCTCAGCGCTTTGTTGCTCAGTGCATTGACGGGCATCGCTGCGGGCGCAATTACCGTGGGCGCGGTCAGCCTGGCAAAGCGGCTCAGGGGTTAGGGCGACTCAGTGCCCGACAGTCTGTCGGGTGACGCATCGCGCGAGGCTCGCTGCCCAACGCCGGTGAATTTCCAGAGATTGATCGCGAAGCACAGGAAGCCGATGCCGATCGCGATCGAGGCTGCGGCCAAGATCGGCTCGACCGCTTCGTTCCCTTGCACTTCCATCGCCAAGGTGGCCATCTGGATCGGCAGGGCGATGTTGTGCACCCAGAAGTGGAACTTGGCCAGCCTGGTTTCGCCGGCTGCCGGGGCGCTGCGATACCAGAGCCCGAACAGTGCCATGCTCGCCCAGCCCAGCAGGTTGAGGTGGGCGTGGACCGGCCTGAAGGTGAAATCCTTGCTGGCTCCCATGACGATGCCCAGGGTCACGCCCACGACGATGTAGAGAACTGCCATGCGCAAGAAACGATTGCCCATCTTGATCTCCCGAGTGGTCGCGGAGCGCCGGCGGCGCCGGTGGCGCGATTGCAGCGTTTACGCGGGGAAGTCTAGGCGCGCTAATCGCGCTTGCCGCGATATCCTCATTGGGCGTCGGGTCTCGCGTCAGGTCTCGCGGCGGGGCACTCGGGACGGAAACCGCCGACAGTTGCGCTACGGGTGACTAGTGGATCTTCCTTGATTCCTGGTGCCTGCCAATGATCTTCCTCTCGACTTGCCGGCCTATCCGAAGATTCGCGCCAGGAATGAGCCGAGGCCTTCATTGCTGGCGCGACGCGCGGAGCGCTCGATTTCCTGGCGCAATCCGCTTTGATCCTGGCGATATCGTTGCAGCAGCCCGGGTGCCTGGGGAACAAGCCGGTCGCAGGCTACCCGAACCCCCTGGATGCCGTCCTTGGACTTCGCATTGACGGGCTTCCTGGTGATGACAATTGCGTGTGCGCTCATGGGTTCTCTCCTCGTCTGGCCGGGGCGGCAAGGTGCCGAATCCGGTGACTCCATGGTCATTCATCGCAGTTGTGATCGCATGAGTCCGGTGTCCCGGGAGGTGAGATAACCACGCTGAAACGCAGGGACAGGAGTCCCTGGTGGACGCGCTCGCGGCTAGATCTTGCCCAGGCCGCTGTTGCGGGCAAGGACGATGGCCTGGGGCCGGTTCTCAACACCCAGCTTGTCAAAGATCCGGGTAATGTTGTTGCGAACTGTCTTCTCGGCGAGTCCGAGATGTGCCGCTATCTGGGCGTTGTCCAGGCCCTGGGCGATGCGCTCCAGCACCTCGGCTTCTCGCGGGGTCAGCTGGCCAAACGGATTTCCCTTGGCCGCCCCGCTCGAGCTCGGCAGGAAGGCTTCCAGTTCCTCGAAGAACTGCCGGAAGGCTGGTTCCTGGGCAAGAAGTATGTGGTTGTCCGATTCGAGGGGGACCAGTCTGGCGCCAGGGATGATGCCGGCGAGCAGCAGACCCTCGTCAAACGGTGCGCGGCAGTCCCCTCGTGCGTGCAGGATCATGGTCGGGCACTGGACCCGCGCCGCAGCCTCACGCACGTCGATTGAAAATATGCTGCGAATTGCCAGCACCGCGTTGGCCGGGCTGGTCGACCGGCGCTGAATTTCGCTCATCGAATTGATCTGCTCGAGCGATCCGGAGGGCGCGAACTGGGTCGAGAATATCTGTCGGTATGACGGATCATCCCGCCCCCAGCCCACTTCGATCAACTTCAACAGCGCGTCCAACTCCGCGACGCGTTCAGGGGCAGGATCGCGCTGCAACGCGCCGCGCGCGTAGCTCCCCAGGAGGACCAGGTTGGTTACCCGATCGGGATGACGAACGCAGTACTCGATCGCGATCGCAGCCCCCTGGGAATGACCCAGGAGCGAGAACTTATCCAGGCCTGCTGCGTCCACCACCGATTCCAGGTCGCTTACCCAGGCATCCAGCGAGAAATCGGTGACATCCCAGTCGGAAAGTCCGCAGCCGCGCAGGTCGGACCTCAATAGGGTGTAGGAGCTCGACAGTGCGTCGATCCAGGGCTTCCAGATCGGGCTGTGAGGTTCATATTCGAGATGAGTCAGCCAATGTGGGGCCTTGACCAGTGGTGGGCCATGACCGCTTAGCGCATAGGCAATTCGAGTGCCGTCCAAGCCTTGCGTGAAACGTATCTGCTGATTCATTCAACTCCTGCTTCTAGCCTGAAATCTACCAACTGAACCTTCTGCTTCCCATCGCGATAAAAGTTGGCTGGCTCCAGCCAGAGCTCGAAAGCGCGCCGCAGTGCCGGCCAGTCGTCATCCGTGATGGAGAACCAGGCGGTATCGCGGTTGCGCCCCTTCACCACCATGTGCTGCCGGAAGATTCCCTCGAACGTAAACCCGAAGCGCCGCGCCGCGCTAATCGAAGGGGCATTGCCGGCATCGCATTTCCACTCGAAACGGCGGTAGCCGAGTTCGTCGAAGACGTGGCGGGCGCAGAGGTAAAGGGCTTCCGTTGCAGCCGCCGTGCGGGCGATCTTCGGGCCCCAGAGGATGTTGCCGATTTCGATAACGCCGTGCTCGGGCGTGATTCGCATCAGGCTCTGCCGGCCTTCGCATCGCCCGCTCGACCGGTCGATCACGGCATGGAACATCGGATCTTCCGATACCGCGGCTCGCGAGAGCCAGCCATCAAAGCCGGTGCGTTCCTGAGGCGAATCGAACAGGAAGCGAAACCGCTCTTCGGCGCCCGGTGCCATCGCTGCGGCGAACAGGTCATCGCCGTGCCCTGCCGGGTCGAGCGGTTCCAGGCGGCAGAACCTTCCTTCCAGGGTCAAGCGTCCGGGGTGCGGACGAGGTTGCCAATTGGCGAGATCTGTCATGAGCTGGGGTTGCCTTACGGGGAACGACGTTTGATTCCGGCCACCACTAGAACAAGACCCAGATTATCGCGACCAGGTAGAAGAGGGCGGTGGCGGCGATCTCGAGGGTCAGGCAAAACCGTTGCGCCGACCGGAACTCCGCCGACGGTGTCTCGTGGCCGATGGGGGCCAGAAGCCCCACTCTCGGCTCGGCGACGTTGTCGATATACGCGCCAATGACCAGGAGCGCGGCTACGGCCAGCAGTTTCGTCATGAACAGCGCCGTGAATGGACGTGTGCCCACCAGCACAATCGTCGCCAATCCCGACACGATCAACAGGATCAGCCCGGCCACGATAAGTCGGGTTATCAATCCCGCAATTCGGATGTAGGACGGTACCAGCCGGTGATCGGCCACGCTTTGCAGCAGCAGGAACAGTTTGACCGTCGCGCCTCCGAGACCAAGGGCGAAGCCAAGCAGGTGAGCCAGGGTCAGGACCGACGAAAGCGAAAGCATGCCGAACCTCCTGGGCGCGCAGCGGGCAGTCTGGAATTGGGATTAGAGCACCTGCTGACCGGGTTGACCAATCATGTTCAGCGCGACCCCGAAACCGCTTGATCCTGCTCGTCGCGTTTCATTGCCAGGTGAGTCCGGATTGCGCCGGCCAGGACCCCCACTACGCGAATCCAGACTTCGGTGGTCGCCGGGCTGGCTAGGCGAGGTATTTCCTGAAGTGCGCGATAGTGCGCTCCCATGACAATTTGGCCGCCGCTTCGTCGTAGCGCGGCGTCGAGTTGTTGTGAAAGCCGTGCTGGGTGCCGGGGTAGATATGGACTTCGTAGGAAACGCCGGCGGCGCGCAGCGCCGACTCGAACGCCGGATAGGTCGAGTTAACGCGTTCGTCGCGTTCCGCCAGATGGCACAGCAGCGGCGCCTTGATCCGGGCAACGCTCTCGGTTGCCGCGGCAACACCGTAGTAGGGCACACCAGCCTGCAGGTCGGATTCCAGTGTCGCGGCCAGGAAGTTGACGATGCCACCACCGTAACAAAACCCGACGGCCCCGAGCCTGCCGTTAGCGAGTTCGTGCCCCTTGAGGTAGCGCGCGCTATTGAGCAGGTCGGTGCGCAGCTTCGCCTGGTCGAGGGTCGCCTGGAGGGTGCGCCCGTCGTCGTCATTGCCCGGGTAGCCACCAACCGGGAACAGTCCATCTGGCGCGAGCGCCAGGAACCCTTCGGCCGCGATTCGTCGCGCCACGTCCTCGATGTACGGATTCAGTCCCCGGTTCTCATGGATCACCACGACGGCGGGGAAGGGTCCTTGTCCGGTGGGTTGCACCAGGTAGCCACGCATGGTTCCCGAGTTCCCGCCCGGCGACGGATAGGTCACGTAGTTGGCCTTGATGCGCACATCGGTGAACGAGATTGTCTGCGCACTGGCGTAGCGCGGCAGCAGCGCCTCGGCCATCGCCAGGCCGCTTGCTCCCAGCGCCGCGATCGATGCCGCCCGCGTCAGGAATTCCCGGCGATCGATGCGTCCGTGGCAGTACTCGTCATAGAGATCGAAGACGCGCTGGTCGATTTCCAGCTGTGATATTTCTCCGCCCAAGGGGGGCACGTGGCCTGGTCGTTCGCTCATGGTGGTCCTTGCATTGGGTGGGGCTGCTGTGGATTGCGCAGATGACGTATCGAGCCGCAATGATGAAATCTGCCGGAAATTATGGCAATGACCAGGGCTTTGCACCAGGGCTCTTATGGCCGCTAAAGACGGTGTCTTCCAGGATCTTGCTGCCGCCGTCCGAGCTGTCGTGGTGAGAGCTGCCACCGGAGTGGGACGGGCCGCTGTGGCTGGCGCCGGAGCGCAATACAATTCCCTCATGAGCACTCTCGCACGCTTCCTCGAGCAGCACCCGACCTACGCTGGCACGAGCGCGCTCGACCAGCTTCGGGCCTCGGAGTACGGTCGCCTTGATACGCAAGGGCACACCTATCTGGATTACACCGGCGCCGGGCTCCACGCTGACTCGCAGGTCAGGGAGCACGCCGAGTGGCTCACCAGCGGGGTATTCGGCAACCCGCACTCCGCGAGCCCGAGTTCAATGGCGGCGACGCGCGCCGTCGAGCGGGCGCGCGCGTCGGTTCTGGCCTACTTCAATGGCACCGACAACTACACGGCGGTCTTCACTCTGAACGCCTCGGGCGCGCTGAAACTGGTTGGCGAGTCCTATCCGTTTTGCCCGGGCGGACGGCTGCTCCTGACCGCCGACAACCACAACTCGGTAAACGGCATCCGCGAGTTTGCCAGCGCGAAGGGCAGCAGTGTGGCCTACGCACCACTTGGCGTCCCCGACTTGCGCATCGCGCAGCCGGAATTGACCGCCTTGCTCGACGCCGCCGATCGTTCATGCGCCAACCTCTTCGCCTTTCCTGCCCAGTCGAACTTCTCCGGCGTGAAGCATCCGCTGGCGCTGGTCGACGCCGCCCAGGAGCGCGGCTGGCACGTACTCCTCGACGCGGCGGCATTTGTGCCTACCAATCCCCTCGATTTGCGGATCGTGTCGCCGGACTTCGTGTCGATCTCGTTCTACAAGATGTTCGGCTATCCGACCGGCCTTGGCTGCCTGCTGATTCGCAATTCGGCACTGGCGACGCTGCAGCGGCCATGGTTCGCCGGCGGCACCGTGAATTTCGCGACCGTGCAGGGCAGCCTTCACGTCTTGGCGCCGCGCGAGGCCGGCTTCGAGGACGGCACCTTGAACTATCTGAGCATTCCAGCGGTGGAGATCGGCCTGCGTCATCTGGAACGAATCGGCTTGGACACGATCCAGACGCGGATCGAATGCCTGACCGACTGGCTGCTGACCGAACTCGCGGCGCTGCGCCACGGCAATGGACGCCCGATGGTCCGCCTTTACGGTCCGGCCTCGACTTCGATGCGCGGCGGCACGGTGACGATGAACTTCTACGATCCGAATGGTCACTTGTTCGACTATCGACGCATCGATGAACTTGCGGGACTGAAAGGGATATCGCTGCGGATCGGATGCTTCTGCAATCCCGGCGCGGGCGAGACTGCCGAGGGCCTGACGGCAGAAGACATGCGCGCCGCGGTATCGGAGGACGCCGACATCACGCTGCCGCGCTTTCTGCAGATCATGGAGCACCGCAGCGGCAAGAGCGCCGGCGCGATCCGGGTGTCCCTCGGTCTGGCCAGCAATTTCGCCGACGTCGAGCGCTTCCTGAAGTTCGCCGCCGGCTTGCGCGACCAGACCACGCTGATCATCGGCGCGGTAACGTTCGACGTCGAATCATGCCGCGTGATCCGCGACGGCAGCTGAGGTCGCGCCAGGCATGAAGGAAGGACCCGGGTTTTACGCGCGCTTGCGCCTGCTGAAACCAATCCCGCCCAGGCCGACGCCCAGCAGCGCGAGCGTCACCGGCTCGGGAATGGCTGCGCCGGGAACGGACACGACATTGCCGCCGGTATCAACGACAGTGTTGGCACCCGTATCAAACGATAGGCCGCCGCCGCTGTAGCCGGTGCTGCCCGCCCCCCACGTACCCGTGGCGCAGTCGGTACCGATGGTGTTGTCGTTCAAGGTTACTGCAGCATTGTCCGCCAAGGCCCTGCCGCAACCGATTGTCGCGGCGTGGTTCACAGTGATGGCCGTAAGCGCGAGAATATTTCCTTCGAACGAAGTCGTCGTATCGATAGTCGCAGAGCTCCCGACATTCCAGAAGACCCCGGCACCTGAGCCGGTATTTATCACCATCACCGCCGAGCCAGGCGAGGTGATCAGCGTGCTCGGCATTTGGAAAAGCCAGAACGCATCCGCGTCGCCAAGGCCATTGAGAGTGAGCGTTCCCGTCAAGTTACTAACTCCCGCGGGAACCGTATAGACGCCTGGAGCGAGCGTAAGACCAGCCAGATCCGCACCCAATGTGGTGCCAGGTCCCAGGAGTCCCAGATTAGTTCTCGCAGTGGTGAGATCAGCCTGAGCCGACATCGCCAGCGCGGTACCTGGTTCTACCGTCCCGCCAGTCACCTGCGGGTCCGTACAAGAGGAACCCGCAACATATGCCCCGCCGCATGCAAGGCCGGTGATCGCGGTACTACTTCCATCGGAAGCGTTCCAGGCACCCACGCTGCCGCTGATGGTGCTCGTCGGAACATTGGTCACGGTCGTCGCACCCAGAACCGCAAAGCCTGCCAAATCCACACTCAATATCGGCTCAGCCAGTACCTGGGCGGGCGCGTAAGCCAGCGCGACAAATAGCGGTATGGCCAATTTCAATCTCATCTCGTTCATTCGCCTGCTCCCGATTAATTGCGCAGCAATTCCTGTGAGCTCATTATTTGGCAAATCTTGAGGACCGTATGTGCGTCGGCGTACATAACCCAAAGTACGGTCGAGGTTCGCAGGCGGGACAATGAACACTGGCTCAAGGACGCGAATGCTCGCCTGAAGCGGCTGGTGGCGGATGTGACGCTGTACCAGCACAGCCTGAACGAGGTGATCAGAAAATAGCTCTGACGCCGTCACGTCGCCAGGAAATCACGCAGTGGATTGGGGCTCGATTACAGATCAGTTGCGTTCGGGCGTTTCGGCACGGTGGGATCAGTCGGGCGGGGTGGTATCGGGAGACCAGCGCGAGCGACTGGACTAAGTTTGGCGTAATCTTGTGTCTCGATGGCTTGCCTCGAGGCGCGATTGAATTTCGCATCCCTTATCCAGACCCGAGTGCTGATCATCGGGGGCGGAGCAACGGGCACGGCTCTGGCGCGCGATCTGGCGCTGCGCGGCGTGGACTGCGTCGTGGTCGAGAAAAACGATATCAACGCCGGGGCTTCGGGGCGCAATCATGGGCTGCTCCACAGCGGCGCACGGTACGCGGCCGGTGATCGCGCGGCAGCCATGGAGTGCCGCAGCGAGGGCGAGATCCTCAAGCGCGTAGCCGCACAGACGATCCAGGACACGGGCGGCTATTTTGTCGCGCTGCCAGGCGACGACGAACGCTATATCGCCGATTTCCCGGCGCACTGCGAGCGCGCCGGAATCGCCGCGCGCGCGCTCGACGTTGCCGCAGCGCGTGCCGCGGAACCGATGCTCTCGGAGCAGGCGATCGCGGTTTTCGAAGTGCCCGATGCCTCGATCGACCCGTTTCGACTTTCACTGGAGAGCATGGCCCAAGCGCAAAGTCTGGGTGCACGCCTGTTGCGCCGAGCACGAGTGGTTGGCTGCGAGCGCTCCGGGCGACGCATCAGCGCGGTGTGGGTTAGGTCGGGAAGGGACGGCGCGGACCTGCGGATCGAGGCCGAGCAGGTTGTCAATGCTGCCGGGGCCTGGGCCGGGGAAGTGGCACAACTCGCCGGAGTCCCGATCGAGATGACCTGGTCCAAGGGAACCTTGCTGGTCACCCACACCCGCTTGGCGAGGCGCGTTGTCAACCGCCTGCGCCGGCCCGGCAATGCCGATATCGTGATGCCCGGGGGCACGGTGTCGATTGTCGGGACCACGTCGACGCGGGTCGATGACCTCGATGACATCATCCCTACCACGGCCGAGGCCGACCTGATCATCGCTGAAGCTGCGCGGATGATGCCGGCGCTCGCGGACACCCGCTTCATTCGGGCCTACTCGGGGGTCCGTCCGCTGGTGGGGGCGGCCGCCGCGGGAGCGGCCCGTACCATCTCGCGCGGGTTCGCACTGTTCGACCACGAAGATCACGGTCTCGAGAATCTGACTTCGATTACCGGCGGCAAGCTCACCACCTGCCGGCTGATGGCCGAACGCGCCGCCGACCTGGTCTGCCGGCGCCTCGGCGTGAGGCGTCCTTGTGTCACTGCCACCACGCCCCTGCCGTTGGCGGTGGAGGGCGCGTGGACCGAACCGGGGCAGGCGCCGCGGGCGTGGCTGCGTTCGCACGCGACCTCCGACCCGATTCTGTGCGAATGCGAAATGGTGTCGGCAAGTGCGGTCGAGGCGATCGATGGCGCGCTGCGTGCGCACGGCGACCCGGCGACTCTGACGGAAATCGGCTTGCGCAGCCGCGTCGGCAAGGGCGCCTGCCAGGGCGCCTTCTGTGCGCTGCGCATTACTGCCCACCTTGCCCAGCGGGACGACTTCCCGGCGCTACGAGCTCTGGCCGAGATCCGCGATTTCATTGGGGAGCGCTGGCGCAGCCAGCGCGCGGTGCTGTGGGGCGAGCAACTCGCCCAGGCGGAATTGATGGAGGCTCTGCATTGCGGCCTGCTGGGCGAGGAGCTGCCGCCATGAGTGGGCCCGAACGGGCGAACTGCGACGTCGCCGTGATCGGCGCCGGGATGGCGGGCATGGCGACGGCCCTGTTCGCTGCCGCCCAGGGCCTGTCGTGCATCCAGATCGGCAACGCCGGCAGCATTCTGTTCGCGAGCGGCCTTCTCGACCTGCTGGGCGTGCACCCAGTGGCCGAGGCGCGCCGCTGGCGCTCGCCTTTCCAGGCGGTGGCGGCACTGGCCCGCGACCAACCCGAGCACCCCCTGGCGCGCGTTGACCAGTCCGCGATTCGTCATGCTTTCGAGATCTTTGTCGCGGCACTGGGTTCCGCCGGCATGCCCTACGCGCCGTTGGGCGAACTGAATCGGGACGTGCTGACATCGATCGGCACGATCAAGGGCAGCTACGGGGTGCCGTTGACGATGGTGGCCGGCGCGGACGCGCTCGCAGCACGGACACCGTGCCTGCTCATCGACTTTCGCGGCTTGCGCGAGTTCAGCGCCGCGCAGATCGTCGCGGCGCAGGCTGATAGTTGGCCGGGCCTGCGCCACGCCAGGATCGAGTTCCCGAACTCGGAGAACAGTCCCGAACTCTACGGCGCGCATCTGGCCGGCGCTCTCGAATCCGCCGACACCCGAGAGCGAACCATCGGCGTCGTGAAACAGTTGCTGGGCGCTGCGCAGGCGGTCGGATTCCCGGCGGTTCTCGGCCTGGCCCGCGCACCGCAAGTGCACGCCGCATTCGAGGCAGCGCTGGGTGTGCCGGTGTTTGAAATCCCCACCATCCCGACCTCGGTGCCGGGACTGCGGCTGCTCGCCGCGCTGGAGCGAGCCGTGTCGGCGAGCGGGGTCGAGCGCCGCCAGCGCTCCCGGGTACGCGGAATCGACTACGACGCTGCCGGCAAGACCGCCACGCTCGCGCTCGACGACCTCGCGGGCGGCGAGAGCGTGGTCGCACGCAGCGTGGTGCTGGCCACCGGCCGCTTCACCGGCCGCGGGCTGAGCGCGGATCGGCGCGGGGTGCGCGAAAGCATCCTTGACTTGCCGGTGTCGCAGCCCGATTCGCGTGACGCCTGGCACCAGCGCGATTTCCTCGATCCAGCGGGTCACCCGATCAACCGTGCCGGGCTGATGGTCGATGACACCTGGCACCCGCTGGATGCGACCGCAAGGGCGGCGTGGCCGGGCTTGTTCGCGGTCGGTTCGATTCTCGCGCACCAGGACTGGATGCGTTCGAAGTGCGGCTCCGGACTGGCGATCGCGACCGCCTGGGCGGCCATCGAGCAGGTCACGCGGCAGTTGCGCGGAGCTGGGGCAGGGCAGCGATGATCTCGCCGCCGCTCTTCGAGTCGCTGCTCTACGTGGCGCTGGTGCTGTCGCTCCTGGGGCTCGTATGGCAGATCTCGCACTGGTTCCGAATCTACGTCGGTCCGGACGCCCGCGCTGTCACTCCGTCACGGCGCATGCTCGCGGCGCTGCGCGGCGCCGCCGAGGTGCTGTTCAGTCGGCGGGTGCCGCCAGTACTGGCTGCGTTCCTCGTCGATACCCTGCTCCTGCCGCGGCTCCTGGCGCAGGAGAGGCTGCGCTGGCTGGCACACCTGCTGGTGTTGGCGGGCTTCACGCTGCTCGTGCTGATGCACGCGCTGGCGCCGCTCGTGACCGCCAGGCTGTTTGCAGCTTACGAGCCGACGCTCGACCCCTACCTGTTCCTGCGCAATCTATCCGGGGCGATGGTGTTGCTGGGAACGGCGCTGCTCGTCAGCGGACGGCGAACTGCGCGCACTGGCCCGGGACACGCCCGCCGCTGGCAGGATGCGGCGTTCGTGGCCTTGCTCGGTTTCGTGCTCGTGACCGGCTTCCTGCTCGAAGCCCACAAGATCGCGTCGCCGCTAGCGTTCGAGCGCATGACGAGCGAATACCTGGGAGCGCGCAACGAGGCCCAGCTCAAGCCCCTACGCGCCCTCTGGGCGAGCGAATTCGGGGTCTCGTTCGGTGGCTCGGAGGCCCCGCTCGACCCAGTCCTGGTGGAGCAGGGCCGCAAACTGCACGCCGCGGCTTGCGCAGCCTGTCACGATCGGCCCAGGTCGGCCTTTGTCTCCTATCCGCTCGCCCGGATGCTGGCGCCGCTCACCAGTTTGCTCGACCAATGGCACGCCGCAGCCTGGCTCAGCAATCTGCACCTGCTGGCCTGTCTTCTGGGGCTCGCCAGCCTGCCATTCACCGGTTTCTTCCATGTGCTGGCGGGGCCGCTGAGCCTGCTCGCCAACGCGGTGGCGCGCGATCGTGCGCGCCGCGGCCGGGTGCTCTCGCTGGCGGCTCGCGCCACGCGGCGGGCCATGGCTGCGGATGTCTGCGTGCGCTGCGGCCTGTGCGATGCCGACTGTTCGGTCGCGCCGCTGGCGCGCTATCTGGGCAATCCCAGCCTGTTGCCCTCGTACAAGCTGGCCGCCACCGCGGCGCTCGCCGAGGGCCGCCTGCTGCGCTCGAGCGGCGGTGACGGTCCGGGCGACGAGGCGCTGCGCTCGGCCGATGGGGCGAACCTGTGCACCGATTGCGGACGGTGTACGCAACGCTGTCCGGTGGGCCTGGACCTCGCTGATCTGTGGGGCGCCGGGCGTGCCGATCTGGCGGCGGCCGGTCTGCCGGCGCCGGCGCATTGGGTGCAGGCCCAGCCCGCGCTGTCCTGGGCGGAGGCCCTGGAACACGGTGGCGCGCAGCACAGCTTCTCGGCTCCTGACGGGGTTCGCGCCCCGCTCGCCGCCGATCGTCACTCCTTGTCGCGTTGCGTGCAATGTCAAACCTGCACCAACGTCTGCCCGGTCGTCGCGCAGAGCATGGAAGCGGGCTCGGCCATCGACCTGACACCCCAGAAAGTGATGAATCTGCTGCGTCTGGGCCTGCACGAGCTCACCCTGGGTTCACAGATGGTCTGGAGTTGCGCCACCTGCTACCAGTGCCAGGAGTTGTGCCCCGAAGGGGTGCGGGTGACCGACATCATGTGCGAACTGCGCGCGCTGGCGGTGCAGCGGCTCGGCACCGTGCGTACCACGGTGGGGGCACCATGAAGTACGCGCTCTTCCTCGGCTGCAAGATTCCGACCCAGCTCCCCGCCTACGAGGCCTCGACCAGGGCCGTGATGGAGCATCTCGGCGTCGAGCTGGTCGATCTCGAGTTCAACTGCTGCGGCTATCCCGCGCGCGCTGTCAGCCGCGACGCATTCGTGGTCTCTGCCGCCCGCAACCTCGCGCTGGCCGAGCGCGCAGGTCTCGATGTGCTGTGACCCCCTGCACCTGTTGCCTGGGCACGCTGCGCCACGCGATCCGGTTCCTCAATGAGGACGAGCAACTGCGCGCGCGAGTGACGGGGGTACTCGCCGACGAAGGTCTGGTCTGGTCCGCAGTGGCCAAGGTCGAACACCTGCTGCCGGTATTGGCGCAAGAGATCGGATCCGACACCCTTGCGGCGGCGGTGTGCGCTCCCCAGGCGCAGTTGCGGGTCGTGGCGCAGTATGGCTGCCACGCGTTGCGTCCGAGCGATGTGGCGCGCTTCGACAATCCCCTGGCGCCGACGATCTTTGAAGACCTGATCCGCCTGACCGGCGCCGAGCCGGTCGAATGGTCGCGGCGCCTGGATTGCTGCGGGGACCCGCTGCATGAGGCGAACTCTGCGCTTGCGGGTCGCATGACGCGGGTCAAGATCGCCTCTGCACTGGAGTCGGGGGCCGAGGCGCTCTGCACCGCCTGCCCGCACTGTCATCTGCAGTTCGACGCGGTTCAGGTCGGCACACCCGGCCCGGCGATTAGAACCCTGCTCATCACGCAGCTGCTGGGCCTGGCGCTGGGGCTGTCGGAAGAAGCGCTCGGGATGTGAGCGGCGAGGGTGCGGCCGATTCCGCGCTCGGTAGTCTTGCGCTGGGCGCTTTGTTGGCTGGCTGTCTTCCTGGTCAGCACTGGGCCAGGCAGACGCTTCCCTGGCCTTGACGCTTGGCCTCATAGAGCTGGCGATCGGCCGCCGTCAACAGGGCATCGGCGCTTGCGCCATCGTCGGGGAAGACGGCAATGCCGATACTGCCCGATAGCTTGCGGCCGATGTCCGGGTCGCGGATCGGGCTTTCGATGGCGGCAATGATCGAATTGGCGACCCGCAAGACCGCTTCGTCAAGACTCGCATCGATGGTCAGCACCACCACGAACTCGTCGCCGCCGATGCGGGCAATCAGGTCGTGTTCGCGCACACAACTGGCCAGCCGTTTTCCCACCACCTGCAGCACCGCATCTCCGGTGGCATGGCCCAAGTGATCGTTGATCGCCTTGAAGCCGTCCAGATCGATGAACAGCAGAGCCAGCCTCGTTCCGTCTCCTGCGGACTTCGCAATGGCTCCGGCGAGTCTCGGCATCAGGTACTTGCGGTTCGGCAGGCCGGTGAGCGAATCGTGTTCCGACCAGAACTCACTCTCTCTCTTCTCTGCCTGAGTGCGCTGGAGGTCGGTGATCAAGGCCTGACGCAGCAGGAAGCTCTCCCGAAGGTAACGGCCGCGCATTGCGTTTGCATATATCCCGATGACATTGGCGCTCACGAAGAAGAAACAGTTCGTCAGCAGCACCGGCCATTCCTGCGGGGTAGCCATGTCTTGAACCCGCAGTGCGATCAGCACATAGAGGGCGACCAGAGTGAATCCCGTCGCCGCGTTCTGCCAGATGCGCATGAACGACCAGGCGTAGAGTGCCATGACGACCAGAATCAGTCCGGTGTAGTAGAGATGCTTGGCAAGATCGTCCGGCCCGGCGAGGTAAACCATGGCCTCGATGCCCAGGCCCATCCCGAGGTACATACCCACGGCCAGGGGTACGTAACGCTTTCTCCAGAACTGGAAATGGGTGGACCAGTAAAGGCCAGCCAGCATGAGCACGACGATCGCCCTGATCAGCCAGACCGCCTGCAGTTCGCTGGGTATGGCCCAGATGTCGAGAATGCCAAACAAGGCGTACAGCACCGCGGCCAGCACGCAGCTTTCCCGCATGCTGCGAACGCGCTCTTCGGCAAGATTTTCCTCGAAGGCGGCGCGCAGGTGCCCTGGGATGGGGTTCGCGTGCATCGGGCGATGCTACCGGCGGCCCCTAGTCGTGCGCAAGACCGATTTCCATCGACCAGACGAGCGGCATAGCTACGATCCGGCTACCTGGCTCCCAAAGAAAAGGGGCTAGCTCGCGCTAACCCCTTGATAAAAATGGCGCGCCCGGCAGGAATTGAACCCACGACCCCCTGGTTCGTAGGGGCCGGAAGCGGTATTAATAGTGTTAAATCAATAACTTGCGGTGCTTGCCAAAGCCCCTTCCAGCCACTCTAAGGCACAGTTTAGGCACAACCAGGCTGGTCGGTGGAGTGTTCACGGCGCCCGGTGTCTGATTGGCTCCCGGACCAAGGCTCTAACATGGGACTTGTGCATTGCGAGTTCGGTGTCGAAAAACCTTACAATCGAAGCGGTCTCACAACATTCGTAATCCCTAAGTCATTGATTCCGCGTTGGTAGGTCACGTAGGAACGATATTTGCTGACTACTGTGGTTGTGCCGTGATGGCGCCGGAGAGCGCCAAATTTCGGTTAACCGAGATGACGCTAGAGAGCCGCCACATCGCCGTTAAGTAAGGGGTTTTGCCTCGCTGGATCATTTTGAGGGAGAGGAAACATGAATACCTTAAAGCTGGGGGTTGCGGCCGCTGTTTTAGCGATCGCACCGGTCGGGGCACAAGCTGCCTCTATAGTGTTGGACACTGGTCTCATCCAGATGGGTGTCGCAGACAATGGTGGTCTTGGGGCGCTCAGGGTAGGGTTGGTTGGGCCGACAGGTGATGCAATAACACCGGGCTGTTTGTGCGAAGGCTGGGGTGCGTCTGCTGGTGGGTCGTCAGGTTATGTCTATGGTCTTTATGGAACCGGTCTTTCTTCCGCGTTGACGACGACTACGATTGCAAGTGGAGCCAGTCTTTCGGCACAGTCGGTAGTCATGTTGTCTAACGGGTTACAAGTCACGCAGACCTACAGTTCCGCCGCGGGCGGCAAGCTATTCAAAGTAAAGGTCGAACTGGAGAACACGACGGGTGCATCTTTGACCGACGTGCGCTACGCTCGTACCTTGGACTGGGACGTTAGTCCGGGCTATTTCGGCTCTAACTACACGACCGTTTACGGGGGTACGCCGACTGGTCCCGGCGGCAAAGTGTTGTCGACTTCCACCAACCCGTTCGCTGTTCCAAACCCTCTTGTTCTCCGTAGTCAGGAGCAGGACCTGAACGTGGTTGATAGCGCTGGCGACAAGGGCGGCTACTTCGTTTTTGTTTTCGGCGATCTAGCGTCTGGTGCCAGCGAAACCTTTGATACCTATATCGGTGCTGATTCATCGGTATCTGGCCTGTTGGCAGCGTTAGGTTCGGTTAGTGCCGAGGCATATTCCTACACTACCGGCAACACCCCCGGGACTGACGGGTACTCGTACGCGCCTGCGTATGGATACGGCTTCGTCGGCCTGGGGCTGGTTTCGACGTTACCGGGTGCAGGTGGAACGGTCCCTGAGCCGGGCACCATTGTCCTGTTAGGTGCGGCACTTGTCGGCATGCGCCTCTTGCGCCGCCGGACATAGAGGATTAGGGCAGCTAAAAGGCGACCTCGTGGTCGCCTTTTTCTTTGTGGGCTCTCTTATTCAAAAGCCCCCTGCATGTGCTGGGCGGTTGGGAGTCTGCGGATATGGTGCGGCGCTACGCCCATCCGTCCGGGGAGCACCTGGCCGAATACGCCGAGCGCATGTCCGGTCTGAGGCTGGTTGGAGAAAGTACGGGGGAATTGGCTACGATCCGGCTACGTAGCGCGCAATGAAAAGGGGCTAGCTCGCGCTAACCCCTTGATAAAAATGGCGCGCCCGGCAGGAATTGAACCCACGACCCCCTGGTTCGTAGCCAGGTACTCTATCCAGCTGAGCTACGGGCGCACAGCCATGCATTGTATCAGCTCGCATGACCCAATGGTGGCTCTTCGGGCCAGCAACCCAAAGCGGTGCTGCTGTTGTGGCGATTGCCGACAGTATTTAAGCAATGGTCAACAATGCTCGTTTATAGTGACAAGGCTGGACGCTGGCGCCCGCTTGCCCACGTTGGTGGTGGGCGTTTGTCGCTGCGGAATATCATATGGCGGTAGAATTTTGCGCCAGATGAGAAATAGCCTGGGCTGCTGCATTGCGGCCCCTGTCGATTGCCAGTAAGACCCCAATAAGGAGCAGCCTCATGTCTGCCAGTTCCCACCTCCTCACCGATGATCTGCCAAAGGATAACGACAGCCTCGAAACTGGCGAGTGGCTCGACGCTCTCGAAGCGGTGATTGATCGGGAGGGGCCGGAGCGCGCCCACTACCTGCTCCAGCGCCTGACTGATCTGGCGCGGCGCAACGGCGCCTATCTGCCGTTCTCGGCCCACACCGCGTACGTCAACACCATTCCCGCGCACCTCGAGGCGCAGAACCCGGGCAACACCGAGTTCGGGGAGCGGATTCGTTCCCATGTGCGCTGGAACGCGATAGAGATGGTGGTCAAGGCCAACAAGCACAACCCCCCCGATGGCGGCGACCTGGGCGGTCACATCGCTTCGTTCGCGTCACTGGCGACGATGATCGGCGCCGGGATGAATCATTTCTGGAACGCCCCGCACGAGGGCCATGGCGGCGACCTGATCTATTTCCAGGGTCACTCCGCGCCCGGCCTCTACGGGCGCGCCTTCGTCGAGGGGCGCCTGACCGAAGACCAACTGCTGCATTTCCGCCAGGAGGTCGACGGCAAGGGACTGCCTTCGTACCCGCATCCCAAGCTGTTGCCCGATTTCTGGCAGTTCCCGACGGTGTCGATGGGGCTTGGCCCGCTGATGGGGATCTACCAGGCGCGGTTCCTCAAGTATCTCCACGCCCGTGGCCTGGCCGACACCAGCAACCGCAAGGTGTGGGTCTTCTGCGGCGACGGTGAGATGGACGAGCCCGAGTCGCGGGGCGCGATCGGCATGGCCTCACGCGAGAATCTCGACAACCTGATCTTCGTGGTCAACTGCAATTTGCAGCGGCTCGACGGGCCCGTGCGCGGCAACGGCAAGATCATCCAGGAACTCGAGGGTGATTTCCGCGGCAGCCACTGGAACGTCATCAAGCTGATTTGGGGTTCCTACTGGGACCCGCTGCTGGCGCACGACAACGAAGGCATCCTGCGGCGCGTGATGGAAGAGACCGTCGACGGCGAGTACCAGGCGTACAAGGCCAACGACGGAGCCTACGTGCGCAAGCATTTCTTCGGCAAGCATCCCAAGCTGCTGGAAATGGTCTCGCGCATGACCGACGCCGATATCTGGCGGCTCAACCGAGGCGGCCATGACCCCTACAAGGTCTACGCTGCCTTTGATGCGGCGGTGCGCCACAAGGGCGCCCCCACGGTGCTCCTGGTCAAGACCGTCAAGGGCTGGGGCATGGGCCCGGCGGGCGAGGCCAAGAACCCGTCCCACCAGCTCAAGAAGCTCGACACCGAGTCAATCAAGGCGTTTCGCGATCGCTTCAACATCCCGATCCCCGACGATCAGCTCGCCGACCTGCCGTTCTACAAGCCGGCCGAAGACGCGCCCGAGATGCAGTACATGCATTCCCGTCGCCAGGCGCTCGGTGGCTATCTGCCGCAGCGCCGCCGACTGGCCGACGAGTCGCTCAAGGTGCCGGAACTCGCGACGTTCCAGGCGATGCTCGAGCCGACCGCCGCGGGACGCGAGATTTCGACGACCCAGGCGTTCGTGCGCATTCTCACCACCGTGCTGCGCGACAAGGAAATCGGGCCGCGCACGGTGCCCATCGTTCCCGACGAGGCGCGCACGTTCGGCATGGAAGGAATGTTCCGCCAGCTCGGCATCTACGCTCCCGAGGGCCAGAAGTACGAGCCGGTGGACCGCGACCAGGTGATGTATTACCGCGAGGACGCCTCCGGCCAGATCCTGGAGGAAGGGATCAACGAGGCGGGCGCGTTCAGCTCGTGGATCGCCGCGGCGACTTCCTACTCGACCAACAATCTCATCATGCTGCCGTTCTACATCTACTACTCGATGTTCGGTTTCCAGCGCATCGGCGACCTGGCATGGGCGGCCGGCGACATGCAGGCGCGCGGATTCCTGCTCGGCGGCACGGCGGGACGCACAACGCTCAACGGCGAAGGCCTGCAGCACGAGGACGGCCACAGTCACATCCTGTCCTCGACGATCCCGAACTGCGTCTCCTACGATCCAACCTTCGCGCACGAGCTGGCGGTGATCATGCAGCACGGCATGAAGCGGATGGTCCAGGATCAGGAAAACGTCTTCTACTACCTCACGCTGATGAATGAGAACTACCCCCACCCCGGTCTGAAGAAGGGCGACGAGGAGGGGATCATCCGCGGGATCTACCAGATCCAGAAAGGCAAACGGCGCGCGCTGCGGGCCCAGTTGCTGGGCTCGGGAACGATCCTGCGCGAGGTGATGGCGGCAGCCGAGATGCTCGAAGCCGATTGGGGCGTCGCGGCCGACGTCTGGAGCGTGACCAGTTTCACCGAACTGCGCCGCGACGGACTCGACTGCGAGCGGAACAATCTGCTGAACCCCGGCGGCAAGCAGCAGCTCGCCTACGTGACCGGGGCGCTCGAATCGAGCTCCGGGCCGATCGTGGCCGCGACCGACTACATGAAGCTGTTCGCCGAGCAGATCCGTGCCTACATGCCCAAGGGACGCGACTATCGCGTGCTCGGCACCGACGGCTTCGGACGCTCGGATTTCCGCTCCAAGCTGCGCGAGCACTTCGAGGTCGATCGCCGTTTCGTGGTGATCTCGGTACTGCGGGCACTCGCCGACGAAGGCAGCCTGCCGGCCAAGAAGGTGAAGGAAGCGATCAGCAAGTACGGGGTCAATCCCGACAAAGCCAACCCACACCACGCGTGAGCGAGATATGAGCCAGATCATCGAAATCAGGGTTCCCGATATTGGCGACTTCAAGGAAGTCGAGATCATCGAGGTGTTGGTCAAGCCTGGTGACACCATCACCAAGGAACAGAGCCTGGTAACCGTCGAGAGCGACAAGGCCTCGATGGAAATTCCGAGTTCGGCCGCCGGCGTCGTGCGCGAGATGAAGGTAGCGCTCGGGGACAAGGTATCCGAGGGCACGTTGATGCTGATGCTCGAGAGCAGCGAAGCGGCGGCAGGGGCGGCTGCTCCGGCTGCCACTGCACCGGCTGCCCCGGCACCGGCTCCTGCGCCGGCCGCAGCGGCACCGGCGCCGGCACCGGCACCAGCACCAGCTCCCGCGCCGGCCGCGGCTGCTCCGGCACCAGCGGCGGCGTCCGAGACGCGCGCGCATCCACACCCGGTGCCCGTCGATCTGCGTGACGAGCCCCACGTGGTCAAGCCCCACGCTTCGCCATCGGTGCGCAAGTTCGCCCGTGAACTGGGCGTCGATCTCAGCCTGGTGCCCGGATCCGGTCCGAAGCGCCGGATCACACAGGACGATGTGCGGGCCTACGTCAAGGGAGCCGTCGCGACCGCGACCCAACCGGTGACGGCGGCGCCGGCTGGCGAGGGTGCAGCGCTTGGCCTTATTCCCTGGCCGCAGGTCGATTTCGCCAAGTTCGGGCCGGTGGAGGTGGTGCCGCGTTCGCGCCTCAAGAAGCTCGCGGCGGCCAATCTGCATCGCAACTGGGTAATGATCCCGCACGTCACCAATCACGACGATGCCGACATCACCGAACTCGAAGCCTTTAGGGTGCAGCTCAACCAGGAGCAGGCCAAGAGCGGCGTGAAGATAACCATGCTCGCCTTCCTGATCAGGGCGTGCATTGCAGCGCTCAAGAAATTCCCGGAGTTCAACGCTGCGCTTGACGGCGACAACCTGGTCTATCGCAAGTACTTCCACATTGGCTTTGCGGCGGATACGCCCAATGGCCTGGTGGTACCGGTGATTCGCGACGCCGATCGCAAGGGCGTGGCCGAGATCGGCGCGGAGATGTCGGCACTGGCGGGACGCGCCCGCGAGGGCAAGCTCTCGCCCACCGAGATGCAGGGTGGCACCTTCTCGATTTCGAGTCTGGGCGGCATCGGCGGCACCTACTTCACGCCGATCATCAACGCGCCCGAAGTCGCCATCCTGGGGGCATGCCGGGCGGTGATGCGGCCGACCTGGAATGGCGAGAAGTTCGCGCCGCGCCTGATCCTGCCGCTGTCGCTGTCGTGGGATCACCGCGTGATCGATGGCGCATCGGCGGCGCGCTTCAACTCTTACCTCGTGCAGATTCTCGGTGAT
>JAGXFG010000044.1 GCA_024637395.1 Burkholderiaceae bacterium | reverse complement strand
TCGCCCGCGCGCTGGGTGACATCGCCCGCGCGAAAGGGATGTCCCAGGTGGCGCGTGATGCCGGTCGCGGTCGCGAGAGTCTGTACAAGGCGCTCAGCGAGAACGGCAACCCCAGTCTTGCCACAGTCCTAAAGGTGGCGAAGGCGCTGGGAATCCGTTTGCACGCCGCATCGGCCTAGGTAGCTCGCCACCGCCAAGATTGACCAGCACTCCGCGCGCCCCTCGCCCCGCCCTCAAGCAGCCTTCGGCCGCTCCACCCGCACATAGTTTTGGCGCGAGCGGTTGCAGATCACGCAGGGCCCGGTGGGCGCCGAATTGATGGTCGAACCGCACACCCGGCAAATGTGGAAATCCAGCTTGCGCGCTTCGATATCGTCGGCCACGGCGCTGAAGAACATGCCGGCGTAGCGCTCGATCTGCGTCACCTGCTCCTCGTGCTGCTGGTGGGACTTCATCGAGTACATCGCGTTGACGATCGCCTCATCGTGATGCTCGCCTTCGAGCGCCTGCAGCAGGCTCGGGTAGACCTGCTTGATCTTGTCGAGTTCGCGCTGCGCCGCGAGGCGGAGGTTTTCGCGGGTCGTTCCGACCACCACCTTGACCGGGGCCGGCACGATGTCGACACCGAGCTTGCCGAGCACGGCCCGGTAGTTGTCGGCGTGCTGTTTCTCGGAAATCGAGAAGGCCTGGAACAGGTAGGCGATGTTGGGCAGCGACTCGGCGACGGCCCGGCACGCGATCACGCGATCGCGGGTTCATCTTACCCCCGCCGCGGGACCTCGGTCGGCGCCGCGACCCCAAATCAGGAGTGAAATATTTTTCCACATAGCGACATGTTTCCCCTGAATGTGGTAAAGTCCGCCCCGCTCTCCTATTCGGGGAGCCCTTCAGGTCGCACCCATCAGTCGCGCGACCGGTCTTCCAAGACTTCCCGTCGATCAGCGGCACTGGATTCGTCCACCGCGAAACGCCGCTAACCGGACTGAACCGCGCAACCCGCGGCGGCCGTGCGGCATGGAGCATACCCTTTGAGTTTCAATCAACTTGGCCTGTCGGCCGAGCTGCTCGCCGTTATCGGCGCGCAAGGCTACACCACACCCACCCCGATCCAGCAGCAGGCGATTCCCGCTGCGCTGGCCGGCCACGACATGATGGCCTGCGCCCAGACCGGAACCGGCAAGACCGCGGCCTTCGTGCTGCCGATCCTGCACCGGCTGATGCTCAACCATGACCAGGCCGGCCGCATTCCGCGCGACGGCGTCTCGCCGCGCGTGCTGGTGCTGGTCCCGACCCGCGAACTCGCGGTCCAGGTCGAACAAAGCGTGCGCGACTACGGTCGCAACAGCCGCGTGCGTTCGCTGGCAGTCTATGGCGGCGCCCGCATCGGCCCGCAATTCCAGGCCCTGCGCCGCGGCGTCGACTTCCTGGTCGCCACCCCGGGCCGGCTGATGGACCACATGCAGCAACGCACGCTCGACCTGCGCCGGATCGAAGTGCTGATCCTGGACGAAGCGGACCGGATGCTCGACATGGGCTTCATCCACGACATCCGCAGCATCGTCGGCAGGATTCCGGCGAAACGCCAGAGCCTGATGTTCTCGGCCACTTTCTCGGACGAGATCCGCGGCCTGGCGCGCGAGTTCCTGACCAATCCCAAGTCGATCGAAGTGGCGCACCGCAATGCCACCGCCGCCAACGTCACGCAGGTAGTGATTCCGGTCGAGCGCGACCGTAAGAAGGAACTGCTGCTGAACCTGTTCGAGAACCGCGGCCTCAACCAGGTGCTGGTGTTCACCCGCACCAAGCATGGCGCCGATGCGCTCTCGCGCTACCTCGAAAAGGCGGGCATCCGCTCGGCGGCGATGCACGGCGACAAGACCCAGAGCGTGCGCACGCGCGCACTGGCCGATTTCAAGAGCGGCAAGCTGGCGGCGCTGGTGGCGACCGACGTCGCGTCACGCGGAATCGATATCGACGACCTGCCGTATGTCGTCAACTACGACCTGCCGCACGTGCCCGAGGACTACGTCCACCGCATCGGCCGCACCGGGCGCGCCGGCGCCAGCGGCGAAGCGATTTCGCTGGTCTGCGCCGACGAGCGCATCCAGTTGCGTGACATCGAGAGGTTGCTCAAGCGCGACCTCGAGCGCCGCGATATCGAGGGCTTCGAGACCGTACTGGCCCCGATCGCCCAGCGTCGGGCAGGTCCCCGCCCGAGCAACCGGCCCAACCGCGCCCCCGGGCGCTGGATCAAGAGTGGCCCGGCAAAGGCCGCCAACGATGCCGCGCCCCGCAGTGACAATACCCGGCGTGAACACGTCCGGGCCACGGGCACCGAAGGCGCCCCGCGCAGCGGCGCACCGGCTCGGATTGCCCGGGCTCCCGGCCGCTTTGCCAACGCCCGCCCGCAGGGCAGGCGTTTCGCCTAACTAGCTGCGAACATCGGCCGCCCGCGTGAGCGGCGGCCGATCCTGCCCGGCGTCAGCGCAGCCCCGACAGTACCCGGTGCAATCCGGCCTCGAAACTCTTCGCGAGGCGCGCCGCCGAGAGCACATGCGAGTACTCGGTCATGAACGAGGTCGGCATCGGGGCGGTGACGGTGGTCAGGCCATCGTCCTCGTGAATGGCGATCCGCAGGGGCAGCAAATGGGCCAGCGCGGGATCGGCCACTACTAACTGCACCGCCAGTCGCGGCTCGAGGACTTCGTAGACCCGGCAGCGGCCGCCCAGGCGGATCGAGTTGCCGGCGAGCAGCTGGTTGAAGTCGTGCATTTGGACGATGGTCATCGCGTTGGCCGCGATACTGCCCTCCAGTCGGCCGGCAACCTCCTCGAAAGGCTGTTCGGAAATAACTGTCAGCGTGTTTTCGCCGTGTATGAAGGCGTCCGCATGCAGTTCATTGGTGCTTCTTACCGCCGCCATCTGGTTCATCGCCTGCTCCCGGTAGACATAGGTGCATACCTCATGGAGCACATGATCGGGGGCGATGGTTAGAGGGGTCTTAAGACCCTGGGGAAGGCGAGAAAATCCGGCGCGTCAGACGCGCCGGCGAAGTTCAATCCGCCGACTTGACCGCCAGCACCGGACAGGAGACCGACAGCAGGATATCGCGCGAGACGCTGCCCATGATCAGCTTGCCCATCGGGGTGCGCTTGCGCAAACCGACGATCACCAGGGTGACGTCAGGCTTGTCGGCCAGCTCCACGATCTCGGCCACGGCATCCTTGCCGCGCACGAACTGCTTGAACGTCCCTTCGACACCAGCGGCGACCAGGCGCTTTTCAACCGCGCTGACGTCGATCGAATCAGCCAGCGAAGGATCGTTCTGGTTGCCGCCCGAGATGGCGTTGACGACCAGCAGGCGCTCGTTGCGCCGATTGGCAATTTCGATGCCCTTCTCGAGGGCGGCACGCCCCTCGGGACGGGGTGCGTAGGCGACCAGTATGGTCATGAAAACGCTCCTTGCGTTGGTAGTCGCTAAACCAGATTATTTTACCTTAAGCGAGGACGGGCGTCAGCGCTGTGGGGCAGCGGCTATAACGCCTGCGCATAGAGTTGCGCGTACTCCTCGGCGGTGGCCCGCCGGGGGTTGCCGAAGTGCGCCAGGTCGCCCAGCGCGTGGGGCACGAGATCGGGAATCATGGCCTCGGTGACCCCCAGTTCCGCCAGCCCGGCGGGCAGGCCGATAGCGGCGTTCATGTCCGTCACCGCGCGGGCCAGGTCAGCCCCCGGGGCCAGCCCCATCGCCACGCGCAGCCGCTCGTATTTCTCCGCGCAGACGCTCTCGTTGAAGCGCAGCACGGTGGGCAGGATCACGGCGTTGCAAGTGCCGTGGTGGGCGTTGAGGTCGGGGGCGCCATTGGCCACCGCCGCCTGGATCGCACGCCAGCCCCGGTACAGGCCGTCGAGCCCGACGCCGTCGGCCGGCGGGTTGATGGCCGGCGCCAGCACCGCTTCGATACAGTGGGTGATCGCGTCCATCCCGGTGGCAGCGGTCAGCAACGGCGGCAGCCCCATGGTCAGTTCCGGATCGCAGATCGCCACCTTGGGAACGATCTTGGGGTTGGAGATGGTCAGCTTGCGGCCGTCGTTCATCACGATCACGAAGCCCACCGACACTTCGCTGCCGGTGCCCGCAGTGGTCGGGATGCAGATCACCGGCGCCACGCCGGTAATGAGTTTGCCGCCGCGCTGGAGCGGGTCGTAGCGCGCCAGCGGCTCGCCCGATACGGCCAGCAGGGCGACGGCCTTGCCCAGGTCCATCGCCGAGCCGCCGCCGAGGCACACCACGCCATCGCAGCCCTCGGCCTGGTACAGCGCCAGGGCCTGGAGCGTGGCCGACTCGGTGGGATTGCCCGGCGTGCCGTCGAACACCGGCAGAGCAGCCCCGTCGGGTAGCACACCCAGCACGCGCTCCAGCAGACCGGCGGCACGAACGCCGAGGTCGGTTACCAGCAGGGGGCGCTTGACGCCGAGCCGCGCGAGCTCTTTGCCGAGCACCTTGATCGCGCCGAAGTCGAAATGGGTGGTCGTCAGGTAAGTCAGGATCGCCATGGAAGTCGCCTGCAGGTGCGCTAGGGGAGTTTGAAGTTTAATCCAGCGACTGGAGCGTGCCGGGAAAACACCCCCTATTCTGATTTCCTGAATCTGTATCTACGCTTGTGACACAGCGGGATCAGTCCGACCCATCGTATGATCCTGGTCAGCCACGTTTCCTGGAAGTGTATAAGCCATGCTCGATCACCTGTCAGCTTCGCTCTGTCTTCCTGTTGATGCCGCCAGAGCGACTCTGGTGGGCCGGGTTTGGTTGAACAATGTCGGGCCGATCCTGGTGTGCGTCAAACCTGACGGTGTTTACGACCTGAGCCCGGCGGCAGACACGATGTCAGAGCTGCTGGAGCTGCCCGATCCCGTAAGTGCGGTGCGTCGACATGGCTTGCGGCCCATTGGCGAGACGCAGGCGGTGCTCCGAAACTCGGCGCACGATCAACGCGACCCGGCGTTGCCCTGGTTTCTGGCGCCGTGCGACCTGCTGGCGATCAAGGCTAGCGGCGTGACTTTTGTTTCGTCGATGCTCGAGCGTGTGATCGAGGAGCAGGCACGCGGTGACGCCGGCAAGGCCGACAGCGTGCGCCAGGCGGTCGTCGCGGAGATTGGGGACAACCTGAGCAGCATCAAACCCGGCTCCGAGGCGGCGGCTCGGCTCAAACAGGCACTGGTGGCGCAAGGCGTATGGTCGCAGTATCTCGAAGTGGGGATCGGTCCCGACGCCGAGATTTTTACCAAGTCCCAGCCGATGAGCGCCGTTGGCGTCGGGGCGGAAGTCGGCATCCACCCGCACAGTCACTGGAATAATCCCGAGCCGGAAGTCGTGCTGGCGGTCAACAGTCGCGGGCAAGTCCATGGCGCCGCACTGGGGAACGACGTCAATCTGCGCGATTTTGAAGGGCGCAGCGCCCTGCTGCTGGGCAAGGCCAAGGATAACAATGCATCGTGCGCCATCGGGCCATTCATCCGCCTGTTCGATCAACACTTCAGCCTGGACGAGGTGCGCCGTTGCGACCTAATGATGGAGGTCACCGATACAACCGGCTTTCGCATGCAAGGGAGCAGTTCCATGAGCCTGATCAGCCGCGACCCGCTGGAACTGGTGCAGCATGCCTTTGGCGCGCACCACCAATACCCGGACGGCTTCATGCTGTTCCTGGGCACCATGTTCGCTCCGACGCAGGACCGGCATGGCGCTGGCCAGGGTTTCACCCATGAAGTGGGCGACCTGGTAACCATCTCCACCGCAGCCTTGGGCGCCCTGGTGAACCGCGTCAATACCTCGGACAAGGTGGCGCCCTGGACCTATGGCCTCAGGGCGCTGCTGCAGGATCTCGCGCGGCGGCGCGGGCACTGACGACGCGCAAGCCTCAGCGCGTAAAAGGCACGACGATCTGACGCTGCTGGCCCAAACCCTCGATGCCCAAAGTCATGATATCGCCCGCCTTCAGATAGAGCGGCGGCTTCCTGCCCATGCCGACACCGGGCGGCGTGCCGGTGGTGATCACATCGCCGGGCAGCAAGGTCATGAACTGACTCACATAGCTGACCAATTTGGCGACACCGAAGATCATGGTTCCGGTCGAGCCGGTCTGCATGCGCTGGCCGTTGAGGTCGAGCCACATGCCTAGTCTTTGCGGTTTGGGCACCTCGTCGCGCGTTACCAGCCAGGGGCCGAGCGGGCCAAAAGTGTCGCAGCCTTTGCCCTTGTCCCAGGTGCCACCGCGCTCGATCTGGTACTCGCGCTCGCTGATGTCATTGATGGTGCAGTAGCCGGCGACAAAGTTGAGCGCGTCTTTTTGCGACACGTAACGGGCGCGCGTGCCGATCACCACGCCGAGTTCGACTTCCCAATCGGTCTTGAGCGAACCTTTGGGCAACATGACCGGGTCATTGGGTCCCTGAATGCAGCTGGTGGCCTTCATGAAAACGATCGGCTCTTTCGGAATCGGCAACCCGGACTCGGCGGCATGGTCGGCGTAGTTCAGACCGATGGCAATGAACTTGCTCACAGCGCTCACCGGGCTGCCCAGGCGCGGCGCGCCTCTGACCAGCGGCAAATTCGCCGTCTTGAGCTTGTGCAGTTTGGCCAGCGCAGCATCTCCGAGCTGCTCGGCAGTGATGTCATTGATCACGCCGCTCAAGTCGCGCAGCTTGCCCTGGTCATCGATGAGACCGGGCTTTTCTTTGCCCGGCTTGCCATAACGAACGAGCTTCATGGTTCTTCCTTTCAGTTGATCATTGGGCTATCAGTTGTTGTATTCGGCCAGATCGGGCGCATTCAGATGGTCATGCCGCCGTCCACCGTAAACACTTGCCCGGTGGCAAACAGCGATTCGTCGCTCGCCAAGTACACCACGATCGGCGCAATTTCATGGGCCTGGGCGAGGCGGCCCATCGGCTGGCGCGCGATGAAAGCTTTACGCGCCTCAACCGGATCAGCGTAACTATTGATGCGATCGGCGAGCGAAGGGGTGTCCACGGTGCCCGGCGCAATGGCGTTGCAGCGAATTCCCTGTCCCACAAAATCGGCGGCGACCGATTTGGTCAGGCCGACTACGGCCGCCTTGCTGGCGCCGTAGGCAAACCGGTTGGGCAACCCCTTGAGACTGCTGCACACGCTGGACATGTTGATGATGCTGCCACCGCCATTGGCGAGCATCTTGGGCAGCAGCGCCTGGATCATCCAGAACTGCGCGCGCACGTTCAGGTTGAAGGCGAAGTTCCACTCCTCATCGGTGGCCTGCAGGATGGTGCCATTGTGTACCACCCCGGTGCAATTAAAAAGCACATCGAACGGTGCGCTGCGCGCCACCAGATCCTGGATGGCGCCCTTGTCCATTACGTCGAGCGGGGCCGTTGTGACATTGGCCACGCCGGTATAACTCGCCAGCAACTGGGTGTTGACATCGGTGGCCAGCACCTGCGCGCCCTCGGCGGCCATCGCCAACACGCTGGCGCGGCCAATGCCCTGGCCCGCCGCGGTGACCAGCACCGTCTTTCCATTGAGTCTCATAGTTTCTCCATTCGTTAAGAAATCAGGACCTCACCACCAATGATAGGGTTTCCCCGGATGTTCAATTCTGTAGATTGTGTAATTATGGATTGGCCTTACCACTTGGCCAATCAAGACAAACCCTTATTTCAACCCAGCGCCACTTTCGCAGTGGCCTGCGCAACGTCATGAAACCCTGGCATATCCTGGCCGACGATCTGACCGGTGCCCTCGACAGCGCCGCGGCATGGGCCAACGCAGACAATGTGCCAGTGTTTCTGGATGAGCCTGGCCCATCTTCACAGGTAGTGCAGGTCGTCGCCACGGGCACACGCGATGTTCCGCCCGCTAGCCTGCCGGCCCTGCTGGCACCCAGCGTGGACTGGCTAGTCGCCACCGGCAGCGCCTTCAAGAAGATAGACAGTTTGCTGCGGGGAAACACGTTTGCCGAAATTGCCTGGCTTATGGGTAGCGGGCGCTTTGCTGGCGTCGTGTTTGCGCCGGCCTTTCCGGCGCAGGGTCGCTTTACAGCGCAAGGACGCCACTGGGTGGCGCCACCGCACCAGCCCTACGGCCCACGCACGCATGAACTCGGCTGCACGCTGCAAACGGCATTCGCCGGCGTTGGCCTGGAGGCGCACATTCCAACCCGGGTGCAAGATAGCCTGCAGGATGCGGGCAAGGTCGTGATCCCTGACGTTCTGAGCGAGCATGACCTGGACCAGCTCGCCGCCCTGGCCGCCGGTTCCCTGGGACAGCGCTGGTTGTGGTGTGGCAGTGCCGGTCTGGCCTGGGCGCTGGCGCGGCAGGTTGAAACCACAGCACCGGCAACAGCCGCGCGAGCGGCAGCATCACATCTCACCCCGGGCTTGACCCTAATACTCACCGCCAGTCGCCACCCGGTGCTGCGAGAACAGTTGTCTCACCTGCCAGCGCTTGCGGTGGGCACGGAGGTGCTCGACCTGGCCGACGCGCAAACCATATCCCCCGGTGAGGCGCGTATCCAGCTGATGCAACGCATGCACAAGGTCATTGCCACCAGACCCCGTCCAGCCGCCGTGGTTGTCGTGGGAGGCGACACCTTACTGGCCCTGTGCCGGGCTGCCGACGCGCGCAGCCTTTGGGCGAGTGCCAGTCCGCGTGCGGGCTGGGGGCGTGCCCGCCTGGTCGGTGGCGTGTGGGACGGCCTTACTTGTTATTCTCGCTCGGGCGCCTTCGGTCCGCCCGACGACCTGCGCGCCCTCTTGGCCACACTCTCCCGTTCACGCCAAACGGATTGACTTCTAAGGAACGCATCCCATGAACACACCTATCCGATTGGCCCTGACCATGGGCGACCCGGCGGGCATCGGACCCGAGATCATTGTCAAGGCCGTGCACCAGATGCGCGATCTCGTCGCGCAGGGGCGCATCGAACTCAAGGTGCTGGGCAGTGCCCAGGCACTGGAGCAAGCCTCGCGCCTGCTCCAACTCGACACCGCTGCGGTATTGCACATGATCGACGTCGGGCCGGTAACGCAGCCACTGACCATGGGCCAAGTCAGCGAAGCTGGCGGTCACTGGGCCTACCGAGCCGTGGAGCATGCCGTGCAGCTCTGCCTGAGCGGCGAGGCCGACGCCATCGTCACCGCCCCGCTGTGCAAGGAGGCGCTGCACCTGGCCGCTTATCCGTTCGAAGGCCACACTGAAATGTTGGCTCATCTGACCGGCATGCGCGACGGCGTGATGATGCTGGCCCATGGGCCGATGCGCGTGAGTCACGTCACGACTCACTGCGCGCTGGCCGATGTGCCGAGCCGCCTGACGCCGCGGCGCTTGCGGCGCGTGCTTGACGTGACGCTCGAAGCTCTGCACTCCCTGGGTATCCGCCAGCCCCGCGTGGCAGTGGCCGGGCTCAATCCGCATGCGGGCGAAGGTGGCATTCTGGGCAAGGAAGATGCCGCCATCATCGCACCCCTGGTAGCCGAATACGCTGCTGCCGGCCACGCCGTGACCGGTCCCTGGCCCGGCGACACGGTGTTCATCAAGCTGCGCGCCGAGCAGTTCGATGCGGTGGTGGCGATGTACCACGACCAGGGCCACATCCCGGTCAAGCTCCTGGGCTTCAGCATCGACCCAGCCACCGGCGTATGGCAGGCGGTCAGTGGCGTCAACATCACACTGGGCCTGCCGATTCTGCGAACCTCAGTGGACCACGGCACTGCCTTCGACATCGCCGGCACTGGCCACGCCAGCGCCGAGAGCATGGTCGACGCTATCCGGTACGCCATGACGCTGGTCGAAGGCCGACGCACAGCGCCTGCTGCGACCTGACTTCGCGGACCCGCAATCAATCAGACTCTTCACGCCACAGGAAACACATCATGATCAACCCTTCCCAGGCCTTTCAATTCGCGGGCAAAGCTGTTTTGGTGACCGGTGGCGGCTCCGGCATCGGTGCCGCCGTGGCGCAATCCTTCGGCGCGGCACGGGCATGTGTCGCGGTACATTACTCGCGCAACCGTGATGGTGCCGAAGGCGTAGCCAATGCGATTCGACAGGCTGGCGGCCAGGCTATAACGCTGGCGGGTGACATGCTCGAGCGCAGCGTACCTGAGCAACTGGTGGCGCAAACTGTCCAGGCCTTCGGCGGCGTGGATATCCTGGTCAACAACGCAGGCGACATGTTCGGCCGTCGAGAGCTGGAGCAGGTCAGCGACGAGGACTTTGACCGCGTTGTCGGGCTCAATGTTCATGCGGCTTTCGCCCTCTGTCGCGCTGCCGCGCCAGTCATGCGCCAGGCCAGACGAGGCAACATGATCAACACCACCTCTATTGCCGCGCGGACCGGCGGTGGTGACGGTGCCGGTCTGTACGGTGCGGCAAAAGCGTTTGTCAGCACCATGACCCGCGTCTTGGCGCGCGAGATGGCTCCGCACGGTGTGCGCGTCAACGGCGTGGCCCCGGGCGTCATCCTGACTGACTTCCACACCCGCAATTCCTCGCCCGAACAACTCGAAGGCGCACGTCGCAGCATCCCGATGGGCCGACTGGGAGCAGCCGACGAATGTGTCGGCGCCTACCTCTTCCTCGCCGACGATACGCTTTCAAGCTACATCACCGGTCAGATCATCGAGGTCAACGGCGGCCAGCTGATGCCGTGAACTTGAGGGCCCAGGACATGGTTTCGCAAGCGCGGATGATCTCAACCGGGAATTCAAATTTCAGCAAACCTTTGGAGGCACTATAGGGTTTAACCGGATGTTAGTTGGGAAGATTTATGGGATCATCAATTGGCCTTACCAATTGTCCAATTTTTCTTAACCTCTCATACGCCATCAAAGGCGTCCAGAATGCCGCTACAAACCATTGAACCGCAACGCTTGTACCGCCGGATCGCGGAGCAATTACGCTCTCTGATCGACAGCGGCGAGTTCCCCGTCGGTTCACGACTTCCGGCTGAACGCGAGCTTGCCAAACAACTGTGCGTAAGCCGCCCTTCGGTACGCGAAGCTCTGATCGCGCTGGAGGTGGAAACAGTGATCGAGGTGCGCAGCGGCTCCGGCATTTATGTGCTCAAGCCCAGGAAGCGCCAAGCATCACCCAGAAACGGCGGCAAATCTGCTGAGTGGGGCCCGTTGGAGTTGATGCGTGCGCGCGAACTGGTGGAGAGTGAAGTGGCAGCCTTGGCGGCACGCAACGCCAAGAAATCAGACCTGAAGTTAATCGAAGATGCGCTGCAACAAATGCGCGACGAAGTGGCTCAGGGCCAGATACCGCGTAATGGTGACGAAATTTTTCACAATGCGATTGCCGAGGCCTGCGGTAATGAGGTGCTGCGTGACACGGTCCGCGGTTACTGGCAAGCTCGACATGGCACCCTGTTCGAGCGACTGGGCGACTATTTTGAAGATGACAGCTCCTGGGATTCCGCCTTAACCGAGCACGCCGAAGTCCTCAAGGCAATCCGGGCGCGCGATGCCGGCGCTGCACGCAGTGCGATGCAGCGCCACCTGAAAAAGGCTCACAAACGTTACAGCGCGAGCTGGCGCCGCGCAAAGCCCTTCTGACGCCCAGCAATTTCAAAACCACCAACCAAGGAAATACCATGAACAAACGTGAAATGACAAAGCTATCGCTCAAGGCGATAGCGGCATGCGTGCTGTTGACCGGAGCTGCCGGCACAGTCGGGATTGCGAGCGCGCAGACCAAACTGAAGTGGGCGCACGTCTATGAAACATCAGAACCTTTTCACAAGTGGTCGGTCTGGGCCGCTGGAGAGATCAAGAAGCGCACCAACGACCGCTATGAAATCCAGGTGTTCCCGGCCTCATCGCTGGGCAAGGAGTCAGACATCAACCAGGGCCTGACGCTGGGCACGGTGGACATCATCCTGTCCGGTGCCAGTTTCGCCGGACGCACCTACCCGCCGCTGGCCATCAGCTACTTCCCGTTCATCTTCCGTGATGCCGAACACCAGTTGCTCTATGCCAAGAGCGATGTGTTCCGCGAACTGGCCCAGGGCTATGACCAGAAGAGCGGCAACCACATCACGGCGATGACGTATTACGGCGCCCGCGACGTGACCTCGAACCGTCCCATCCGAACGCCCGAAGACATGAAGAACCTGAAGATACGCGTGCCCGACGCGCCGGCCTATCTTGCGTTCCCGAAAGCTCTGGGCGCCAACCCGACCCCGATCGCCTTTGCCGAGGTCTATCTGGCGCTCCAAAGTGGCACCGTCGATGCGCAGGAGAACCCCCTGCCCACCATTGAGGCCAAAAAATTCTACGAGGTACAAAAATACATTTCGCTGACCGGACACATCGTGGACTCGCTGCTCACGATCGTGTCGGGCCAGCTATGGGAGAAACTCACGCCGGCCGATAGGAAGATCTTCACCGACGTGATGCAGGAAGCCGCCGAGAAAACCGGCCGCGAGATTATCGCCTCCGAAGCGCGTCTGACTGAAGAGTTCAAGAAGAAGGGGATCACGGTGATCACCGTCGACAAGAACGCCTTCCGCAAAGCCGTGCTGGAAAACACTAGCCCGGCCGCCCAGGGTTACCGCCAAGCCGACTACGACCGCATCATCAACCTCAAGTAGGCCCGAGCCGCTGCCCAACTGCTGCCGATGGTGTTGGCGCAATGGCGCCAACACCATCGGTGTGAACGCCACGCGGGCAGCGCCTTCCCCCTTCTCTTTTGCATGCTGCACAGCACCGGAGACTTCATGAGCGACAAGATCATCAGCGATGATGGCGAGTTTCATACCGAAGATGAAGCCGTCGATTTCTCGCACGTCACAGCGGAGGCTTGGCTGGTCCTGGGCCTGTTCTGGATACTGGGCCTGACAGTGCTCTACCAGTTCATCACGCGCTATGTCTTCAACGACTCAGCCGCCTGGACGGAAGAAATTGGCCGCTATGAGCTGATTGCCGTGGTCTTCATTGGCGCCGCCATCGGGGTCGCCAAGAACAATCACATCCAGGTTGATTTCTTTTACCGCCACTTGCCGGCCGCGGTGGGCCGCGCGCTCTCCGGTTTCGTGGATTTGCTGCGCGTCGCTTTTTTCGCCACCGCTGTGGTCTTGACCGTCCAGATGATGCTCAAGCTGGGCAACCAGACCCGGATGACGATTGTCGATCTTCCCATGAACCTGGTGTATGCCACGTGTCTGTTCGGCTTTTTCATCATGCTGCTGCGCTCACTGCAGGTTGCCTACATCCACTACCGGCGCGGCTACAGCATGCTGGAGCGGCCTGAATCCCATATGCACGATCGGTAACCCCATGCTTCAAATATTATTTCTGGTTTTCATGGTGACCGGCGTTCCGGTGGCCATCGCCATGGCTGGCTCGTCGCTGGCCTACATTTTCTTCACCGGCAACCTGCCGCCCTTTGTTGTGATTCACCGGATGATATCGGGCATCGACAGCTTCCCGCTGCTGGCAGTGCCCTTCTTTATCCTGGCTGGCAACCTGATGAACAACGCCGGCATCACCACCCGCATCTTCAACTTTGCGCTGGCACTGGTCGGCTGGCTCAGGGGCGGACTGGGCCATGTCAACGTTCTCGCCTCGGTGATTTTTGCCGGTATGAGCGGCACCGCCATAGCTGACGCGGCGGGCTTGGGAACGATTGAAATCAAGGCTATGAAGGAGCACGGCTACTCCGCCGAGTTTTCGGTAGGCGTAACCGCGGCCTCGGCCACGCTGGGCCCCATCATCCCGCCCAGCCTGCCCTTTGTCATTTACGGCATGATGGCCAACGTGTCGATCGGCGCACTGTTTCTGGCAGGACTGTTGCCCGGGATATTGCTGACGGTTGTGATGATGCTGACCGTCACCTATTACGCTCACAAGAACAAATGGGGCGGCGACGTCAAGTTTTCCAGCAGCCGTTTCAGTAAAGCACTGATCGAACTCGGCGTGGTGGCGGGCTGGCCGCTGGCGTTGTGGGGATTGATCCGCCTCGGCGCACCGGTGCAGATCACCGTGATGCTCGGGTTCGTGGCGTTGTTTGTGCTCGACAAGCTGCTCAAGTTTGAGGCCGTGCTGCCCATCATGACGCCAGTGCTGCTGATTGGTGGCATGACAACCGGCCTCTTTACGCCGACCGAGGGCGCCATTGCTGCCTGTGTCTGGGCCATGGTGCTCGGTTTTGGCTGGTACCGCACGCTGTCTTTCAGGAGGTTTGTCAAGGTCTGCCTCGACACGGTGGAGACGACCTCGACCATCC
>JAGXFG010000043.1 GCA_024637395.1 Burkholderiaceae bacterium | reverse complement strand
GACGCAGACGCTCGACCAGAAAGGCACGGACGACCCTGGCAAACCGGATTCAGTGCGCCAGCTCGTGCTCCGTCTTCTGTTCGACTTCGTGTACGGCTTCCTGCTGCAGAAAGTCGGCGTGGCCAAATACGAGGTGCTGATGGGCCTGCAGTGCACGCGCACATATCCTGCATGAAAAAGCGGTTACGCACGTCCGCTTGGGCCAGGAGCTTCGAGCGCAGTTTCGTGGCGATGGCGCGTCTGGCTAGCGCTTCCGGTACGCGAATGCTCACCCAGACCCGCAAGCCCGCGGTGGCCAAGCGCGGACCGCCATCCGGTGCCGGAGCGTGGCTTCCAGGCGTCGCCATGGGTGCGACTGGCGCCAAGCGCTTCCGGCTTTATCGCCCGCCAGGGGTCAAGTTCGACGAGCGGCTGCCGCTGATGGTGATGCTGCATGGCTGCAGTCAGGACGCCAACAGCTTTGCCTCGAGTACGCTCATGAACCGCATCGCAATGCGCGAACGCTTTCTGGTGCTCTACCCGGAGCAGGACCGTCTCGCCAATGCCCAGGGCTGCTGGAACTGGTTCGACACGGCCTCGGGTCGCGCCCAAAGCGAAGTGGCACTGATCATGAATGCCATCGACCAGGTGTGCCTGCTGCATTCAGTGGACAGGGCGCGCGTCGCCGTCGTTGGCCTGTCGGCCGGTGCGAGCATGGCCGCCTTGCTGGTCATCCGGCACCCGGGACGTTTCAAGGCGGTGGTGATGCATTCGGGCATTCCGCCGGGCACCGCGCACTCCGGCATGTCGGCGCTGAACGCCATGCATGGCCATCGCCCGACGATGCCATTGGCGGCGACGCCGCGCACGCTGGAGACGAACTGGCCGCCCCTGCTGGTGATCCACGGCGATTCCGACGCCGTGTTCTCCCCCCACAACGGCCAAGCCGCAGCGCAGCTCTGGGCTCGCGCAGCAGGCGCGAGGGCGAGCCCGACGCGCAACCTCCAGCGAGGCAAGCGCTACCCGATGTCGGTCACGGATTTCAAGCGCAAGGGCAGCACGGTGGCCACGCTGGTCGCCGTGGACGGCTTGGCCCACGCGTGGAGTGGTGGCGTCGCGAGCAAGGCTTTCAGTGACGGGCAAGGTCCGGATGCATCGCGCATGGCGTGGGGTTTTGCGGTAAAGCAGTTTCGGTCCGGGGCGTGAGCGCTGTCCATGGCGAATGAACGGGCCCCGCAGTCATCGTGCGCAATCCTGGCAAAGTGGTCTTGCGCCTGCCGTAGCCCCGAAGACGCCGTTTTATGCTCTAATTGGAGTCCATACAGAGTCCATATGGACTCCAGGAGGATGTCATGAAGAGCAGCGGCACGGCAGTTGCACACCGGCCACGCACGGGCGAGACGGAGAAGATGACGGTCAATGTCGGCGTGGTCGATCTGGGCCACGTCGACCTCCTGGTCCAGGAAGGTTTCTATTCGAACCGCTCGGATCTCATTCGAACGGCACTTCGAAACCAGCTTGCGGTGCATGCCGACACGCTCAAGCAGACCGTGGCCCGTCGAACGCTCACGGTTGGCCTTCAGCACTACAGCCGCGCCGAGCTCGAGGCGGTGGTGGCTGCGGGCCAGCGACTCCAGGTCCAGGTCGTTGGACTCACCCGCATTGCCGCCGACGTGACACCTGAACTCGCGCGAGCTGCCTTCGAATCTCTAACCGTGCTGGGGGCGTTTCAGGCGAGCCCAGCGGTGCGACGGGCGCTGTCCGATCGCATCCATTGAAGCGCTACGCAGTCAACGCAAGGAACATCATGAAGAACCTCTTCAACGCCCGAGCGCCGTTCTTTGAACCCGACGCGATCAACGAGACGATCCAACGGGCGCTCGCGTCTGCGGGGCTCGACACCACGGCAGGTCCGATGCATGACGTGACCGAGACCATCCGGCGCGCGTTGGCCGCGGGGCGCCTTGCCGAGGCAATCCCGAGCTTCGACAGCGAATCCGTCATTGATGTCGCAGCACGCGTCGTTCCCGGTGGCGAAGACACAAATGCAGCATGGGATCGCGCGCCGTCGAGCAGTGAAGCGCAGCAACGGCCCGGCAGTTTCGAGGCACACGAATTCAGCAACGCCGCCGGCCGCCGTGCTTACAAGGTATATGTTCCGGTGGGGGGATCCGCTGCGCCGCGCGCGATGATCGTGATGCTGCATGGTTGTACCCAGTGCGCAGACGACTTCGCGGCGGGCACCCGGATGAATCGCCTCGCGGACGAGCACGGTTTCCTGGTCGTGTATCCCGAGCAAGCCGCCCATGCGAATGCCTCGAAGTGCTGGAACTGGTTCAAGCCACAGGACCAGCTGCGCGGCGCCGGCGAGCCTTCCCTGATAGCCGGTATCGTTGGCGAGGTCGCGCGAAAGCACGGCGCCGACCCGCGCCGCATCTTTGTTGCCGGGCTGTCCGCCGGAGCGGCCATGGCCGTGGTGCTGGGCGAGACCTACCCGGAGTTGTTTGCCGGTGTCGGTGCCCAATCCGGCCTACCGTACGGCAGTGCGCATGACATCCCATCGGCCTTGGTCGCCATGAAAGGGGGCCGCAGCGGCATGCCGGGGCGGAAGAAGGTACCCGGTGCTGTCGGAACGCCGCGCAGGAAGGCCGTGCAGGCGGTGCCCGTCATCGTGTTCCATGGCGATCGGGACCACACCGTGCAGCAGACGAACGGCGCACACATCGTGCAGCAGGCGCGAGACGCGCACAGCGCTCAGGCGGGGGACGCCGGCCTGCTTGTCCGTTCGCAGTCCGGCGTCACGTCGGACGGCCGGCGGTTTATCCGAACAGTCCACGCCGACACCGAGGGGCGGGCCCGGATCGAAAGCTGGACGTTGCATGGCGCGGGACACGCCTGGTCGGGAGGCCACGCGAGTGGTTCATATACCGATGGCACCGGGCCGGATGCCTCGGCGGAAATGGTGCGATTCTTCATGGCGCTGCCACGCGCCGGCTCTGCATGAGCGCTGGGCGCAGAGGACTGCTCTGCCAGGTGCTCGCATCGGTTGCCGGCAGCGAGTTCCCGGGGCTGTTCTTTACCGGTGACTTGGCTGAAAGAAATGACTTCGCATGTGTTAGACAGCCCACAGACCAGACCTCGCGCTTCCACTACCTTGGGAGCCTCACCCTGCATCTACATGAGTTCATGTACGAGGCAGAACCCATACCGCACAATCATCTGGAGGTCATCTCATGAACAAGAATCAGGTCAAAGGTCATGCGAACGAGGCAAAGGGGAAGATCAAGGAAGTCGCCGGCAAGGTGACCGGCGACAAAAGCATGGAGTACAAGGGGAAAGCCGAGAAGCAAGGCGGCAAGGCGGAAGCCAAGTACGGAGATCTCAAGAGCGACGCAAAGAGCGCAACGAAATGAACGTTTCAACGACACAATCGAAGAGCAGATACGGCGCCGCCGATGACATGCAGGCCGGAGCCTCGTTGCTGAGTGCCAGCACCATTACCGGCGACGAAGTCTGCAACATGCAAGAGGAAAAGCTCGGCAAGATTCAGGACGTCATGCTCGATATAGCCGAGGGCAAGATTCGTTACGTAGTCCTGGCGTCAGGTGGATTTCTGGGCATGGGTGATCGCCTGTTCGCTGTCCCTTGGAAGGCCTTGAAGCTGGACAAGGAGAACGAGCGTTTCATGCTCGACGTAGATGTCGATCGCCTGAAGAACGCACCGGGCTTCGACAAGGATCATTGGCCGAATATGGCTGACGCCACCTGGAACTCGACCGTCGAGTCCTACTACGCCCGGTGATCGGATCACCCAGGCGGCTGACGCGGAAGATCCGGGTATGACCGCCTACCCGGATCGACCGTGCCAAGCTTTTCATAGGCTGCGGCTTTTCCTCATTCCCACTCGATCGTGAATGGCCTTCTAATCTGTTGATTCGTAAGGCTCTCACCGTTGCCTCCCATCTTCTTAGCGTCGAGATGCCGGCTGTGCGAGCCACGGGCCCTTCTCGCTCGAGCTCCGGTGACGATGGTCGTAGGGCAGGCGCTGCCCGGCGAACTTGAACTTCTTCGGCGGCTTCACCGCATGTGCGGGCCCTCGCCAAATGGTCAGGAAATACCCTGAACGCGGACCGTCACCCTGCCATCGGCTGAAAGACTCGGATCCTCGGCGAGAGCTTGGCCCGGAGTTCCCTGTCCGCGACTCGGATGTCGTACTCGGACTGCAGGTTCAGCCAGAACCGGGGTTCCATGCCGAAGAACAACCCGAGCCGAAGCGCTGTGTCCGCTGTGATGGGAGGCTGGCCATTGACAAGCTCGCTGATCCTGCTGGGCGAGACGTCGATGTCCGCCGCGAGCTGGCGAGCGCTGATGCCCATAGGCTTCATGAAATCCTCCAGCAGGATCTCGCCCGGATGAATCTCCTCAAGCAACTTGGCCATGTTCGGCACTCCTAGTGGTAGTCCACGATCTCGACGCGGTACGCTCCATCCGACTTCCAGACAAAGCAGATTCGCCACTGGTCGTTGATGCGAATGCCGTGCTGGCCCTTTCAGTCGGCTTTCAGTGCCTCCAGCTGGTTGCGAGGTGGAACACGCAGGCTCGCGAGTTCCGTGGCGGCGTGAATCTGAAGCAACATGCGCCTCGCGACGCGCTCGATGTTGCGCAAGCGCGCTACCGGGAGGCTGTGAAACAGGGCCTCGGTGTCGGTGCACGCGAACGAACGAATCATGAGCGATTGTGATCCGCCATAAGGATTCCGTTAAGCGGAACACCGCGCCGTCGAGATCTCTAACCATCGCCGCAAGGCCGGGCTGTCCGAGCTCCGAGTCTAGGGCGCGCCCCAGCGCGTCGGTGTCAAGGCTGACGCAGAGGCACGCGCTGTTGAGCACGTCGATGGGCGAGTCGACGCGCGGTGATGGCAAGACAGCGTTCACGGTGGGGTGGGAGCCTTAATGTTGGACGCAGGCGCCGAAGATGCCGATTGTTCCGATCAACGTACTTGTCGCATCCATCGCCGTCTGTTCGGTGCACAACACTGTGGCGCCGCTGGTGTTGGCGCCGGTCGAGAATTGAGCCATCACGCCGACCTTTGGATGAGCCACCCGACGGCGGGACAAACGCTTGCTAGGCGCCGCCTTCCGGACGTTTCAACTGGCTCAGACTGAAGTCGGCAGACATCCACAAACTGGCTCAATCTGACGTCGGCGCCAACACTTGCTCGCTACACGCGCGTATCTTGGAGTTGCAGGTTTGAATTATTTTTATAATAATAAAATTATCGAATGGTTGTATGCGGTGACGTTTCTGACCGCTGACCTGCCATGAGGCCTGCCATGAGCACCCTGACCAAGAAACTCTCGTTCCTGGACCGCTACCTCACGGTCTGGATTTTCGGCGCCATGGCGTTGGGCGTCGGCCTGGGTTACCTGGTGCCAGGTATCGAGGATTTCATCAACCGCTTTGACGTCGGCACCACCAACGTCCCGATCGCGCTGGGCCTGATCCTCATGATGTATCCGCCCTTCGCCAAGGTGCGCTACGAGGAATTGCCCGATGTCTTTCGCGACACCAAGGTGCTGTTGCTGTCGCTGGCGCAGAACTGGATCGTCGGCCCGGTGCTGATGTTCGCGCTTGCGGTGATCTTCCTGCCCGACAAGCCTGAATACATGGTCGGGCTGATCATGATCGGTTTGGCGCGCTGCATCGCCATGGTCATCGTCTGGAACGAGATCGCCAAAGGCTCCACCGAATATGCCGCCGGCCTGGTGGCCTTCAATTCAATCTTCCAGGTGCTGTTCTTCAGCGTCTACGCCTGGTTCTTCATCACCGTGCTGCCGCCGCTGTTCGGGTTGTCCGGGTCGGTGGTCGACATCTCCATCGGGCAGATCGCCGAGAGCGTGTTCATTTACCTCGGCATCCCCTGCATTGCCGGCGTGTTGACGCGCGTGGTCATGCTGCGCTTCGTCACGAAGGAGTGGTACCACACGCGCTTCGTACCGAAGATCGGGCCCATCACGCTGATCGCCCTACTGTTCACCATCGTCGTGATGTTCAGCCTCAAGGGCAAGCTCATCATCACGATCCCGTTCGACGTGGTGCGCATCGCCATTCCGTTGCTGCTCTACTTCGTCATCATGTTCGTGTTCTCGTTCTTCCTGAGCCGGCGCCTGGGAGCCAACTACGAGAAGAGCGCCACGTTGTCGTTCACGGCCGCGAGCAACAATTTTGAGCTCGCGATCGCGGTCGCGATCGCGGTCTACGGCATAAATTCGGGGGTGGCCTTCGCCGCGGTGATCGGACCGTTGGTCGAGGTGCCGGTGATGATTGGGCTGGTGCACGTGGCACTGGCCTTGAAACGGCGCTATTTCGCTCCGGTCGCCTTGCCTGAGCGCCGCTGAGGAAGACGCCATGGACGAGCAAACTGCCGTCGCCTCGCTGGCCGCCCTGGCCCAGGGCATGCGGCTGCGCGTGTTCCGTGCGCTGGTGGGTGCAGGGCCCGAGGGCATGACTCCTGGAGTGCTGGCGGCCAGCTTGGGCGTGCACGCATCCACGCTCTCCTTCCACCTCAAGGAGCTGATGCATGCGGGCCTGGTTTCGCAGCAGCGCGACGGACGCAACCTGATCTACCGGGCCTCGCTCGCGCAGATGAACGCCTTGCTCGCCTACCTCACCGCGCATTGCTGCCAGGGCATGGCCTGCGACATCACGGCCGCGCCCGACTGTTCCACATGCTGAATCGGAGCGCCCGATGACCACAAACGTGCTGATCCTGTGCACCCACAACTCGGCCCGCAGCGTGCTGGCCGAGGGTATGCTCGAGCACTGGGCAACGAAGCTCGACCGTGACGTGAAGGCGCACAGTGCCGGCAGCGCCCCCAGCGGGCGCATCAGCCCGTTCGCGATCGAGGCGCTGAATCATGCGGGCATCGACACCGCGGCCTACCGCAGCAAGAGCTGGGACGAGTTCAGCCGAGAGGGTGCGCCGCCGCCGTCGATCGTGATCACGGTGTGCGACAGCGCCGCGGCAGAGACCTGCCCGGTGTTCTTCGGCCCGACGGGTGCCCAGCCGGTGAAAGCGCACTGGGGATACCCCGACCCGTCCAACGCACCGGGTGGCGACGCCGGCAAGCGGCGCGCCTTCGAGTTGACAAGACTGGCCATCGGCTATCGCATGCTGCAGTTGCTGGCGCTGCCGCTGGAGGCGATGGACCGCACGGCACTGCAGGCTGCATTGGTCGCCATCGGCCAAAGCTGAATCAGCACGCACGCCCAGCCCAAAGCCCGTCGCGGGCGCGTCAATCCACCCATCGAGACCATCATGTCCACCAACACTCCCGTCAAAGACATCGTGCGCCAGAAATACGGCGAGGCCGCCCAGCGCGTGAGCCAGGGCGCAGGCGGCAGCTGCTGCGGCGGCGCGTCGACCGCGCTCGGCGGCTGTGATCCGATCACGTCCAACCTCTACGACCCCGCCCAGGCTGGCGCCGTGCCGGAGACGGCCATGCTCGCGTCGCTGGGCTGCGGCAATCCCACCGCACTGGCCGAGCTGAAGCCGGGCGAAACCGTGCTCGACCTCGGCTCGGGCGGCGGCATCGACGTGCTGCTGTCGGCCAAGCGCGTCGGGCCCACCGGCGTCGCCTACGGCCTGGACATGACCGACGAGATGCTGGCCCTGGCGCAGGAGAACAAGCGCAAGAGCGGCCTGGCGAACGTGCACTTCCTCAAGGGTGAGATCGAACACATCCCGCTGCCGGCCGATTCGGTCGACGTGATCATCTCTAACTGCGTCATCAACCTAGCGTCCGACAAGGACCGCGTGCTGGCCGAAGCCTTCCGGGTACTCAAGCCCGGCGGCCGCTTCGCGGTCTCGGACGTGGTCGTGCGCGGTGAGATGCCGCCGGCGATCCGCCGCAACATGGAACTGTGGATTGGCTGCGTCGCCGGTGCACTATCGGACAGCGAGTACGTCGATAAGCTCGCATGCGCCGGCTTCATCGATTTCGGCATCGAAATCACGCGGGTCTACAGCGTCGAGGACGCGCGCGAATTCCTCGCTGCACAGGGCACCGACATGCAGCAGCTGGCTGTCCAGGTCGAGGGCAAGTTCGCCAGCGGCTTCATCCGCGCGACCAAGCCCGCGGGCGGCAAGTCGGCATCGGTGACGGGTCTGGCGAGCGCAGCGGCAACCGGCACGGTGAACGCCGCCGCATCACCTGCCGCCGCGCCAGCGACTGCCGTCGCGCCGAAGGCGCTGCCCGAGCCAGTTGATCGTTCGTGATGCCTGTCAGTGGGGCAAACCCACACAGGGGGACTGGCAACAAGGTCTATCGTCGCTGCTTGATCGCTATAACTTCCTGCCAGTGCCCAGCCTCGTCGTCTCGGGCGCGCCAATAAAATCAAGGGCTTGCGTGAAAACGCAGGCCCTTTGCACATCCGAAATGGGGTTTTTGCTGCAAATTTGCTGCAATGGCTCCGCAAAACGCTTGGCTACACCTTGCTTCTACAAGGAGCAGGACGATGGCAAGCATCATCAAGCGCGGACCGCACCAGTTCCAGGTGCAGATTCGCCGCAAAGGCTACCCGCCAAAACAGCTGACG
>JAGXFG010000042.1 GCA_024637395.1 Burkholderiaceae bacterium | reverse complement strand
TGTCGGACGTGGCCCGCGATCATTTCGTCGCCGATTTTGAACGGCGCTCGTCGCTGCTCCCCGGTAGCGGCAGCCCGTCACTCGCCCTGGCCCGCCGGCGCGCTCTCGACCAGTTCGCGACCAGCGGCTTTCCGTCTCCGCACGAAGAAGAGTGGAAATACACCAACGTCAATCCGATCGCCCAGCACCAGTTCGAGTCGCCGCCACGGCCCGGGGCTGGCGCCTCGGCAGCTCTGGTTGCGGCGCTCGACTTCGGCAGCGCCGCCTTCGAGCACCTGCTGGTGTTCCTCGACGGACACTTCACGCCCTCGTTGTCGCGTATCGGCACCCTGCCCGGCGGCGCGACAGTGGCGAACGTCGCCGAGGTCCTCGCCCAGAACCCGGAGCGGATCGCGCCGCATCTGGGTGGCAGCGAGACGGCCGCGCCGTTTACGGCACTGAATTCGGCATTTGTCTCTGACGGAGCCTTCATCCATGTGCCGCGTGGCGTCGTGCTCGAGGCGCCCCTGCACCTTCTGTACCTGAGCACCAAAGCGGATGCAGTCACGCAACCGCGCACCATCATCGCCGCCGAGGAGGGCGCCGGGGTGACGGTGCTCGAACACTACAGCGGCCCCGACCGGAGCACCTACTTCACCAACGCCGTGACTCAGGTGAGCGTGGCGCCAAACGCCTCGGTCGAGCACTACAAGCTGCAGCAGGAGGGCTACGCGGCCTTTCACGTGGCGGCGATTCAGGTGCGACAACAGCGTGACAGTCGCTTCACTTCTCATTCGTTCGCGCTGGGCGGCGCGCTGGCGCGTACCGAAATCGCCGTGAACCTCGCCGACACCGGCTGCGAATGCGTGCTCAACGGACTGTTCCTGGCCGGCGGCAGCCAGTTGCTCGATCACCACACCCGGGTCGAGCACGCGCACCCGCATGGCACCAGCCGCGAGTTCTACCGCGGCATTCTCGACGGCAGCTCGCGGGGCGTATTCGCCGGCCGCGTCATCGTGCACCAGGGGGCGCAGAAGACCAATGCCCACCTGGCCAATCACAACCTGCTGCTGTCGGGGGAAGCCGAGGTCGACACCAAGCCCCAGCTCGAAATCTACGCGGACGACGTCAAGTGCGGACACGGCACGACGGTTGGTCAGCTCAGCGACGACATGCTCTTCTACCTGCGCTCGCGGGGCATCCCGCAAGATCTGGCGAGGGCGCTCCTGACCTATGCCTTTGCCCACGACGTCATCGGCCGAATCACTCTCGCGCCGCTGCGCGCACGAGTCGAGAGCCTGCTGCTCGAGCGCCTGCCCGAGGGCAGCCTGATCCGGGAGTACGCATGAGCAGCGCACCCGATATGATGCCGGCGCCGGCGCCGGCGTACGCCGCTAGCTACGACCTTGAGCGGGTGCGGGCCGAGTTTCCGATCCTCGCTACCGAGGTGTGCGGCCATCCGCTCGCGTATCTCGATAACGCGGCCACCACACAAAAGCCGCGCGTGGTGATCGCCTCTCAAACCCAGTATTACGAAAGCTACAACGCCAATATTCATCGCGGCGTGCACACCCTGAGCCAGCGCGCCACCGCAGCCTACGAGGCGGCACGCGAGCGCGTGCGCCGATTCATCAACGCCGCCAGCACGCAGGAGATCGTCTTCGTACGCGGCACCACCGAGGCGATCAACCTGGTGGCGCAAAGCTATGGCCGCAGCCGCCTGCAGCCCGGTGACGAGATCCTGATCAGCGCCATGGAGCACCACTCCAACATCGTGCCATGGCAACTGCTCTGCGGCCAGACCGGCGCCGTTCTGCGCGTGGTCTCGATCGGGGCCGCGGGCGAATTCCTCTTCGACGAATACCAGCGGCTACTGGGGCCGCGGACCCGCCTGGTGGCGATCACGCACATCTCCAACTCACTCGGCACCGTGACTCCGATCGGGCGCGTGATCGCGCTCGCCCATGAGCAAGGGGTGCCGGTACTGGTCGACGGCGCTCAGGCAGTGGCCCACGCCAGCGTGGACGTGCGCGCGCTCGACGCCGATTTCTACGCCTTCTCCGGGCACAAGCTCTACGGTCCGACCGGAATCGGCGTGCTGTACGGCAAGCAGGCGTTGCTCGAAGAGATGCCGCCGTACCAGGGCGGCGGCGACATGATCAGCACCGTGAGCTTTGAAAAGAGCACCTGGGCTGAGCTGCCGCACAAGTTCGAGGCCGGCACGCCCAACATTGCCGGTGTGATCGGACTGAGGGCAGCCGTGGATTTCGTAGCGGACATCGGGCTGGCCGCAATCGCCGCACACGAAGCCGACCTGCTGTCCTACGCCAGCGCGCGCGTGGCGGAAATTCCAGGACTGCGCATCATCGGCACGGCGCCCGAGAAGGCGGGAATTCTTTCGTTCGTGCTGGATCGGATTCATCCGCACGACATCGGCACGGTCCTCGATCAATATGGCGTGGCGGTGCGTGCCGGTCACCACTGTGCGATGCCGGTCATGCAGCACTTCAAGGTGCCAGCCACCACGCGCGCGTCCTTCGCCCTGTACAACACTCGTGCCGAGGTTGATGCGCTGATCAGCGCTATCCACCAGGCAAAGGAAATGCTGGGCTGATGTCGGACTTGCGCGAGCTCTACCAGGAGGTCATCGTCGACCACAATCGCAACCCGCGCAACTTCGGCCGGCCCGAAGGAGCGAACCGGGAGGCGCAGGGCTTCAACCCGTTGTGCGGCGACCAGGTGACGGTGTTCCTGAGGCTCGAGGATGGGGTCGTTGCCGACGTCGCCTTCGAAGGCAGCGGCTGCGCGATCTCGACGGCGTCGGCGTCGCTGATGACCGAAGCGCTCAAGGGCAAGACCGCAGCCGAGGCGGAACATCTGTTCGAGGAATTTCACCGCATGGTTGCCGGATCGGGCAGCCACGAGGATCTCGGCAAGCTCGAGGTGCTCTCTGGCGTGAAGGAGTTCCCGGCACGGATCAAGTGCGCCACGCTCGCCTGGCACGCGTTCGATGCCGCCCTCAATGGCAAGGGCGGGTCGGTGAAGACGGAGTAGACGATGGACATGCGGGACAACAGAGAGCAAGTGAGCCTGACGCGCGATGTCGAGGCGGCGCTCGTGCCGGTAGGCGACCGGATTACCCTGAAAGCGGGCGAGCCGGCCACCATTACGCAGGCACTCGGCGGCAGCTACACCGTGGTGGTGGGCGGCAATATGTTTCGCATCGATGCCAAGGATGGCGACGCGCTCGGCAAGGCGCCGGCTACGCCGACGCCGACGCAGTCCGCCGATGCGCCGCTGGGACGCGAGCAGATGGAAGAGGCGGTGTGGGAGCAGTTGCGGACCTGTTACGACCCGGAAATTCCGGTGAGCATCGTTGACCTGGGCCTGATCTACGAGTGCGAGCTCGCGCCGGTTGGGGTGCAAGCCGCCGACTGGAAGGTGCACGTGAGCATGACGCTCACCGCACCGGGTTGCGGCATGGGGGATTACCTCGCGGAGGACGTCCGCCAGAAGCTGCTGGGGGTGCCCGGGGTGAAGGAGGCCGAGGTCGAATTGGTGTGGGACCCACCCTGGGAGCGTGAAATGATGTCCGAAGCGGCACGTCTTGAGCTTGGGATGTTCTGACGACTGGTCCAACGTTCTCAGGTCTCGAGGAGAATCGCAATGATCGAACATTCGCACCGTGGTTCTGCTTTGGCGCAGGAATTTCCCGCAGCCATTCTGTCTGAGTCGCAGCCGCATGCCGAGGGGCACGACGAGTGGTTACTCGATGAGGCGCTGGCTGCAACGTTTCCGGCCAGTGATCCCTTCTCCATATCGCCATATTCATCCGGTCCCGACGGCGCGGCCTCGCGGCGCCGGGCTTGAAGCAATGAGTTTCCTTCACGGTGCCTTGACAACTGGTTTGGCGAGGCAACCGGAGGTGATCATGAGGAAGCAGATTTTCAAGTGGAAGGAAGAACAGGTCGATTTTTTGCGGTTGCTTGATCTTCTTGAGCGACAGATCAGTCTGTTCCACGTCGGTGCAACCGCTGACTACCAACTCATGTCTGGAAGCGATCAAGTGCGGTCATGACCATGATGGACGAGCAGAAGGACGCCCCATCATTGATGTGAAGGCGGCAGAACCATGGAAGACAGCAAGAAGATCATCGAGATCGAAGTCCTGCGCTACCGACCCGAGGAGGACAATGAGCCCTTCTGGCAGAGCTACCAGGTGCCGTTCACCGGCGACATGTCGGTCCTGCAGGGGCTGCAGTTCATACAGGACGATCTCGACCCGACGCTGAGCTTTCGCTGGTCCTGCCGGATGGCCATCTGCGGCAGCTGCGGCATGATGATCCAGGGCGTGCCCAAGCTCGCTTGCCACACGTTTCTGCGCAACTACTATCCCGGGAAGTTGCGCGTCGGTCCCCTCGAACACTTCCCGATCGAGCGCGATCTGGTCGTGGGGATTCAGGATTACGTCAAGCGGCTCGAGACCATCAAGCCTTACCTCATCCCTGCGGAGGCGCGCACGATCGAGCAGGGCGAGTACCTGCAGACGCCGTCGCAGCTCGATCGCTATCAACAGTTCAGTGCCTGCATCAACTGCATGCTCTGCTACGCTGCCTGCCCGCAGTACGGGATGAATCCGAAATTCATCGGCTCCGGCCACATGGCCCTCCTGCACCGCTACAACAGCGATTCGCGCGATGGCGGAAGCGACGAACGGATGGAAGTGGTGAACGACGAGGACGGGGTGTGGGGGTGCACCGCGATCCTGTATTGCTCGGTGGTCTGTCCGAAACAGGTCGATCCCGCCAATGCCATCAATATGTACAAGCTCACGAGTTCGATGGACTATTTACTGAACTGGGTGGCGCCGCGCTCGACGCGCAAGTAAATCGACCAGCCCCGCCAGCTAGCCCGGCTTGCCGTCCAGACGCGGGCGCGTGAGCATTGGCCACAACGCGATGGTGACGAGGGTAAACGCTGCCGACCACAGGACGCCCGAGGCGACCATCGCGCTCAGCCCCCACTCCGGCGCCACCAGCGGCACGAACACGCGCACGGCTGCGCCCAGGTGCACCAGCACATAGGACGCGGTTTCAATTGCCGACGTCTGCAGCGCTCGCCCCGTGTGCCCGCGCGACGTGCGCGTCATCATGCCGATGGTGATGCCGCCGATGACGCCCACGGTCAGGGCGTGGGTTGCGAGTGACGCCGGCACCAGATCGAAAGCCGCAAGCGCGCGCAACGCCAGGTGAAGCACGATCCATGCATAGGACAGGTGAAGGATCCACACTATCGGCTTGCCGGTGGTGGCCGAGGGCTTCCACAACGCGAGCCGCGCGGCATGCGCGATCCCCGCGACGGATGCCACGACGGCGATCACCGCCGGCGGCAGATTCAACACATCGACTGCGAGCAGCCCCAGGGTGCTCCCCAGCGCGGTGCGCTCGAGCCACGCCCGGCGCGTGGCGTTGGTTCCCGGAATGCCGTTGTTCGTGAACATCGGGATCACGCGTCCCCCCATGACCACGATGAGGAACAGGATCAGGTCGAGCCCGATCTGGAGTCCGCGCTCCACTGAGAAATCGATCACGCCAGCCATGGCGAGGTAGAAGGCAAGATTCGCAGCGCCGAACGCCAGCAGCAGAGGAACGAAGAAGTAGTTGCGCCGGTTGCGGCTGGCAACCAGCGGGATAGCCATCCCGACGGCGGCAGCGATCGCGAACGCGATGTCCGCCACTGCGGCGAGCGCGTGCCAGGGCGTGAGTACCAACAAGCGTGCAGCCAGCCAGAGCGCGGCGATCGCCGCGAGCGGCATCCCGGTCGGCGTCGGCTGGTTGGTCCAGGTGCGTCCGGCCGTGAAGACAAACCCGACGATGACGGCAAAGGCGTAGCCGAAGATCATTTCGTGCGCGTGCCAGCGCGGGTCGCCCAGATAGACCGGCGACCCGAGCCAGCCCGCGAAGGGGGCGACCCAGAACAGAATCGAGAGGGCCGCAAATGATCCGGCAAGCAGGTAGAAGGGGCGAAAGGCCAAATTCCACAACGCGAAGCGCTTGGGTTGCGCATGGCTGGAAGGCTGCGCGGGTGCTTTGGTCATGGACTTTCGCCTGGTTCAATCGAGCCGATCAATGAGCATGCCCGGCGTGATGCGCGCCGTGTTCATGCCCACCGCTTCGCGTAGCCTGCCACAGTTGCTCAACGTAGTGGACATAGGGGACATAGGCGTCGACGTAGGCGCGGCCGGCCGGCACGTCGTCAGGTTGGTAATTGCGCCGTTCGACGGCCGCGTGAAAACGCTCGTGCAGGCCGTGACGGATCGCCTCGGTGAGCAATTTCTCCACCTGCTCGATCGAGCCGCTCTCGAGCGCCTGGTCGGCGGCCGGGACGGCGGGGCCGAGATCCAGTCCGGCCGGCTGCAAGCCGGTGAAGGGAGCGCCTTCGCCCGCCCGGTGGATGCGCACCAGCGTTTCGAAGAAATGTGTGTCGGCCAGTGCGCGCGCCTCACCCCCGAGCTTGCGCACCGAACGCGCCTGCTCGAAGGCCTGGCGAATCGCATCCTCGTCCTCGGCCCGCACCCAGGGGAGGACCAGGTTGACCTTGCCGGTCTCGAGCGCCTCCTGGGCCTTCTTGACCACCGGCCCGTCGAGCGTATCGCAGTGCCCGAGCAGCAGGCCGAGCGCGATCCCGCCCGTGCCCAGGGCGCCTGCGCCCAAGCCGAGGGTGTCGGCGCCGAGGCCGCCGGCCCCGTCATCCAGCCCGAAGTACTGCGCCAGAACTTTCCAGCTCAGGTACACGAGGCCGACGAGGAGCGCCAGCGCGGCGCGCGATTTCAGAAGTCGTTGCATTCTCATAATGTCCTCCTGTGAAGTAAGCCAAGGGTTCATGCCGCCCGCGCTTCGCCCGCTTCCTCATAGGTGCGGCCGTCGCGGATGTGATAGATCCGCCGGAAGGTCGGAATGATCTTCTCGTCGTGGGTGACGACGATGATCGCCGTGCCAAAGCGCTGCGCCATTTCGTTGAGGATGCGAATCACGGTGAGCGCGCGCTCGCTGTCGAGCGGCGCGGTGGGCTCGTCGGCGAGAATGATCGGCGCCTGGTTCACCAGCGCGCGCGCGATCGCGACCCGCTGCTGCTCGCCGCCCGAGAGCTGTGCGATCTGTGCCTGGGCGCGATGGCCGACATCCAGCGCCGCCAGCATTTCGCGGGCGCGCTCGCGGGCCGCCGCGTTGGGCATGCCGGCCAGCATCGGAAGCACCGCGACATTGTCGGTGACGTCGAGGAACGGAATCAGGTAGGGCGCCTGGAACACGAAGCCGATCCGGTCGCGCCGCAAGGCGCGCAGATCGTCCACCTGCCAGCCGTGGTCGTAGATCGTCTCGCCGGCGAGCGCCATGCGCCCGGCAGTGGGCTCGATCACGGCGCCGAGGCACTTGAGCAGCGTGGTCTTGCCCGAGCCGCTGGGGCCGATCAGGCCCACGACCTCGCCGGGCTGGACGATCATGTCGACGCCCTTCAGGGCGTCGACGGCCGCGTCGCCGGTGCCGTAGCGCTTGGTCAGTCCGCTGATTTCTATCGCCGGATGCGTCACGTTGCTAGCCCCCGATCGCCGTGGCGGGGTCCACTGCGAGCGCCGCGCGGATCGCGACGATGCTCGAGAGCGCCGACACCACCAGCACGACGAATGCGCCAGTAACCGCGTCCCCCGGGAGCAGCAGCACGTACTTGGGGAAGATCGGCGCCCACAGCGTCGCCGCGGTCTTGCCAACGATGAAGCCGATCGCACCGAGGCCGAGCGCCTGCTGCAGGATCATCGCCGCGATGGTGCGGTTGCGCGCGCCGATAAGCTTGAGGACGGCGATCTCGCGCACCTTGTTGAGCGTCATGGTGTAGATGATGAAGGCGATGATCGCCGCGCTGACCACGGTGAGGATGACGAGGAACATGAAGATCTGTTTTGCGGACGTGGCGATCAGCTTGGCAATGAGGATTTCGTCCATGTCCGTCTTCGTGTAGGCCTCCAGGTGCTTCCAGCGACGGATCTGGCTCGCCACTTCGGCCTCGTCGGCATGCGGGGAGAGGCGCAACATGACGACGTTCACGCTGTGGCTGGTGGCCTGGCTCGCCTGCACCGCCTCGAGCAGTCCCGGTACGCCCGGGCGATTGAACGCCGGGTTCGCCGCGGTGCGCGCGCGCTCGTTGACGAGCGCATCGTTGTCCTTGAGGAACTGTACCTCCTGCGCGTCCTTGAGCGGGACGAACACCATCGGGTCGCCGCCTGATGACACCATGCGGCGCGTCAGGCCGACCACTGTGTACTCGTTGCGGCGGATGCGGATGCGTTCATTCAGGCGGAAGCCGCTGCGCACATCGGCGATCGCCTCGTAGTGCGAGCGGGTGATCGGGCGCCCGGCCACAAGGTGGTCGGGCTCGCCCGGATGCCCCGGCTCGAACCCCACCAGCATCACGCGTGCTTCGCCTCCTCCGTGAGCGACCTGCATGCTCAGGTAGGTGACGTTTCCGGCGGCGATCACGCCCCGCATGCCGAGCAGGCCGCGATAGGCGTCGTCGCGCACGCTCGAGGGTTCGGCATAAGGCCCCAGCGTATCGCGTTGCACCACCCACAGGTCGGCGCCGGCGTTTTGCAGCAGCACCCTGCCATCGTCGACCAGGCCACGATAGATTCCCGCCATTGACAGCGTCACGCCGATGAGCAGGCCCAGCCCGAGTCCTGTGAACACGAACTTGCCCCAGCCGTGCAGGATGTCGCGACTGGCGAGATTGATCATAATCCGTTGCCGACGATCGCGGTGACGACCTTGACCCGTGCCTCGGGCTTGAGCGCCTTTTCGCTGTGAACCACGACCTCGTCGCCCGGCTCCAGTCCTTCGATCACCTGGCTGCGCCCCTCGAGCGTCGTGATCCCCAGCTTCACGGGGCGAAAGGTCACGCGCCCGGCGGAGAACAGCCAGACGCCGTCCTGGCGATCGCGACGCTTCACTGCCGCCGAGGGCACCGAGCGCGCGTCCTTGAGCTCGGCGGTGCGCAGGGTCACTTCGACCAGCTCGCCCACCGACAGGTTTTCGGGCCGTGCCGCGAAGCCAACGTTGACGATGCGCTCTTCAGTCACCGCGTCGCTCACCAAATCGACGCGCTGCACCAGGCCCGGCCGGACGCTTCCGGGACTGGAACGCAGCACGATCTCGGCCGCCTGGCCGACGCGCACGCCGCCGGCCTGGCCCTGGTCGATCCGCGCCTTGACCCACAGGCTCGCCGGATCGATCACCTGCACCACCGCCTGGCCCGCAACCACCGTCGTCCCCGGTTCGACCAGCCGTGCGCTGACGACCCCGTCGACCGGGCTCACGAGCCGCATTTGGGCGCGCAGCTTGCCGACGCCGGCGACGTCGGCGCGCACGCGGTCCAGATCGCGCCGCGCCACCGCCAATTGTGCCGCCGCAGCGTCCACCGCCGCCTTCGCGGCGTTGGCCTCGTGCGCCTTGGCGTCGGTGGCATCCTGGCTGAAGAATCCCTTGGTACGCAGTTCGCTATAGCGCCGTGCGCTTGTGCTGGCGAGCTGCGCCCGGCTCTGGGCCTCAGCGAGCTGCGCTTCGGCGCCGCGGACCGCACTCGCCGCGCGCTCGGCCGCGAAAGTGCCGCTCGCGACGCGGTCATCCAAGTCCACCGGGTCGAGCTCGGCAAGCAACTCTCCGGCCCGGACCTCGTCGCCCTGGTCGACGAGCACCCGCCTGACCCGACTCGCGAAGGTCGGGCCGATCGCGTAACTGCGCCGCGCCTCCACCGTGCCGATGCCGAAGGTGCTGGCAGCGAGCGTGCCCTGTTCCACCGTGTCTATCGTGACCTTCGCCGGCGCGAGTGGCCCCTGGCTGGTCACCAGCCAGCCGAGCAGGATTGCGATGCCAAGCCCCCCGGCAACCAAGGCAACATTTCTTCCGGAGGGTCGCTTCATGATTTGCCGCCACCGCGATAGCCGTCGAGGAGCAACGGCAGGAGTTGCCGGGCGCGGCGCACCATCCCGGCCGGATTGCCCATGAGGGATGCCTGAATGACCAGGCTTTGGACCGCGCCGATGAACAGGATCGGCGCGAGTCCGGTGTCCAGATTCGCGGGCAGCTCTCCGGCCGTCACGGCCTCATTGAAGAGCTGGGCGAGCCGCTTGCGATACGCGCTGAGCATGGCGCGCACCTCGGCGCGCACCGGCGAGTCCCCAGGGTATTGCAGTTCGTGGAACATCACGCGGGGAACGCCGGGGTTGTGGGCGACGAAGGTCACGTGCGCGACGAACGCCCGCTTGATCTTGGTGAGCGGCGAGCCGCCCCCGGCGATCACCTTCTCCAGCACTTCACCCAGCGCCGTACGCACCCACGCGAAGACCGCGAGCCAGATCGCCTCCTTGTCGGAGAAATGACGAAAGATCGCGCCCTGGGTAATGCCGATCCGGTCGGCGATGGCCTGGGTTGTGATCGAGTCGGGCCCACGTTCGCTGGCGAGATCCAGCACGGCGGCGACGATTTCGCGCTGCCGCTCGTCGGTCATCAAGCGCTGCCGGGGCGCCTGGCGCGGCGTCTTGGGAGAGGTCATGGAGGTTCGGGAACGCTCGTAGTAAATAAGCAAACAGGTAAGTAAGTAACTGCTTACTTATTAGTTTACAGCGGCCTCGCTCATTCCGCAAGTGCTCGCCTAATCACACCATCCTGTCAGGCCGCACCCAGTGATCGAATTGGGCTGCCGTCACCGAGCCCAGCGCCAAGGCCGCCTCGCGCAGCGATGTCCCTTCGGCATGGGCCTTCTTCGCGATGGCCGCCGCCCGATCGTAGCCGATGTGCGGGCTAAGCGCAGTCACCAGCATCAGTGATTGCGACAGCAGCGCGGCGATGCGTCGCCGGTCGGGTTCGATGCCCCGCGCGCAGTTCTCGTCGAAACTCGTCATGCCGTCGGCGAGCAGCCGCACGCTTTGCAGAAAGTTGTGGGCGATAAGCGGCTTGGCGGTGTTCAGCTCGAACTGGCCTGAGGCGCCGCCGATCGACAAAGCCACATCGTTGCCCATGACCTGGGCAGCGACCATGACGAGTGCTTCGCACTGGGTCGGGTTGACCTTGCCGGGCATGATCGAGCTGCCGGGTTCGTTCTCTGGCAGGTGCAGTTCGCCCAGGCCGCAGCGCGGACCCGAGGCGAGCCAGCGCACGTCATTGGCGATCTTGGTCAGCGCCACCGCCAGTGTCTTCAGCGCGCCGTGAGCACTCACCAGTGCATCGTGCGCGGCGAGTGCGGCGAAGCGGTTCGATGCGCAGAGGAACGGCAGACCGGTGTCGGCGGCCAGACCGGCGGCGACGCGTTCGCCGAACTGCGGGTGGGTGTTGAGCCCGGTGCCGACGGCGGTGGCGCCGATGGCCAGTTCGTGCAACGGCGGGAGGCTGACTGCGATCGCCCGCTCGGCGTGCTCGAGCTGCGCCACCCAACCCGAGACTTCTTGCCCCAAAGTCAGCGGTATCGCGTCCTGCAGGTGGGTGCGCCCAATCTTCACAATGTCGGCGAAGGCCACCGATTTGTCCGCGAGCGTTTGGCGCAGGCCGCTCAGGGCAGGCAGCAGGACGTGGGTGACCGAAGTGGCAGCCGCGAGATGCATCGCGGTGGGGATCACGTCGTTGGATGACTGCCCGAGGTTGACATGGTCGTTAGGGTGCACGAGGCGCGCTTCGCCCCGCCCGCCGCCCAACAGTTCGGAGGCCCGGTTGGCCAACACCTCGTTCATGTTCATATGGGTCTGTGTGCCTGAGCCGGTCTGCCACACCGACAGCGGGAATTCGCCGCCATGTGCGCCCGCCAGCACCTCATCCGCGGCCCCCGTGATGGCCTGAGCCAGCGTCGCGTCGAGCAAACCCAATTCGCCGTTGACACGGGCTGCGACCCGTTTGACCCGTGCCAGCGCCATCAAGAGCGCCTCGGGCATGCGCTCGGTGGAAATGTGGAAGTGCAGCAGCGAGCGCTGGGTCTGTGCTCCCCAGAGCACTTCGCTAGGCACTTCGATCCCGCCGAAGGCATCGTGTTCGATTCGTGTGGTCGTGGCCATGGCTTTCCCCTTATGACATCGTCGACGCCGTCCTCAGCACAGAGTTAGGAGAGAGTGCGGCAATGCCACCGGGCTTCAGATTGGTGCCGACTGCCCGACTCGAACGGGCGACCTACCGCTTACAAGGCGGCGCAGATGAATCAGATGCTGCGCTTAAACGCTTTCTTTTTTGCGGCTCTTGATGAGTCAGCCGCAACACACATCAGGCAAATTACGACTAAAGACGGGAAGACTAAATACCAGGCGCAAGTGTGGCACAAGGGCGTTTACTACGCCTCCAAGACCTTCTACCTGACGGCTCGCGGTAGCGTGAAAGAAGACCCATTGCGCAAGGCGGTCAGTGGCGCAGGCCGGTGATCTTCGCCTTCCACGGCGACCTCGCGATCATCCACAAGCTGACTTACCGGCGGCGCAATCACGGCAACATCCAGGTGCGCGCCTACAATGAAGAGGGCACCATGGCCACGCCGTTCGACATGGTCGTGCTGAATAACCTCGACCGCTACCAACTCGCGCTGGACGCGATCCGGCGCATTCCGAGGCTCGGGGATCAGATCGAGGAGGCGAGCGCACGATGAAATCCGAATATCAAGCGAACAGCATCACCCTGATCGGCGCTATCGCGATGGGCACCGGTGTGATGATCGGGGCGGGAATCTTCGCGCTCACCGGGCAGATTGCGGAACTGGCGGGACCATGGTTCCCGCTCTCCTTCGTTGCAGGCGGGATCGTTACCGGGTTCAGCGCCTACACCTATGTGAAGATGTCGAACACCTTTCCGTCCGCCGGCGGGATCGCGATGATCCTGCAGAAGGCGTATGGGCCGGGGGCGATCGCGGCGGCGGCATCCCTGCTGATGGCGTTCTCGATGGTGATCAGCGAGAGCCTTGTGGCGCGGACCTTCGGCACCTACGTCCTGAGGCCCTTCGATCTGGGCGCGGACAGCGTCCTCGTACCCGTGCTCGGCGTCGGGCTGATCGGCTTCGCCTATCTTGTCAATCTCTCGGGAAACCGCTCCGTTGGCCTGTTCTCGGTCGCCATGGCGTTCCTGAAAATCGGCGGCATCGCCGTCTTCGGCATTGCTGCACTGGCAGCAAGCGGGTTTCAGTTCGAGCCTGCTTCCGGATCGGCTGAAACCATCCCGATCGCAGGCTTCACGGCGTCGATCGCGCTGTCGATCCTCGCGTTCAAGGGCTTCACCACGATCACCAACAGCGGCGCCGAGA
>JAGXFG010000041.1 GCA_024637395.1 Burkholderiaceae bacterium | reverse complement strand
GGTTCGGGGCGTGGTCGAGCGCAACACCATGCGCTATTACCTGGCCATCGATGCCTATCTCGGCGCGTCGGCGCTGCCCGCACCACAGCGCTCGAAGAAGAGCCTTGAGGACTGGTTCGCTGCCACCGAGCGCCATCCGCGGCAACTGCACGAGATCGACCGCAGCGCCTATCTGGAGATGAAAGGGCGCGAGCTGCGTCGCCAGGAGTCCGAGCCCGCCCCGCCGCGCAAGGACTGAATTCTGCTGCGCAACCAGCCGTGGGTTCGCTTGCGCACAGACGGCGCTCAGGCCGCTTTGCTACGGTGAGACTTGGCTCAAGAGGAGAACGTCGTGCCAACAACCGTCCATCGAGATTCAAGTCCTTACCGGCGCGAGATCACCCGCGCGTTGGTCTGCTCGGCACTGGTAGTCGGCGCCATGCTGGTTACAGGCATGGCCTCGGGCGCAAGCGGCAATCATGCAGCTGCCCAGGCGCGCTACACCCAGAACCGCGCTGCCTGCATCAGCGGCCAGACCAACCAGGATCGCGCCACCTGTCTGCGGGAAGCCGGCGCCGCGCTGCAAGAGGCCCAGAAGGTCGGGGCGACCGGCAAGGGACAGAACCAGTACGAACAGAACCGGCTGCTGCGCTGCGAGGTCCTGCCGGCGCCCGAGCGCGAGGACTGTGTGCGCCGGATGCGTGGCGAGGGCACCGTCAGCGGTAGCGCGGAAAGCGGCGGCATCTACCGGGAGCTTCGCACGACCGTGCCGGCGCAGTAGGGCAGCGATCACACCGCCGCAGGCGTCCTCTTTGGTGGCGGTGGATGGCTGGTTCGGGCGCGGAGGGGCATTTCGGTGTTCAGAGGTATAGCGATAGAAACGATCCAGAAACTCACACTTACTCGCCAGGAGAAATGAAATGCTAGGAACCATTCTTTTCATCGTGTTGATTCTGCTGCTCATCGGAGCGATACCAGCCTGGCCCCACAGTCGGGGATGGGGTTACGGGCCCAGCGGCGGCGTTGGACTGTTGTTGGTGATCCTGCTCGTGCTGTTTCTGATGGGCAAGATCTAGCGCGCTGCGCGCCAAGTAGTTTTCATGAAAGTGCAAGCTTTCTATCTATCTGTCACCAAAGGAGTTTGACATGGACTGGAATATCGTCGAAGGCAACTGGAAGCAGTTCAAGGGCAAAGTGAAAACGCAGTGGGGCAAGCTAACCGACGATCACCTCGACGTGATCGGAGGCAAGCGCGACCAGCTGGCGGGCAAGATTCAGGAGGCCTATGGCATCACGAAGGACGAAGCCGAGGGGCAGATCAAGCGCTTTGAAGAGAGCAACAAAGACTACCGTCCGTGAAATGACAAGCAGTGAAACCCTCATGCTGCCAGCGGCGTTGAGCGAGTGGGAGAACGAAGGCGGACGCGTCGTGGCTACCGTGCAACGCAGCGCGGACTTGGCCAGAGGCTCCTTAGGGCAAGGAGAGACGTTTGAACGGCTGGGCGCAATACCGCGCTCAGCCCTTGTTTGAAACACAGGAATAATCATCATGAAATATTCGATCGTGATTGCGGCAGCACTGTCGGCGCTGGCACTGAGTGCCTGCGATAGAACGCCGGTGGTTGTGCCTTCGGCCGCTCCAGCCGCCGTGCTCGTCCCGGTTCCGGGACCTGCCGGACCGCAAGGAGCTACCGGGGCGCCTGCAGAACAAGGCGCAACGGGCGCAACGGGCGCAACAGGAGCAATGGGCGCAACGGGCTCGACCGGGATGATGGGCGAAAAGGGCAAGACCGGCACCGACACGGTCGTGGTGGTTCCCGTTCCGTCGCGCTGATCGGGCTTGAGCACAGGCGAATCGAGCGGCCCGGGATGGCCCGGGCCTGACCGGACCCAAACGCGGCGATCGCTTACTGAATCAAGCCGTTACTGCGGCGCACTGGCACCCCAGAGACGGTCGAAAGCGACGCAAAATCGTGATTCAAGACCTTACCGGCGCCAGTTGCGCGCCGTTTCTTCGCAGAAGTCGGCCAGGGAAACTAGTACCTTGTGCGTCGCTCGATGGGCGGCGACAACACCGCCGTAGGCGTCCTCGCTGGCGGCGGTGACGGTTTCGTCGAAGTCGCGCCGAGCCAGCACGCGGCGGCTCAGGTTGTCGGTGATCGTGGCGCGCAAGGTGAAACGAACGCGGCTGGGAAGAGCGCCGAACTCGTGTTGCAGGCGCACGATCTCGGTGTCCAGGCGCAGGTCGCCAGCGGCAGTGGACGGTGTCGACACCACAGCGCGGAACGCGCCACCGCGGTCGACCGCGGCAACGATCAGCGGCGCGAGCATGCGCGCCGGTGTGTCGACCCATTTGCTGTCCGCGAAGGTTTCGAGCTGCTGGGCCCTGCGCACGTACACAATGCCGCGGTGGTCGAAGCCGGCGCCGGCCTGGGGCGGGTTAACGATCAATGTCGGCGCGCTCGCCACCATCGTCGCCGGATCGCGATCGGTTTTGGCGGAAAACGCCGAGTCGGCAAGCGTGCCATCGAGCGTGAAGAAGGCGGGTGGCGGCGGTGATTTCGGTGGCAGCACACCGCAGCCGGTGGCCAGCAACAAGGTCATTGCGGTCGCGCCCACGCGCCAGCGCCGCATAAACGAAGATGGGTTCATGGGATTTCCTTCGTGGTCGGCGATTCGCCCGGTCCCGGGGGCGCCGGGCTGCGGCCAAACAACAGGCTGCTCGGGTTGCGTTCGGTCTGCTCGCTCAGGTGCCGCAGTGAGCTCGCCAGCGCCTGCAGTTCGGTCAGCAAGCGCTGCAGATCGGGCAGCGTCTCGGCGCCCATGCGCTGCACTTCGGCGCCGACCTGGGCTACGGTTTGACCCGCACCCGTGCTGGCCTGTGCAGCCTCGTGGCCGAACTTCTCGAGGGCGTCGGCGCTGCGGCCGATGCGCTCGATCATCGGGACGATGCGCTCTAGCACCGGGCCGAGCTGCTCGGTCACCTGGGCGCCGTGCTCGAAGGCGCGCGCGGCGCTGGCGATGCCCGTGTCGATGGTGTTCCGGCGCGCGGCGAGCGTGTGTGCCAGCGCGGCCAGATCAGTCAGCGCGCTGCTGACGGCGGCCCGGTTCTGATCGCTGAGCATGGCGTCGATGTTGCTCGAGGTGCGATCCAGCTTGGCAAGCACGCTGCTCAGCACGTTCTCCAGACGCGCGCTGAGCGAGGGCTTGGTTGGGATAACCGGCAAGGGCTCCTCCACCGTACCCCGCAGCAGCGGCGAATCGCGTGCGCCGCCGGTGAGCTCGACATAGGCGATGCCGGTCAGCCCCTGGGTTTTCAACATCGCGATCGTGTCTTGTCGGATCTGCGTACCGCGCTCGAGTGCAAAGATCAGCCGCACCCGCGCCGGGTCCACCGGGTCCAGACGGATGTCCTTGACCTTGCCGACATCGACCCCGTTGTACTTGACTGGCGCGTTCACGTTGAGTCCGGCAACCGATTCCTCCGCGATCGCCAGGTACAGGTCCACCGGCTTGCTGAATACGCCGCCTGCGGCCAACCACAGCGCAACGGCGATCAGCACGCCGCTCAGCAGCACCACGAAAGCGCCAACCAGCGTGTAGTTCACTTTGGTTTCGATGCTGCCTCCGAATCGGTGTTGGCCTGGCGCCGCGGCGGCTGGCGATCAGCCGCCTGCTGCGCCGCGCGTGTGCGCGGGCCGTCGAAGAAGTGGCGTATCCCCGGGTGGTTCATTTGCGCGAGTTCGGCCATCGAGCCGACCCCCTGCACCTTGCCCTCAGCTAGGACAGCGACGCGATCGGCAAGCTGCCACAGGAAGTCGAGATCATGGGTGACGACGACGATGGTCAGCCCGAACAGGCCACGCAGCGTCCGCACCAGCTCGTCGACGCCGCCGGCGCTGACGGGATCGAGTCCGGCCGTCGGCTCATCAAGGAACAGCAGTTCCGGGTCCAGCGCCAGCGCGCGGGCCAGTGAGGCGCGCTTCATCATGCCGCCGCTCAGCTCCGCGGGGTACAACGCGCCGACCTCCGGCGCGAGGCCCGTCAGCGCCAGCTTGGCCGCCGCGATGTGATCGATCAGGGCATCGGGCAGATCGCTGTGTTCGCGCAGCGGTAAGCCGATGTTCTCTTTCACCGTCATCGAGCCGAACAGGCCGCCGTGCTGGAACATCACGCCCCAGCGCTGACGCAGCGCCAGCGCCGGGGCCGGATCGTCGCCGAGTTGTTGCAGGTCGACGCCCAGCACTCGGATCGTGCCGGTGTCGGGTTGCTGCAAGAAGACCATCTGGCGCATCAGTGTCGATTTGCCGGAACCGCTGCCACCAACCAGCGCGAAGATTTCCGCGCGGCGCACCGTCAGGTCGAGGCCTGAGTGCACCACATGCTCGCCAAAGCGTGTCGACACCTGATGCACCTCAATGACCACTTCGGCGTCCATCCTACAGATCCAGTGCGCTGAACACGACCGAGAACAGGCCATCGGCCACGATCACCAGAAAGATCGCCTGCACCACGCTGCGCGTGGTCTGGCGACCGACGCTGTCGGCCCCGCCCCGGGTGCGTAGGCCCTGGAAACAGCCGATGAAGGTGATGATGGCGGCGAAGACCGGCGCCTTGACCAGGCCGACCAGCAAGGTCGTCGGGCTGACGGCCTTGACGAAGCGCCCGAGGAATTCGGGGTAAGCGACGTCGAGCTGCGCCTGCGCCATCAGCATGCCGCCGAGCACACCCAGGACATCGGCAAACACGGTCAGCAGCGGCAGCACGATCAGCAGCGCGATCAACTTGGGCAGCACCAGCATCTCGAGAGGGGCGATGCCGATCGTGCGCATGGCGTCGATCTCCTCGGTGACGGCCATCGTGCCGATCTGCGCGGCGTAGGCTGAGCCCGAGCGGCCGGCGATGATGATGGCCGTGATCAGTGGCGCGAACTCGCGCAGCATCGACACGCCAATGAGGTCGGCGACGAAAATGTTGGCGCCGTACTGGCGCAACTGGGCGGCACCCTGGTAGGCGACGACGATGCCGAGCATGAACGACAGCAGCCCGACGATCGGCAGGGCGTCAAATCCGGCGCTGCGGATGTTGAACATGATGGGTCGCCAACGCAGCCGCCCCGGGTGCCTGACGCTCCCGGCCAGCGCGATCGAACTTTCACCAACGAAGGCCAGCAGTGCGCGGCCCTGTTCGAGGGCGGCAGCGCTGCTGTGACCGATGCGGTAAAGCGTGTTGGGAGGGGCCTGAGCCGCGGGGACCGGCTGCCCTTCCTGGTCGGCGACCTGCTGCGCCACGACGGCGAGCAGCCGCTCGAACGCCGGCCGAAGCCCGTACAGGGTGACGCTGGCACCTTCGCTGGTCAGACGCAGCAGCAGCTTCTGCAACACCCAGGCACCGCCGGTGTCGAGCGCGTCGATGGCGCTGCCGTCGGCCACCACTGGCGCATTGGTGGCAACATGCACGGCGTCGAGCTGGTGCACGAGCGCACCGATCCAGAGCGACGTCCAGGACCCCGAGAGATCGATCTGTTGTGCCGTGGACTGCGAGAGGGCTGCGGGTTGCATAGACGCTGGTTTCATGGGTGCTGGGAGATCTACACTGGCGCGCCGCTGCGGTCTGTGCGATTGCGTACGCAGCACGGCGAGCGGTCACTGATCACCGGACCGCTCAGCCAGAGGGAGTGTGACGACGAACTGGCTGCCGAGTCCGCGGCCTGCACTGCTCGCGGCAACGCTGCCGCCATGCGCTTCCACCAGCTCGTGCACCACCGTGAGCCCGATCCCGAAGCCGCCTCTATTGAAACCCGTGGCGTGGATGTACTGCTCAAAGGGCTCGAAGACATGGGGCAGGGCCCGCGCCGTGATCCCCATGCCGCTGTCGGACACCGTGATCAGGACGGTGTTTTCCGACGCCACGACCGACAGCGCGATCTTGCCACCGTCGGGCGTCCACCGGGAAGCGTTGTCGAGCAGGCTCCTGACGATCTGCACGAGGTACGTCGAGTCGCCATGCACTTCGAGCGTGCCCGCGGGCGGATCGGCCTTGAGCTGCTGCAGGCGCGTCGCCATCAAGGGCCGGCAGGCATCCATCGCTTCATCGATGATGCCGGCCATGTCGACCCTGCGGCATTCGAGCCGCGGCGTGCCCGCGCCGGCGGGCGACCCTTCGCGAGGTGCATCCACCAGGCACGCCATCGGCGCCCCCTGCTCCGCGCCGCTTGCCTGCACCCGCGGCAGCAGCGACTCGCCGGTGGGAGCCAGTTCCAGCATGGCCGTCGCATCGCCGATGGTTGCCAGCGGCTTGGAGAGTTCGTCCACCACGATCTCCATGAACGCCACCTGCCGCCGCCGCGCCCGCTCGGCGTCGTCCCGCAGTTCCTCGGCACTCACCGCGGCGAGCACAAGTTGCTCGTTCGCATGGCGCACTTGGGCGTGTCGGCGCGCCTGCCAGGGCGAGGCCTGCTCCTCGCGGGTCACGCGCTGCCGCAGCGCTGCGAGTGGGTGCGACGCCAGACCTCGCTCGCCGGCGGGCACTTCTCCATGGAAGGCGAAACCACCGGACACGTGCCGCTTCGCGTGGTACATGGCGGCGTCCGCCCGGACCATCAGCGTGTCGGAGTCCTCGCCGTCGTCGGGGTAGATGGTGATGCCGATGCTCGCCTCCTGGCCTAAGTCATGACCTTCGATCTCGCTCGGGGCGCGGAGCGCTTCGAGCATCTTGTCGGCGATCAAACCCGCGTCGGCCGGCTGCGATATCTCGGTGAGCAGGATCACGAACTCGTCCCCGCCGTGACGGCTGACGGTGTCCGCGTCGCGAATCGAGGTTTCAAGGCGGCGCGCCACCCGTTTGAGTACCTCATCGCCGACCGCGTGGCCAAGTGTGTCGTTGATCTGCTTGAAATTATCGAGATCGAGGAACAACAGCGCCAATCGGGTGCCATGGCGTTTGGCGGTGGTGATGGCGGTCGCAAGCCGGTCGAGAAACAGCACGCGATTGGGCAGTTGCGTCAGGAAATCCAGTTCGGCTGATCGTGACACTTCGTAGAGCGCCAGCACAGCATCCTCGGCTTCGGTCTGGGCGCCCAGTGCCGTGACAACCAAATGCTCGTTCGCATCCAGAATCTGGGCGGTGTTACTGCTGTTCAGACGACTCTCTGCGCGCACCACGTCCTGCAGCAGGCGAACCAGCAGGGAACGCATGGCTTCGGCGCGTTCGGTCAGCCGGGCCAAATCCTGCTCGGCGCTCGCCACCGCGGCTTGGAGCTGGAGATGGATCGCGCTCACGACGCCCGACCCAATCGTTGCGACTCAATCATCGTGCTTCACGGCCGCGACACGTGGATCGAGACTGTGCCTGCTCGTTGGCCTGCCACCTAGCAGGCCTTCCTGTTCGGGCAACATCTTGCCAATACGGATGCCATCGCCGTCGATGCTGTATTCGCGCAACTCGTTCGAATGGTTGCTCGCCCGCACCTTGACCACGGCCATCACGCGCAACAGCCGGCTGCCGAGCTCGATGTAGCGCTGCACGATGATCGCGTCGG
>JAGXFG010000040.1 GCA_024637395.1 Burkholderiaceae bacterium | reverse complement strand
GGCGGCGAGCGCGATCGCACCCGTTCCCGTAAATGCATGGTGCAGCTTGCCCATCGACATTATCCGCGCCAGCACATCGATTCGTTGGGCATCGAATTCGACTCCCGCGCTGGAGCGATAGTTGCCAGGGTGCGCGACCCAGGCCACCTTGGGAGTTGCCGGGCGCACGCGCGTCGCCTCGGCGCTGTTTTCCGCAAGTCCCATGGCAACCGCCCCGTGGGAGCGCACCAGTTCCAGGCGTTCCAGCAGCCGTCGGTCGCGATTGACCTCGTCGGGCACCTCCCGCCCGGTCAGGCCGAGCGCCGCGGCGCGCACGAATATGGTCGGATTGCCGGCCATGATCATCGTCACCGGCAGCGTGCCAACTCCGGGAACCAGCAGCAGGTCCTGGCTCGCGCCGGAGGGGAACATCGCCGTCAAGCCCGGCGCAGCCAGCGGGGCAGCGTCGGCGGTCAGTTCCGGGCCGTAATACTCGAGGCGCACCTCGGCGGCGGGAAACGGCACCCCATCCTCGTTGAAACTGCCCTCCTCGACCAGCTCACCGTTGCGCACCGGCACCAGCGCGTCGATACGCTGCCCAAGATTGCGCTGCCAGATCCTGACCCGCGTTACCCCCTCGGTCGGCGCCACCAGCCCCTCGAGGACCGCGAACGGGCCGACCGCTGCCGAGAGGTTGCCGCAGTTGCCGCTGTAGTCGAGCTGGCCGGTCTCGATCGCGACCGCGCCAAACAGATAATCGACGTCGCAGTCGGCGCGCCGCGACGGAGTGATCACCACGACCTTGCTGGTGCTGGAAGTAGCGCCGCCCATGCCGTCGGTATGCCTGGAAAACTGGTCCGGACTGCCCAGCACCCGCGCGAACAGTGCATCGCGGGCCGGCCCTGCTCGCGGCAGGTCGCGCTCGTGAAAGAACACCCCCTTGCTGGTGCCACCACGCATGTAGATGGCCGGAATGCGCTGCTGACTCATGTGATGCCCCCTGTGCGCTGCGCTCCTGCGGTCACCGGAAACGCTCCGGAAAGCGCTCGATCTGGGTACAGACCCCGCGCAACAGGTCGACCTCGGCAACCTCGAGGCGGGTTCTCGAAAACAAGCGGCGCAGCCGCGGCATGAGCTTCTTGGGATGGCGCGGATCGAGAAATCCGATTTCAATCAGCGCTGTCTCGAGGTGAACGAAGAGCGCTTCCACCTGCGCATTGGTGGCGTACGCGGCACCGGCCTGCTCCCTCGCTGCCGGCGCCGGAACCTGATCGGCGGTCAATTCGCGGCGCATCGCATAGGCCAGCACCTGCACCGCCTGCGCCAGGTTGAGCGAACAATAGTCCGGTGATCCCGGAATGGAACACAGCGCCTGGCAATGCAGCGCCTCGCCGATCAGCAGCCCGGTGCGCTCGGTGCCGAAAACCAGGGCCACAGCGGCCGACCCGTCGGCGGCCAGTTCGCTGCGGCAACGCTGCGCGATGACCTCGGGCAATTGTGCCGTGGGGGCGAATTCGCGCCCCGCCGCGCTGACCGCCACTGCCAGCGTCACGCCGGCCAGAGCGGCGTCGAGCGAGTCGACCACACGGCAGGAGGCCAGCACGTCCTGGGCGCCACTGGCGAAGGCCAGCGCCTCGGGGTGCCGGGCCACATCGGGGTGACGCGGTTCGACCAGCGTCAGGCGCCCGAACCCCATGACCCGCAGCGCGCGCGCGGCAGCTCCGACATTGCCCGGGTGGCTGGGCCGAACCAGCACGAATTCAGTGCGCTCGACTGCGTCTTCGAAGCTCAGTGCCATCTGCGGGCCGGTGATCGATTAGAATGAAGGGTTTTCACGCGACAGGCATTGCCTCATGCATCCGATGCTCAACGTAGCGGTTCGGGCGGCTCGACGTGCCGGACGCGTAATCAATCGCGCCAGCCTCGATCTCGACACGCTCAAGATCACCCGCAAGACCCGTAACGACTTCGTCACCGAGGTCGACAAGGCCGCCGAATCGGCCATTATCGATACCTTGCTCGGCGCGTTCCCGCAGCACGCGATCTTAGCAGAGGAGTCGGGCCACAAACCCGGGCCCGACGGCGCCACGGTTGAGGAAGCGCCCTATATCTGGGTCATCGATCCGCTCGACGGCACCACCAACTTCATCCATGGCTTCCCCCAATACGCGGTATCGATCGCGTTGCGCGAGAAGGGGCTCGTGACCCAGTCAGTGGTCTACGATCCGACCCGGGACGAATTGTTCACCGCTTCCCGTGGTCGCGGCGCGTTCCTCAACGATCGCCGGATCCGGGTTTCCAACCGTCCGCGGCTCGATGAAGCCCTGGTCGGCACCGGCTTCCCGTTTCGCAAGATGGACGATCTCGAAGACTATCTCGTGATGTTCCGCGCGATGATCGAGAAGACCGCCGCCGTACGCAGGCCGGGCGCTGCCGCCCTTGACCTCGCCTACGTTGCGTGCGGGCGCTACGACGGCTTCTTTGAACTTGGCCTGATGCCCTGGGATGTTGCCGGTGGCAGCCTGCTGATCACCGAGGCCGGCGGGCTGATCGGGGACTTTGCCGGCGACCCCAACCATCTCACCGGCGAGCAGGTAGTGGCCGGCAACCCCAAGGTTTTCGGGGCCATGATTCATCTGCTGGCCGGTTGCCGCAAGCGCGGCGCCGCCGGCGCAGCCCCCGCCCTCGCCTGAACCCGGTCGCGGCCTGCCGCGGCAGGCCATGGGCTAGACTAGTCGCCTGCCAAGAGGCTAAGGTTGAGCGATGAATTTTCCCCCACTGCCGGAAGCACATGCGATCGCCGTGATGTTGCTCACGCTGGTGGCGCTGGTGCTGTTCATGCGCGAGAAGATCCCGCTCGAGACCTCGAGCATGGCGGTGATCGCAACACTGGCGCTGGGCTTCGAGATCTTCCCCTACGTGTCGCACGGCCACGTGGTGCGCTCCATCGACTTCTTCCACGGTTTCGGTCACGAAGCGCTGGTGGCGGTGTGTGCCCTGATGATCGTCGGCCAGGGTCTGGTGCGAACCGGTGCGCTCGAGCCACTCGGGGGAGTCCTGGCACGCATGTGGCAGGCGAGTCCGATGCTTTCGCTGCTGCTGACCCTCGCGATCGCCGCCACGCTCAGCGCGTTTGTCAACAACACGCCGATCGTGGTGCTGCTGCTGCCGGTGCTGCTCAGCGTTTCGATCCGCACCAGAATGTCGCCCTCCAAGGTTCTGATGCCGATGGGAATCGCCACCCTGCTGGGCGGAACCGCGACCACGATCGGCACCTCGACCAACCTGCTGGTGGTCTCGGTGGCCGCGGACATGGGATTGCGGCCGATCGGGATGTTCGATTTCATCGTGCCGGCAGCCATCGCCGGCTCGATTGGCGTCCTGTTCCTCTGGCTGGTGGCGCCCCGACTGCTGCCCAAGCGCAGCACGCCGCTGGCCGACGCATCCCCGCGGATCTTTACCGCCCACCTGCGCCTGCCCAACGACAGTATCGCGGTCGGGATGACGCTGTCCGAAGCGGACCAGAAGGCCGGTGGCCAGATGAAGGTGTTGCGGGTGGAGCGCGGCGAAGGGCTCTACGTCACGCCGTTTCCGGACGCCAAGCTCAAGGCTGGCGACCGCCTGCTCATCACCGATACCCCGAACAACCTCAAGCGCTTCGAGAAGGCGCTGGGCGCAAAGCTGTATTCGGGCGGGGTGGAGGTCGATGAAGACAATCCGCTCACGGCCGAGGACCAGCAGATTTCAGAGATCGTGGTGGTGAGCGGCTCGCCGATCGAGGGCGTGACCTTGAAGGACGTGCGTTTCATCGACCGCTACCAGCTGGTGGTGCTGGCGATCCACCGCGCCGGCAAGAAGGTGACCGCAATTGGCTCAGGCATGGGCGATGTCGCGCTCCAGTCCGGCGACGTCCTGCTCGTGCAGGGGCCAGCGCAGCAAATCGCCGCGCTGCGCCGCGACGACGATATGCTGGTCGTCGACGCCACTGCCGACCTGCCCCACACCAGCCGTTCACCGACGGCGGTGATGATCATGATCGCGGTGATCGTGGCCGCGGCCCTGGGCATCGTGCCGATCGCGATCAGTGCGATGTGCGGCGTTCTCGCGATGGTCGTGTCGCGCTGTCTGAACTGGCGTGAGGCCGCCGGGGCGCTCAACGCGCAGGTGATCCTGGTCGTGGTCGCGAGCCTCGGACTGGGAACGGCACTGCTCGCGACGGGCGGGGCCGAGTTCCTCGCGCGGGCCTTCGTGGCGACCACGTTTGGCGCACCGCCCCTGGTGGTACTCGGGGGACTCATCCTGCTGATGGGGATCCTCACCAACGTCGTTTCGAGCAATGCCGCGGCCGTGATCGGCACGCCGATCGCGGCGAGCATCGCCCAACAACTCGGGCAGCCGCCCGAAGCCTTTGTGCTGGCGGTGATCTTCGGCTCGAACCTCTGCTATGCGACCCCGATGGCACACAAGATCAATGTGCTGGTGATGGCGGCAGGCGGCTACACCTTCGGCGACTTCGTGCGCGTCGGCCTGCCGCTGGCGGTCATCATGTGGCTCTCGTACACCGGCTTGCTCGGCTACTTCTACGGAATTTGAACATTGCGCCGCCCAGGAAGACCTTGAGCAATTCCACCAAATCCGACGCAGCGACCGGGCGGCCAGGGGGCGCGGCGGCGCCGGCCGAGCACACCCCGATTGTGTTGGGACACTGACTCGGTGCGCCGCCATAGATCGACTTTTTTCTTTCGCAGCAACGAGTTAGGCGGATGACGTCCATCGCCTCACAGAGGTCGAATTGGCATAGATGGGCATGGTTTGGCGCTCAGATTGCCCCAAATTTGCCCCACAAAATCAGGTCGAATACTGGGGCATAGCCTGTCGTGTGCGAGCGTAGTTTTCAAGAGGACTACGCGGCACCGCGATGGACTGTGACGACATGCGATGGACGGCGCGATTGCCGGAGCACTAATCCAATGCGTACCCCTCCTGAAGAGTTTGACTTGCATCCTTAGTGCGTATAAAATTTTATACAGAGCGAAGCAATGAGCGACGAAAAAGAGATTCGCTGGGTGGGCTCCGCCTACGACGACTTGTTGGCATTCCCGGACGACCCACGTCGTTCTGCCGGTTTCCAGTTGGGTAAGGTCCAAGTTGGTTTGGACCCGGACGACTGGAAGCCGTTCGATGATGTCGGAGCTGGCACCAAAGAAATCCGCATTCGGGAAACCAGCGGCATCTATCGGGTGATGTACATCGCCAAGTTTGAGGAAGCCGTGTACGTCTTGCACTGCTTCCAGAAGAAGACGCAGGCGACCAGTAAGCAGGACAAGGGCATTGCCGAGGCGCGCTACCGCGCCGTGGTCAACGCGAGAAAGGCACAGAAATGAAGATCGACACCGAGATCCGCCGTGTGACGAAGCCGGGAGCGAACCTCTTCCTGGAGCTTGGCTTCGCACCCGCTGAAGCCAAGCGTTTGCAGGCAGCCTCTCGCAAGCAGATCAACGACACCCAGTTGCTTAAGCAGCAGCTGATGGACGAGCTGTCCACCTGGATTACCGAGCATCACCTGAAGCAAGCCGAGGCCGCCGAGATCCTGATGGTCTCGCGCCCGCGCGTGTCCGACGTGGTAAACAAGAAGACGGCCAAGTTCACCATCGACACGCTGGTGGAAATGCTCAGTCGCGTCGGCAAGCCGGTCAAGCTGGCCATCGGTTGACGCACTGAACGACGTCAACGTGCTCAAAGGCATCCAAAAAATCAAAGGCCTCGGCGTCTTCGCCAACTATGCGCCGCCAGCGGGTACGGCCGAATTCGGCGTCAAAAACCTGATCTACGGTTGGAACTACTCGGGCAAGACAACGCTCTCGCGGCTCTTCGGCCTGCTCGACGCCAAGAAACCCAATCCAGAGCTTCCAACCTGCGCTTTTTCCATCGACACAAACCAAGGCGTCGTCACCGAAGCCAACTATCAAACCTGCCCGCAGATTGTTCGCGTCTTCAACTCAGATTTTGTCGCTGAGAACCTCAATTTCGCTGGGACGCCCTTCAAGCCTATCTTGCTGCTGGGGTCCGAGTCCGAAGCGGCTCAAAAGGAAATCGACCGGTGCGAGGAATTGGCCAAGCGCTCGGTGGCGGGAGCTGCCGCCGCCAGGAAGGCCGCAGACGATGCCAAGAAGACCTTGGACAAGGCAAAGACCGACACGGCCGCCAACATCAAGTCCACGGTGTCGCTGGTGAGCTTCTTCGGCTCCACCCAACTCGACAAGGAACTGCAGACCGTCGGGCTTGGCCTTGAAGACTATGAGCTTGTGGCATCCGCATTAGAGGCCGACTTAAAGTTGGCACGAAGCTCTGACCAAGACCAGCTAACGCCAGTGCCCAAGGTATTTTTGTCCCTCGCGATCGGCGATTTGCATACTCAGGCAACGGCCCTCCTCGCCAAGACGCCGAACCTTATCAGCACGATCGATCACCTGGTCAAGAACCCACTGATCGAAAGTTGGGTTGAGTCGGGCCTTCCTCTCCACGATGGCAAGACTGCATGCGAATTTTGCGGCGGCGGTTTGGACGCGCATCGCATGGCCAGCATCAAGGCCCACTTCTCAAAGGACCTCGCGAACCACAAGCAGGAGGTTCAAGCCCTTCTTGCCAAAGTCGAATCAGCCAAATTGTCGATGGCGCAGCGCAAGGAAGTTGAGCTTTACGCACAGTTTCGCACCCGCTTTTCGACCGCGCAGGCGGATTCGCAAACAGCCATCGACGCTTTCAATGCCGAGGTTCAAGGCCTCGCAGATGACCTGCGAAAGAAGATCCAATCCCCGTTCGCAGCCCTTGCGCCTCAGGCTATCGACCCTGCCAAAGCCACGACCGTCTCGAAGGCCGCCGATGCATTGAACGAGGTGATCGGCGACAACAACAAGGTAACCAGTAACTTTTCAACCGAGAAGACCGCCGCGATAAACCGGCTCAAACTTCACTTCGCCCAAGAGTTCGCAAAGAAGGCCGACCTCGCCGGGTACGAGGCCGGTCAGAAGCGCTTTGCACGCCGCCAGAAGAAATACAACTGGTGCTCCGAGCAACTCGTCGCAGAAATTCGCCGACTCAAGGCGATCATCAGCCAAGCCCAAAGAGGCCGCGAAGAGATTAACAAGCGGATCGAGACGCTGCTTGGCAGCGAGAGCGTGCAAATCGCGGTGATCAAGGTCGGCGACCAAGATCGCTTCCAGCTTATCCGACATGATGGAAAGCCCGCCAAGCATTTGAGCGAGGGCGAAAAAACGGCCATCGCCTTCTCGTTCTTCCTGACCAAGCTGCGAGAACTGAAAAAACTCGAAGAGGCGATAGTCTACGTCGACGACCCGATTTCAAGCCTCGACAGCAACCACATCTTTCAAGTTACCGCGATGATCAAAGAGACGTTCTTCTACAAGGACGGGAAAGACTGGAAGTCGCACTTCAAGCAGGTGTTCTTCTCTACGCACAACTTCGAATTCTTCTCCTTGTTGAGGGAACTCAGCCCTTCGAACAAAACGGCGGCGAAACATTACTTGGTCAAGCGCGTTGCCCCCAATGAATCGAGCCTTGGCAACATGCCGCAGTCCATGTTCCGGTATTCGTCCGAATATCACTTTCTGTTTGACGTGCTCAATGATTTCCACAAAGCCGCCGACAAGACTGATTTCAAAGTGCTGATGCTTTTGCCCAATGCGGTTCGACGATTTGTCGAGCTATACACTTTCGCAAGATATCCCGGCGACAGAGACACCCCGGTCGATGCCCGCGCCGACCGCATCTTTGGCCCGGAGAAGACGAAGCGCATCTTGAAGGTGTTGCACTATTTCAGCCATGGCAACAACATCGAACGCATCGCAGAGAACAATAACTTGATCTGCGACATAGAAGGCGCCGTCAACGACCTCATGGAACTTCTCGAAGAGAAGGACCCCTTGCACATGGAAGCGCTCAAAGCGGCTATCGCTTGACCTTAAGCATCGTCATTTATTGAACACCGTCTCGCTGCTTGGCCGCTTCCTTTTCGGCCAACTTCGCTAGTAACCGGTCATTCACGCCGCTCCTCGAGCGCGAGCGGCGCGGCTGTTGCGGGGCAGTTGACGATCTGCTCGAACCTCTCCGCACTGGCGAGTACGGCATCGAGTGCCGGGATCTCACCGAAAACCATGCCGGACATGGCCGCATAGTCCCTGGCGAGCGCATCCCGCATCGCCGCGCTGGGTGTCAGTGTGAAAGTACCGGGAATTGCGGTATCGAGCCCCAGGTCCACGCTGCCGAAGAACAGCCGCGCATGCTGTGCGCAGTCGATCGCGAGCGCACGATCGGCCTGCCACTGGTGTGCGGATGCGGCCTGCATCAGTTGATGCACGTCGTAGTAATGGCGCGAGATGCGCTGTCCACCGTGCCGCAGCTCGCCGCGGCGGTCGTGCCACTGACGCAGGCCGTGCAGGATGATGACCTTGTCCCAGAAAGTGCGCTCGGGCTTCACGGTGGTGACGTTGGCAACGGTCAGGTCGAGGTCGGGCAAATCCCGCGCTACGTAGGGCGCGACCGTGGCCGCGACGTTCGGGTCCAGCGCCGATTTCGCACCGGACTCGATCTTGACTGCGGAGCGCACGTAGTCGGCGCCAGCGACGGTGACGGCGGGATACCAGAACAGCAGTGTCTGGCCATCCTTATCTTCGGGGTCGGGCTCCAGCCGGAAGCGGGCTTCTGGAATTACGGATGCAGCGAGCTGTGTGAACTGCGCCGTCAGCGGCCCCGCGATGTAGGCCTGACAAGCGGTGCGAATTGCCTCGAGACGCGCGCGGCGTTTCTTGCCGCTCAAGGCGATCAGCTCCGCCACGTCGGCCGCCTGCCCCAGATCGCCACGGAACACCGTGATGTCGATGTCTTCGGAGAACCTGGAGATCAGACCGAAGGCCTTGGAAAGCGAAGTGCCCCCTTTGAACAGCAGACGAGGGCCGCCGACTGCAAGGCCGCTGAACAGTGCATCGAGCGTCCAGCAGACCCAGAAGTCCTTCTCGACATTCTGGACCGACGTACCCAGTCGGGCGGCAGTTCCGAGGAACAGGTCGCGCCGCTCGGCGTCAGTGGCAGCAATGACGTCGTGGAAGGACGGGTTCAACCGGTGACCTCCAAGCCTATTGCCGGGCGGCGTGGGGTCGCTGGCTGCTTCGTACCGTTACTCGGTTGCGGTGTCCTGGCCGCTGCAAGCTGCTGATCACAGCCGGGCAATTCGCGAACTAAGCTTTGCATCCACGCGGGCATCGCACCAAAGCCATCGATCAGGTCCTGGCGGATCGCGGCACCGTGGGCTGGGTCTGCCAACACTTGAGCCAATCGGCGCAGGATATGGTCACGATCAGAAACCAGGGTGTCTTTCAGCCAATGCAGCGCCTGCACGACGCGCATGGCGGGTCGCCCTGCCCAGTAGAGACGGCTAGGCGCGGTTTGCTTGAACTCGATGGTCAGCTGGTCGAGTTGGATGGCGCGGCGGCGGGCGTCGGTGTGGACGGTGACGCGAGCCGGCACGGCATCCGTCAGGCCAAGATCGTTGGCGGCGGTCATGCCATCCACCAGAAGACGCAACTGATCACGGCGGGCGATGGCCTCGACCACGGCGCGGTAGTCTGGAGCGGTGGGTTGCTTCGTCAGCCGGTTGAGCATCGGCTTGTCATATAGGCCCCGGCCGATGCGGCGCAGATCACCGGCCAGCACCATGCGCTGCAGGGTTTTGTCGATGGCGTCGCGGTTGCCGAGTTGAGCGAAGTCGGTCGGCACCCAGACATGGCCTGGGCCGGCGGTATCGATTTGCGCAGCGATGATGGATTTGAGATCAGACATGATTTTGTTCCGTCCGATATTTGTACACGTTTTTCGGACGGATGACAAGCCGATTTGTCCGAAAACTGTAGTTTTATTTCGGACATCAGCGTCCAAGGCAGTCTGGCGTCCCGGCATATGGTGCCGTCGAACTCGCGGGCGCTGCCCCGCGCCTCGTGCCGAGTCGCGGCCATGCGGCTTTGATCCCTGACGCCTCCGGCCCACCGGGCCTGCGCGCTCCGCTTGCCCAGGAGGCAGTGGAGTGTGGGAGAGGCGGCCTTGCTGTTCCCTTCAACGTACCACGTCGTTCTCGCCGTCAAGGGCTGCGCGCCCTGCCCAGCGGTTGGTCGCTTGCGTCCATACGGCCGTCTGCGACCCCTGACTGCTGCGCTGCGCCGTGTTCCTCCGGTTCCGGGCAATTCCGCCCGATTCGGACCGGAGCACGATCATGTCGCAACTTTCTCTTTCCCTCGATTCTTCCCTTCTCGTTCGCGATGTCACGGGCGACTACCGTCCGGCCAACGCCGACGAGGTGTTGCAGGCTGCGCGGCGTGTGCTCGCAGGACAGATGCGTACCTGCGAAGTCCTGAACTCCCCGCAGGTGGTGCGCGACTTCCTGCGGGTCAAGCTGGGGGCGCTGGAGCACGAGGTGTTCGCTGTCATCCATCTGGACGCACAGAACCGGGTCATCGACTACGTCGAGATGTTCCGTGGCACGGTGAGCCAGACATCGGTGTACCCGCGCGAGGTCGTCAAGGAGGCCTTGGCCAGGAACAGCGCTGCGCTGCTGCTGGTGCATAACCACCCGTCGGGTGCGGCGGAACCCTCGCGCGCCGACGAGATGCTGACGCAGACGCTGAAATCGGCGCTGGCGCTGGTGGATGTGCGGGTGCTGGATCACCTGATCGTCGCCGGTGGCGCCATCCTGAGTTTTGCCGAACGCGGTCTGTTGTAGCCCAAGGGGGC
>JAGXFG010000039.1 GCA_024637395.1 Burkholderiaceae bacterium | reverse complement strand
CCTGAGCGGGGTGGCACTGGTCGTCTTGTTCGGCTTCTTTCCGGCCCTGCGGCAACTGCCCGGGGCAACAAGCCCTCTGTCCATGCCCGTCGTCATCGAAATCATCATGATGTCCATCGCTGCCATCATGCTCTTGGTGACCAAAGTCGCGGTGGACGATGTGCCCAAGACTGCCACCTTGCGTGCCGGCGTGGTTGCGGTCATTGGTATTTTTGGCCTGGCCTGGCTCGGCGACAGTTTCATTTCTGCCAACAGGGACTTGATTGTTCCCGCGATCGGTGAATGGGCGAAGGTCGCGCCGTGGACCTTTGCCTTCGGTTTGTTCCTGGCCTCGGTGTTGCTTTACAGCCAGGCCGCCACCACCCGTGCGTTGATGCCGCTGGGCGTTGTGCTCGGCATCCCGCCCCAGTTCCTGATCGGCATGTTCCCGGCGGTCAATGGCTACTTCTTCATTCCGACCTATGGGTCACTGATCGCAGCGATCAACTTCGACTTGTCCGGAACCACCAAGATTGGTCGCTACGTGCTGAACCACTCGTTCATGATTCCGGGACTGGTGGCCACGGGGGTGTCAGTCGCGACCGGGCTGTTGATCGCGCGCATGATTTTCTGATGCATGGGGTCGGTGGGATTCGCCCACCGGCTACGCCTTCTTGCACCCCGCCAGCACCAAGCCGCCCGGTGCGCACAGGGAACGGCCCAGCCAGATTTCGTAGGTGTCGGTCCTGGGCTTCGCATTGCGCAGGCCGCTGCTCGCAGGCTGGGCGTTGACGGCCTCACCCACAACCTTGGTTACCCAGCGGGCATAGCTGCGGTCGCTCTTGCCCTGCACCCGCACTTGCGTGGTGTCTGGCGCTCGCTCGCCGACGAGCTCGATGCCGGGCGCCTCGTAGCCGAAGCTGCGCAACTTGGCGGCCACGGCTTCGGCGATGGGCCGCTGCGCTTCATTGGCAATCTGGAGGTAGGCAACCGGTTTGCGCACTGCAGCCTGCTTGAGCAGTTCGCGCACCTTGCCGACTTGTTTGGCGGTGTAGTCGCCGAGCGGCTCGGCCGCGTCGAGCAGCTGTTCGATGGCTGGACGGTTGACCTGCAAGGTGCCGGGCAAGGCGCTTTGCAGCAGCACCAGCGTGTTGACCACGCCCGACGAGGCGCTCGCGTCCATCGCGGCCGGGCCACCCTCCAATGCTTGTGACGCCTTCCTGACGGCGACCGGCACCGCATCCGACAAGGCCTGCGGATCGAGCACGAGGCTGGTGGTGGCGTTGATGCGGCGCTCCTTGTTGTCATCGAACAAACCTTCGACACTCCTGGCGATCGGCGCCACACTGGCCTGCGGCGGGTCGGTGCGCGGCGGCTGTTTGGGTGCCGCATCCGCCGCGGTGGGGTCAACGTTTGCAGTTGTTGTGGCGGAAACGCCGGGCTCGGCGCCGCTGGCGAGCCCTGTCATCGACTTAACGGGCACAGGGCTCGCGTCGACGCGGGTGATCGGCGTGGCTTCGCCCTTGACCACGGCCAGTGTGAGCACCTGTCTTTCGGCCTCGACGCGTTGGCTGCGGTCAAGCGGCGCCTCGGTCGCCGCCAGCGCACGCTTGAACGCGTCGAGTGCGTCGCCCGGCTTGCTGGTCTGCGCATAGACGTGGCCGAGGTAGTAGCGCGCCCGGGCGTGCGCGGGGCGAAGCTCCAGCGCGCTCAGGTATTCGTTGAGCGCAGTTTCGAGTTGCGCCGGGCTGGCATATTGCTGGTCCAGCCCGGCGCGAAAGTGGCGGTTGGCCTCGGCCTGTGCCGCAGCCTCACTCTGGCGTTGGTCGCGCGCATACCAGGTGGCGCTGCCGCCCAGTGCCAGGGCCAGGGCGGCAGCCGTCATCAGCGTGGAGCGGCGCGGCCACTTGCGGCTCAGACGGGGGCGCTCGGGAGGCTGGCCCTGCCCTTGCTTCTGGCGCACTTCGAACAGCAGCGTCTGGAACAGATCGTCGCCCGCATCGCCATCCCAGTCCAGCAGGTCGAGCGTGTGCAGCTGGCCAAAGCCCAGGGGCAGCTCGACGTCTTCAATGCGCACCGGCAGCAGTTTGCCGGTTTTGAGGGCGCGCGAAGATTCGTCGCGCACAAACGAGGACCGCGCCGACTCGGTTGACCACAGCACAATGACGACGGCCGCGCCCAGCAGCTTGGCTTCGATGACAGCGGTGAACTCGGATCCCGCGGCCAGGTCGCGGTCCCACCAGACCCGCAAGCCGCTCGCTCCCAGGGCCTGCGCGAGCTGTTCGGCCAGCGGGCGGTCCTCTCGCGCGTAGCTGACAAACACATCGGGCGGCGGCGCGCCACTGGCATTCATGCCGCCGCCAGCGCCCTCAGGCCTTTCGACATCTCCAGCGCTGCACGTTGCTCCGTCGCGCTGGCCACCGCCTGATAGGGCTCCAGCGTGAAGCGCGCTTCGGTGTAAACCGAGTCCCAGCTCCACACCGCGGGAACCCGCGCCTTGAGCTCACGAAAGGAGTCCATCAGCGCCGGGCCAGAGCCGGCCAGCCGTCCTTGCGCCAGCGCTTCGAGCAGGCCCAGCTCGGATTGCCCGACTACGGACCAGAAATCGGGCTTCTCGGTCGCCGCTTTGTCCAGTGACTCGCGTACGGCGCTGAGCCGGGCTTCAGAGAGGCGCGGTGCGCGTCGCTGCAGGAACGCCAGCCGCAATTCGGCGCTGATGCCATTCTTGGCCGGGTAGAACAGGTTGTCGGCCTGCGCCTTGTGGGCCATCTCCTCCGCATTGGCATAGTGCACAACCATTTGCTCCAGCGCCTTGAGCGAGGCGGCGCCCTTGCCCGACCGCGCCTCCAGCAACACCAGGCGCTTGTAGGCGGAGCCGAGCAGGCTTTCGCGCTCGAGCGTGGGCTGCAGCGCCACCAGTTTTCCAAGCTGGAGGATGCCCTCCTCGACCATGGCGCGCGCGGCGGCCTCGTCGGTGAGCTTTTCGCCGCAGCGCGCGAGTTCGTTGCCAAGTTGTTCGGCCGCCCGGAATGATGCGCTGGCGTCTGACGCGTTGACGGCGACGCGGTACCACTCGATCGCCTTGCTGCTGTCCTTGGCTTCGGCATATGCCAGCCCGAAGGCTTCGGCTAAAGCGCCCATGGCGCCCCACACCGGGCCGAACTTGGATTCGAGAAAACGCACCTTGTCGCGCTGCGACTCGGCGCGGGCGTTGCTGAAGCGGCTGCGGATGGCGAGGGTTTCGAGCGCCAGCGCCAGCGCCACCGGCGAGGCCACCCCGGTGAACTCCGCGCCCACCGGCGCCGGCGGGCGCTGCGCGTCGGCGCCGCCCCGGCTCCAGGTCCAGCCCGGGTCGCCATAACACTGGTAGGCGGCCCAGGTGTTGCCCTGCGGGCTTTCGCGCCAGGCCGCTTCGCGCGCCGCCGCGACGGCGTCAATAAAACGTTCGCCGCGCAATAGCACGGCGTAAAACGTGGTGGCGAACTTTTCCGCCGGCCCGTCCTCGTCCGCCCAGCCGGCCGCGATGACACAGCGCACGCCGATCTCGATAAGCGCCTGCGCAATGTTGGCGGCGAAGCTGGCGCGGTCGTAGGGCGGCTGCAGCGTCTGCGACGCGTCGCGCCCGGCGAGGTGGCAGCAGTTCAGGAACACCAGTTCGGGCACCGTTCGCATGGCCTTGATTTCGGCCGCGCCGAGAAAGGTTTCACCCGACAGCACGACGCCGCCTTTGGCGCCGAACGCGCCGTGCCCGGCCACGTGCACGACGCGGTAAGGGCGTTCGAACAGCGCGTTGATGATGGTGCGCGCGTCATCCGCGCCACTGACCAGCGAGCGCACTTTGTCGGCTTGAATGCCGTCGGCACCGCTGCTCAGGCGGGTCACCACGGCAACGGCTTCGGCGCGTGCGCCCGGCAGCGGCGGATACTTCTGGGGATCGCACAGCGGCTCGCCGATCACCAGCACGCTGTCGTCGGCACTGGCGTCCGACACCTGGGCGCGGAAATCTTCGGTGCGCAGCTTGCGCAGCAGCTTGCTGCGGATCGCCCAGGGCCGCGGGTCGCCACCGCTTTGCGCTGGCGTTTCGGTGTCGAGCAACTCCCACGGAATGACGGCAGAACCGCCATCGAGCTCGATCAGCATTTCGGACGTGCCGCCCAAGAAGGGTTCCATCTCCACCGGCACCAGCAGCTTGAACAGCGTGCGCCCGATTTGCGCGTCGCGGTTGGAATCGTTGGAGGCCTTGGCCACCAGTTCATTGAGCAGCGTGCCCTGGGCCTGCTGGGCCCGCACTTCGGTGCGCGCCCGGCGCGTGTCCAGGACGTACTCGATGGTCGGTTGGCCAAGCTTGTCGCGCGGGCCGGTCAGGGCGCTGATCAAGTCGTAGGCGGCGCCGCGGTAGCTTGAATCGAGTGAGCGGCGCAAGGCGCCGGCGCCCGAGGCGACCAGTCCCACGAGCTCGAGCTGGTTCGGCGTCGCGATCGACTGCACCTGCAGTGCACGCCAGGCCTCGCTGGCGCGGTCCAGGTAGCACTCCACCAGGATCAGGCGGCTGAGTTGCGGCCAGCCACCTTGCTGCAATTTCTGATTCGCCTCGAACACGCCTTGCGCAATCAACTGGGCCGAACTGCCGGGGCTGATGCCTTTGCCGCCGCTGCCTATCAGGGTGGCGGCCAGCTCGAACTGCGAGGCGGCGCCGGTTTGTTGCTCGGCCACCCGCTGGGCATACGCCAGCACCGCCTGGCGCACGGTATAGACCAGTTCCCGGGCGCGCAGCTTGCCCTCGTCCCCCAGCCCGGCCACCACGACCGCCTGCGGGCGCGCCATCGCGAAAACGTTGTTCGGATCCTGGCGCTGATTGCCAAAGATCTGGTGCGCGCCGGTGCCGTCGGGGTACAGGCCGGCGGCCAGCGACTTGCTCAGCGCGTTGCCGACCAGGCCGTCGACCACCCACTCCGTGCCGGTCAGCACCAGCGAGCGGTAGTGCCCCACCAGCAGCGGCTGGCTGATGAACTTGAGATCGCCGTTGAGCACCGACACCCGCAGCGCGGTACTCTTGCCACTGGCGCGCCGGGTCTCGCTGCCGGTCTGCGTCAGGCCCAGCACTTCGGATTCGCTGGTCGGCGGGCGCGACGACTGCAGCCCGCGTGACGGCCGGCTGCGCACCATCGTCGTGGGCGCCGCCGTCGCACTGGCCGGCGCCCCGCTGGCACCGCGTACACCGGGTGCGGCCGGCTCGTAGACTTTGAGCAGGCGCGTCTGCCCGGTGCTGAGCAGTTCAATGTAAGCGGCGAAGGCGCTCGCCTGGTCGGGTAGCTTGCCGTGGTCGGCATCGACCTGCCAGGTGCGCACGCCCGGCAGCAACGCGCTCGACAGCGTCACGCGGCCATCGCCGTCATCGGGCGCATCGAGATACTCCAGCCCGTCCGCGGTCTGCGCGATGCCCGCCGGCGTGAACGCGGCGTGGCCCACCACCAGCAGCATTTTTTGCGCGTCGGCGCCCAGCGTTTCGGCCTGCTCATTGAGGCGCCGGCGCAGCTTCACGGCCTGGTCGAGCACGTCTTGCGGTGGCGCACCCCACTCGTAGATCGTGTGTTGCGCATCTTCGTCGTGCCAGATACTGCGTTCGCGTAGCGCGGCCATGTCATCGTCGGCAAGTTTTTGCCAAGTGGCGGCCTTGTCCAGGCCCAGTGTGGGGTCGAGCAACGAAGCCTGGAGCTGGATGAAACCGGGCATGCCGGCCATCATTTTGCGCGCGCCGCCGTTGTCGAACAAGGCGCCAAACGCGACCAGCGCATTGCCAAACGTATCGTCACCCGAAAGCGTCTGCATCGGCGCCCATGAGCCGCCGTTGGGCGTACCCAGCATCAGCAGCCGCGCACCCTCGCGCGCCATCAACCGCTGCCAAGTCTCGGGTTTTTCGAGGCGCATGGTGCGTGCCACCAGGCCGCCCATTGAATGCGCCAGCAGACGTACCGGCTGCTGGCTCTGGTTTCGCACCGCGAGCGCGACGTCGACCGCTGCCGCGAGGCGGCACGCTTCATCTTCGATCGGGCGACGCCAGTCGTAGGCGAACGCGATCACTTCGTGGG